>NZ_JAQJCG010000002.1:0-428762 GCF_030182565.1 Rhizobium centroccidentale | reverse complement strand
CCCCTTGAAATTCCCCACCCTATCCTACCCGTTTCCCACCCTGCCCCGATATTGCCCCTTGCCTTTTTCTGAAAACCCTGTCACCCATATGCATGCTCGGGCATTTGCATGCCGGTGACTGGACTGATTTGGTGATCCGCTTGCGGCAGGCAGCGGTTGGGTCTTCTGACCCGCGCAGACGTTCTTTCCCCGTACGTGAACTTCTCGACTGGCTTTCGCATGTTGCGGAAGCAAAGCCGTCCGGGTTCATCCGGATAAACTAAGACTGATGGGTAAAGGACTATCCCCCATGGCCACCAAGGGCACCGTAAAATTCTTCAACCAGGACAAGGGTTTTGGTTTCATCACTCCTGACGGCGGCGCGAAGGACGTTTTCGTCCACATCTCCGCTCTTCAGGCTTCCGGCATCCAGTCGCTGCGCGAAGGCCAGCAGGTCACCTTCGACACCGAGCCGGATCGCATGGGCAAGGGCCCGAAGGCTGTCAACATCCAGGCTAACTAAGCCCCGGGGACTGCCTGAATAAGGTTTCGAGCGGCGCGGTGAAAACCGCGCCGTTTTTCGTATGTGAGGATGGTACCCTCGTCCTGAAGCAGGCTATGGCCCTTACCGCAAGTCCGTTGCCTGCCCCGGACCATCCTAACATTCCGTCATCCTCTGGCGAAAAGGGATAGGCTCCCAAAGCGAAACCAGCACTTCTGTCGATTTAGATACGCCCACGTGCTTGGGCGTGGATCCTCGGGTCGAGCCCGAGGATGACGGGAGTGAGGAGATCTTTTGACATCAAACTGCTTCCTTACCCCCGGAGGCAAGGGCCATTGCATATAAAATAGAAAGTGCCCCTCACCCCAGCCCTCTCCCCGTTTTGACGGGGAGAGGGAGCGATCCCGTCAAACCCCTTCGCCCCGCATGCGGGGAGAAGGTGGACTCGAACAGTTAAGCGAAGCGAAACTGTGAGAGGACGGATGAGGGGCTAACCTGTCCATATGCGATTGCTCTGTCCCAGGGTGGGAGCAAAAGCTGCCCTTGAACCACGAGGGCGCGTGGAGCCCCATCAAGCGCTGACCCGCTCCGAATCCGCGCCAAAATCCACCGCGGCGAAGGCCGCCGCAATCACCTCCGGCCCCGCGCCTGGCTTGTTGGCATCGGTGGAGAGGATCTGGCGATAGCGACGTGAGCCCGGCAGGCCGGTGAAGAGGCCAACCATATGGCGTGCGACATGCTGCAGACGACCGCCATTGGCGATGTGGCGCTCCACATAGTCCATCATCCGGTCGCGCAGTCCGTTCCAGTCGGCCTCGGCAGCCGGTTGGCCAAAGAAGCGATGGTCGACGTCAGCGAGAATGGCGGCATTCTGATAGGCGGCGCGACCGAGCATGACGCCGTCGACATGGGCCAAATGCGCTTCGGCTTGATCCAACGTCTGAATGCCGCCATTGATGCCGATGAACACATCGGGCCAACGGCTCTTCATGCGATAGACGATATCATAGTCCAGCGGTGGGATCTCGCGGTTTTCCTTGGGCGACAGGCCCTTTAGCCAAGCCTTGCGGGCATGGATCCAGATCGCATCGGCGCCGGCATCGAGCACGCGCGTCATCAGCTCCGGCAAGGCCTCTTCCGGCTCCTGCTCATCGACGCCGATCCGACATTTCACGGTAACAGGCGCCTTCGAAACCGCCTTCATGGCGGCAACGCACGATGCGACCGTCTCCGGCGTCAGCATCAGGCAAGCGCCGAAGGTGCCTGACTGTACCCGATCCGAAGGACAGCCGACATTCAGGTTGATCTCGTCATAGTTATAGGCTTCGGCGATCCGCAGCGCCTCGGCAAGCTTGGCCGGGTCGGAGCCGCCAAGCTGCAGTGCAACGGGATGTTCGCTGACATCACGCCCCAGCAGCCGGTCGCGCGGCCCGTGAATGATCGCATCGGCCACCACCATCTCGGTATAGAGCAAGGCATGCCGGCTGATCTGCCGATGCAAGTATCTGCAATGGCGATCCGTCCAGTCGATCATAGGGGCTACCGCAAAGATCTTGCGGCCAGTTTTCAGTGCGTCGCTATACATGGGAAACCTTTCTGATCCGCGCTCTACACCAAATCCCTCAAAAAGGCCAGTTTTCGCGGCTGTAACAATAATGCTAGCTTGCCTGACGGAGTCGGACGGCAGCAGCCCTCTGAAAAAGATGAAAGTTTCGAAAGCGCATATGAACGCCCCACTAACGACAGTCATTCCGCCACCTGCCCCTGTCCTTCTGCCGATCGAGGGTGAGACCGAGTTCTTCCCCGTGCGCCGTGTCTATTGCGTCGGCCGCAACTATGCCGACCACGCCATCGAGATGGGTCATGACCCTACCCGCGAACCGCCTTTCTTCTTCCAAAAGAACCCGGACAATCTGCTTGTCTCGAGCGATTTCCCCTATCCCGCCCTGTCGTCGGACGTGCATCACGAAGTGGAGCTTGTCGTGGCGCTGCGCGGCGGTGGCGCGGACATCCCGGTCGAACAGGCACTGGATTGCGTCTATGGCTATGGCGTCGGCATCGATTTCACCCGCCGCGACCTGCAGGGTGAGGCCAAGAAACTCGGCCGCCCCTGGGAAATCGGCAAAGCCTTCGATCATTCGGCTCCGGTTTCCGCATTGGCTCCGGCCACCCGCGTCGGCCATCCCGACAAGGGCGGCATCTGGCTGATGCGCAATGGCGAGGCTGCCCAGAGAGGCGATCTCTCCCAGATGATCTGGAAGGTGCCTGAGATCATCGCCGAACTCTCCAAGCTGTTCACGCTGGCCCCGGGCGATATCATCATGACCGGCACGCCCGCCGGCGTCGGCCCTGTTGTGCGGGGCGACCGGATCAGCTGCGCCGTCGATGGCGTCGCCAATCTTGTGCTGAACGTCGTCTGACCGAGGAGGATCGACCATGCCGCTTTACGCCCTTGCCGGCTCGACGCCGAAAACACCCGAGCCGGGCCGCTACTGGATCGCGCCCGATGCCAGCGTCATCGGCAAGGTCGAGATCGGCGAGGATGTCGGCATCTGGTTCGGCTCGGTCCTGCGCGGTGACAATGAACTGATCGCCATAGGCAAGGCGACGAATATTCAGGAAGGCACGATGATCCACACCGATCCTGCCTTTCCTGTTTCGATCGGCGAAGGCTGCACCATCGGCCATCATGCCATCATTCACGGCTGCACCATCGGCAACAATTCGCTGATCGGCATGGGCGCAACGATCCTGAACGGCGCGAAGATCGGCAATAATTGCCTCGTCGGCGCCAATGCGCTCGTCACCGAAGGCAAGGAATTTCCGGATGGTTCCCTGATCGTCGGCGCACCGGCAAGAGCCATTCGCACACTGGACGAAACCGCAATCGAAGGCCTGCGCCGTTCCGCCCAGCATTACGTCGCCAACTGGCAGCGCTTCGCACGTGATCTTAAAATATTAGATTAGAATTTTCTCATAAATAATTGATGGAGCACGGAATACGGTGCGGCCCCTGGCTCAAGCCGCGCAATTGGCACAATGGCCGCGAATTTCGATGGTCGACTTTTCCGCCTTGAACTTCTGTGATTTCAGCCAGTCCATCAGCCGATGATCCACTTCGTGGTCGTGGAACTCAATCACTTGGCCGCAGCTTTCGCAGATCGCGAAGGCGACGAGGCCGTGGCTATGGCAATCCTCATGCGGATGGGCGCAGGCGACGAAGGAGTTGATGCTCTCGAGCCGATGCACGACGCCATATTCCAACAGCTTATCGAGCGCCCGGTAAACCTGCAGCGGCGCGCGGAAACCCTGATCGCGCAGCTTGTCGAGAATGGTATAGGCGCTAAGCGGCGCTTCCGCCTTGGTCAGAATATCGAAAACGAGGGACTGGTTCTTGGTGAGCATCGGAGTGGTCATGACGACTGTCCTCTCTGTTGCGCCGCTGGCGTGCCGCTCCTGCGAACGAGGGGCAGCAGACTGAAGATAAATAGAACGAGCGCCGCAACCACGATCGACGGGCCGGACGGCGTGTCATAGCGCAGCGACCCGAAAAGCCCGCCGACAACGGCGATGGCGCCGAGCAATGAGGCGAAAACCGCCATCGTTTCCGGAGTGGCGGCATAGCGGCGCGCCGTGGCCGCGGGAATGATCAGCAGCGCGGTGATAAGCAAAATGCCGACGATCTTCATGGCGATCGCGATCACCACGGCCATCAGCAGCATGAAGAACAGCCTTGCACGCTCCGGCCGCAGACCTTCAGCCTCGGCGAGTTCGGGATTGACGGTCGAAGCCAGCAACGGCCGCCAGAGCCACGCAATCGCCGCCAGCACGAGAATGCCGCCGCCCCAGATCACCGCGATATCGGACTGGCTGACGGCCAGAATGTCGCCGAAAAGGAAGGCGATGAGATCGATCCGCACCCAACTCATGAAGGCGACAATGACTAGGCCGATCGCCAGCGTCGCATGAGAGAGAATGCCGAGCAGCGCGTCAGCCGAGAGCGCTTGCCGCCGCTGCAGGAACAGGAGCAGGATTGACACAAGCGCGGCAACAGCGAAGACGGAGAGTGTCAGATTGAGCTGAAAAAGCAGCGACAGCGCCACGCCGAGCAGCGCCGAATGCGAGATCGTGTCGCCGAAATAGGCCATGCGCCGCCAGATGATGAAGCAGCCGAGCGGCCCGGTCGTCAGCGCCAGCCCCACGCCGGCCACGACGGCGCGCAGGAAGAAATCGTCAAACATGGCGCTCTCCCTCGGCATGGTCATGATGATGATCATCGTGATCGTGATGATGATCGCTATGCTCATGATGGTGATGGCCATCATCGGCATGGCAATGGTCCGTAATCGAACCGTCCGCATGCTGCACACGACCATCAGGCAGATGCGTATGGTCGTGATGGTGGCTGTAGATCGCCAGGGATTGTGCCGCCCGCGTACCGAACAGCTTCACATATTCCGGGCTCTGGCTGACGGTCTGCGGCGTGCCGCGGCAGCAGACATGGCCGTTCAGGCAAACCACCGTATCCGTCGCCGCCATGACGACATGCAGATCATGTGAAATCAGCAGGATACCGCAGCCCTGCGAATTGCGGATGGACTTGATGAGATCGTAAAGCGCGATCTCACCGTTGAAATCCACGCCCTGCACGGGCTCGTCGAGAACAAGCAGATCGGGCTTGCGGGCGATGGCGCGCGCCAAAAGCGCTCGCTGGAATTCACCGCCGGAAAGATGCTGTACCTCAGCTTTCGCGAGATGCCCTATGCCGACTGCCTCCAGCGCCGCGACCAGCTCGCGCTCCGCCAAAGGTCCCGTCAGAGTCATCAATCGCTGCACGCTGAGCGGCAGGGTCCAATCGATGGCAAGCTTCTGCGGGACATAGCCGACCTTCAGATTGGCAATGCGCTCCACGCGCCCTTCGTCCGGCTTCAGCACGCCGATCGCTGTTTTGGCGCTCGTGGATTTGCCGGAACCGTTCGGGCCGATCAGTGTGACGATCTCGCCCCGGCTCACGGAAAAATCGACGCCGCGCACCAGCCAGCGGCCGGCGCGGCGGACGCCGACATCATGGAGCGACACCAGCGGCCGGCTCTTGCTGTCGATGGAAGAAAGCATGAAATTTCCAATTGCACTATTGCGCCATGCTATCGCACACGTTATAGCATTACGCAATTGATGTAATAACATAACAGACCCATTCAAGGGCATTTCTGGCATGAACGCAGCAAAAACTCTTCTTCCCGTCGCGGCCTCCCTTCTCCTTTCCGGCCTGCTCGTCAGCACGACCGCAACTGCAGCCGATGCGCCCAAAGTCGTCGTTTCCATCAAGCCGATCCACTCGTTAGTCGCCGCCGTCATGCAAGGCGTCGGCACGCCGGATCTGATCGTCGATGGTGCTGCTTCGCCGCATACCTACGCGTTCAAGCCTTCGAATGCGCGCAGCCTTCAGGAGGCTAAATTGGTCTTCTGGGTTGGGCCGGGCATGGAAGCCTTTCTGCAGAAGCCGATTGCCGCACTCGGTACCAACGCAACCGTCGTCGAGCTCGACGATGCTCCCGGCATCACCAAACTCAAGTTCCGCGAAGGCGGCGCCTTCGAACCGCATGACGATGGCGACGAACATGAGGCCAGCGACGCTCACGCCCATGGGCACGATCATGACCACGGCGAGTTCGACACTCACCTTTGGCTCGATCCGCAAAACGCCAAGGCGATGGTTTCCGAGATCACCACTTCCCTCGTCGCGGCGGACCCCGTCAACGCCCTGACCTATCAAGCGAACCAGAAAGCTCTGAACGACAAGCTTGATGCGCTCGATACGGAAATCGCCTCGACGCTCGCTCCAGTTAAGGACAAGCCCTTCATCGTCTTTCACGATGCCTACCAGTATTTCGAGCACCGTTATGGCGTACGCGTCTCAGGCTCGATCACGGTCAGCCCGGAAACCATCCCGGGCGCGCAGCGCGTCGCCGAAATCCACGGCAAGGTCGCCGATCTCGGCGCAACCTGCGTCTTTGCCGAGCCGCAATTCGAACCGAAACTGGTCAATGTGGTGCTGGAAGGCACGGCGGCAAAATCTGGTGTCCTGGATCCGGAAGCTGCAACGCTGCCGCAGGGGCCAGATCTCTATTTCGATCTAATGCGCGGCATTGCGAGCTCCCTGAAAACCTGCCTTTCAGCGCAAGGCTGAACATCACCGAAGAAAGCGGGCATACTGCTCGCTTTTTTCATCGCAACATATGTAATGATATTACATTACAAAGGAAGCTGTCATGAACAAGAAGCTCCCGGTTACCGTTCTCTCCGGTTTTCTCGGCGCCGGCAAGACGACGCTGCTCAACCATATCCTCAACAACCGCGAGGGCTTGCGCGTTGCCGTCATCGTCAACGACATGAGCGAGGTCAACATTGATGCGGCGCTGGTGCGCGATGGCGGCGCCAATCTCTCCCGCACGGAGGAACAGCTCGTCGAGATGACCAATGGCTGCATCTGTTGCACGCTGCGCGACGACCTGCTGAAGGAAGTCCGCCAACTCGCAAAGCAAGACCGCTTCGATTATCTGCTGATCGAATCCACAGGCATCGCCGAGCCCCTGCCCGTCGCCACCACCTTTGAGTTCCGCGACGAGGATGGCAGCAGTCTTTCCGACGTTGCCCGGCTCGATACGATGGTGACCGTCGTCGATGCCGCCAATCTTCTCGCCGACTATGGATCGACGGATTTCCTTGCCGACCGAGGCGAAACCGCCGGCGACGGCGACAACCGGACCATCGTCGACCTGCTGGTCGAGCAGATCGAATTTGCCGATGTCGTCATTCTCAACAAGGTCGGTTCGGCAACGGCCGAACAACGCGATGCCGCGCGCAAGATCATCGTCGGCCTCAATCCCGATGCGCGTCTCATCGAGGCGGATTTCGGTGCGGTCGAACCGGTGGAGGTTCTCGGCACGGGACGCTTCGACATTGATAGAGCCGAAACCCATCCGCTCTGGTACAAGGAATTGCACGGCTTCAAGGATCACGTTCCGGAAACGGAGGAATATGGCATCCGCTCCTTCGTCTATCGCGCGAGGAAACCATTCGATCCTCTTAAATTCCAAGCCTTTCTCAATCGTTCGTGGCCGGGCGTAGTCAGGGCCAAGGGCTTCTTCTGGCTTGCGACCCGCCCATACTTTGTCGGCGAAATGAGCCAGGCGGGTGCGCTCGTCCGCACGAGCAAGATGGGCCTCTGGTGGGCCGCTGTGCCGCAGGATCAATGGCCGCGCGATCCTGGCTTTCAGCGGGCGCTGGCACCCTATCTCGATCCCATCTGGGGGGACCGCCGCCAAGAGCTGGTGTTCATCGGCGCCGATCCGATGAGCGAAAAACAGATTACCGCCGAACTGGATGCCTGCCTCGTCAAGGCGGACCGCTTCACGCCTGAGCGCTGGCGAGATCTGCCCGATCCTTTTGCAAGCTGGAACAGGCTGCGGGCATGAAACAGCCGAAAGGGGTCCGGTTCCGCTGCCACTGCTTCGAATGCAGCAGCGATAACGAACAGGCGAACGATAAATCGCGGTCCGATACGATCAAAACGGACCGAGACAGCGTGAAATCAAGCGAAGCTCACCTTCGCCCAATGCCCGACATGATTGGAAAACTGTTGTTTGGGGCCTGAACGCGAGTTCAGGCCACCAGCATGCCTGCAGGAACGGCGATGATCTCGTGCATGACGAGCAGTGCGCCGATCACGTCCGCCTTTGCGCGCAACGGCGTCATGGTGCAGTGAAATACCTTGCCAGGTTCGATCTGACGATAGGAGGGATAAAGGCACTCCGCCTTCTCTCCGGTAAAGCAGGCATCAAGCTTCGCCTTGAGGCTGTTTTCGAAATCTTCCGCACCGACGAATTCCGAGATGTGGCGTCCTACGAGTTCCATCGGCTTCGACTTCAGAAACTCCGAATTGGCGGCGTTGCTGTAGAGGTAACGATAGTCCCGCGTTACGACGGCAACGCGATCCGGCAGGCTGTCCAGAATGACATCGTTCAGAACGCTGCTTTCTTCGAGGCCGAACGCATCGTCCCGATCGATTTTCTCGCTTGAAAACGCCCTAAGAACTTCGCCCGCTGCTTCATTTGCACCGCCGAAATAGCGATCGATCAGCACCGACAGCGATGCGGAGTTGCGCATGACGCGCGAGCGATCGTCCGATTCTTCCCGGATTAGATTGTTCATGAACTGGAGCTGCATGTAAATTTCAAGCAGACTCGTGGCCTTATAGGCCAGGATAGCCGCGATAAGTGGCTCCAATTCGCGATCAAGTGACGCTACAAGCTCATCATCGCCAAGTTTTATCGCACGCTGAATCTGGTTACATTTCGTGGAGAAGGCATGAAAGAGTGCCAGCAAAATTGCCCTCCTGTCCCAGAACATAACAGGACGCAGGGGCCTCGATTCCCGGCGTTGCCATGCTCAAGGATATTCAGCTTGGTGTCCGCAATCTCACCAAACTTTCTGTACTGTGAATTAACATGACTTACCCCCACTTTCAATCCAGATGAGCGGAAGTTCTCGGGAAAGGAGAACTTTCTGAAATGCAAGGCTTACTGGGCGTAATGACTGCACGAAGACCGGATGCAACTATACATGCAGAACTATCCGCAACGCACCGGAATGGATGCCTAGAAAACGCTCTTCTTGATATTCCAGCGGTCATGATACCAGAGCCATTGCTCGGGGTTTTCCCGCACCCAGCTCTCGACCTTGTCGTTCAGCATCTGCGCCGTTGCGGTCAGATCGAGACCGCCGGCTTCGTTGCGCGGCATTTCAAGCTTCGGCTCGATCTCCAGCCGGTATCGATTGCCGGGCAAGCGGATGCAGCGGGCCGGATAGACCTCGCAATTGAACTGGCGCACAAGCTTCGGCAGCAGCGGATTCGTCTTCACGTCCCGGCCGAAGAACAACGTTTTCAAACCTTTACGGAATTTCTGGTCGACCAGCACCCCGACACCGCGACCGGCCTCAAGCTCTCTGGCAAGCGCGAAAGATGACCCGGCGTGCGAGGGTACGAGATTGCCCATGCGCTTGGCGCGAAAGTCGAAGACCTTCTGAGCGACATAAGGATTGTTCGGCGGCCGGAATAGCACGGTCACGGTCAGTCCGAAGGCAGCGCCCGCGACGGGCAGTAGTTCGAAATTGCCGGTATGGCCGGTAAAGACGATGAACGGGCGCGGATTGTCCCTGAGATCGAGAAAGATCGGAATACCGGAAACTTCGATGCGACCTGGCTTGTCGCTAAAGGGATCGAAGTCGAAAAGCCGGTCGAGAAAGACGTATTCAGCCGCCAGCCGGCCCATATTGCCCCAACTTGCGCGCGCGATCTCATCGATCTCCGCCTCGCTCTTTTCCGGAAAGGCATTGCACAGGTTGGTCAGCATCAATTGATGCCGGCGCATGCGCGGACCGATCTTGCGGGTCAGCCAGTCGGCAAAGTTGATGCCTGCATCCGCCGGAAACAGTTTCAGGAAATTGAGGAATCCGAAAATGATCTGCGCCACCAGCCACTGCCGGAAATTTCTGAGCGCAAGGACAATCCGGGTGATGAAAAGCTTCACGCGGTTCAGTCCATCTTCAGGATGATCTTGCCGAAGATCTGGCGCGATTCCATCCGCTCCAGCGCCCGATCGATGTCATTGAAGCCGACTTCGGTATCGATTACGGGATGAACGAGGCCGCGCGCCATCTTTTGCATGGCATTGGCCATGTTCTCCATGCGGCAGCCGAAGGAGCCGAGGAGCTTCAGCTGCTGCTGGAACAGCATCATCAGGTTCATTTCGGTCGAAACGCCCGATGTCGAACCGCAGGTGACGAGACGTCCGCCGCGCTTCATGCAAAGCATGGAGCCGGCCCAGGTATCCTTACCGACATGCTCGAAGACCACGTCGACACCCTTCTTCTTCGTCAGCTTGCGCACGACGCCTTCGAAGCGGTCTGTGCGATAATTGATGACGTGATCGGCGCCAAGCGCCTTGGCCTTCTCGATCTTGTCATCGGAGCCGACCGTGGTGATGACCGTGCAGCCGATCTTCTTGGCAAGCTGGATGGCGGCCGTGCCGATGCCCGAACCGCCGGCATGAACGAGGATGGTTTCGCCGGGCTCCAGCTTGGCGTTGTCGAACAGCATGTGCTCGACGGTACCGAAAGTCACCGGGGCAAGCGCTGCACCCACCGCATCGACGCCGGGAGGCGCCGGAACAAGCAGGCGAGCCGGCAGATTGACCTTCTCCTGCGCGAAGCCATCGAGATGGAAACCATGCACGCCGCCGACATGTTCGCAGAGGTTGTCGCGCCCCTCGCGGCAATGGCGGCAGAGGCCGCAGGTGCGTGCGCCGTAGATCGACACCAGCTGACCCGGCAGGACATTGGCAACGCCCGGCCCGATCGCTTCGACCACGCCGGCAGCCTCCGCGCCGATGACCAGCGGCATCTTGCGCTTGGCAAATGCCATGCCGCGCCAGCCCCAGACGTCGATGTGATTGAGAGCGACAGCCTTGACGCGCAAGGTCACCTCACCCGCACCAGGCGCCTCCGGCTCTGGCAGATCGGTGATCTCAAGTTTGCGGTCGTCGATCAGTTGCAAAGCACGCATGGCAAAGTCCCTCGCCTCTCGGGCGCAGTTGTATTCTGTTTTTCAGAAGTCCGATTAAGCCGGTTCAAGCGCCATGACAAGGCTGGCATTCTGACCACCGAACCCGAAAGAGTTCGAAAGAACGGCATTCACCTGCTTTTCACGCTTCTTGTTCGGTACCACGTCGAGAATGATCGACGGGTCCGGATTGTTGTAGTTGATGGTCGGCGGCAACGTGCCGGTCAGCATCGTCTGCAGCGAGAACACCGCCTCGACTGCACCCGCCGCCGTCAGCGTATGGCCGATCATTGACTTGTTCGAGGAAACCGGAATGCTCGGAAGCCGTTCGCCGAACACGGCGGACATCGCGCCATATTCCATCTTGTCATTTTCCGGCGTCGAAGTGCCGTGAGCGTTGATGTAGCCGATATCGGTCTCGGCCATACCGGCATCGGCAAGTGCTGCGCGGATCGTAGCGATCGCCGGACCGCCGTCTGGCGAAGACCGCGTGCGGTGGAAGGAATCAGCCTTATCGCCGGCGCCCTTCATGATCCCTAGGATCTTCGCACCACGCGCAACTGCCGCCTCCAACGATTCCAGCACCAGCGTCGCCGCCCCTTCGGCGATGACGAAGCCGTCGCGGTCCTTGCTGAAGGGCTTGGAGGCCTTGGTCGGCGGATCGTTCTGCGTCGACAACGCCGACAGCAGCGAGAAGCGGATCAGCGCCTCGGCGCTGAGCGAACCATCGGTCGCGACGGTCAGTGCCCGCGTCGTGCGCCCCTGGCGGATCGCCTCGATACCGAGCTGGATGGCGGTCACGCCCGATGCACAGGCTGTCGACAGTGTCACCGGCAGGCCGCGCGTGCCGAAACGGTCGGCAAGCCGCTCGGAAATGGCGCCGAAAAGAGCCGCTTCATGGAAGGCAGGATCGGGACGCTGACGCATGGCGGCAAGGAAGCGTTCATACGCGTCCCCTTCATGATCTGCCGGAGGAGAACGGTCGGCCAGCTCAAAGCGGGCACTCCATTCTGGTTCGATCGGCGGTGCGGCCAGAAAGAGTGGGGCATCGAAATCACCGGAAATGCCGGCTTGGGCCAGGGCCTCGATGGTCGTTTCGCGGGCGAACGCGTAGGAGCGCTCGACGGCGTTCGGAACGGGGATATCGATGAAATCCACGGTGCCGGCGATGCGCGTCGAAAGCCCGTCCGTCGGAAAGCGGGTGATGCCATGAATGCCGGAAGTGCCAGACGACAATGCGTTCCAATTGTCCTGCAGGCCCTGCCCCAGCGACGTGATGATCCCCATGCCGGTAACGGCGACGATCGGGCGTCCGAGATGATCCTTGTAAGCGGTCATATCCTGTTCCTCACGCTTCAGCTGACAATACGGCAATGCCTTCGCCGCGCATATGCCCAACGGTCGTGACCACGGCCTTGCGGGCACCCGCCGTCATTGGCTTTTCATGCGCAGCATCGAAAGGCGGCACCTTGGCCTGGTTGGCGACGGCCAATGCCGCAAAGGCCAGCCCGAGTGGGAACTGGCTTTCCAGCCCGTGGCCGGAAACACCGGAATAGGCGCGGATGGCCGAGCCTGGAAGCTGCGCCTCGATCACCGCTTTTTCGCGCTGGGCAAGATCGGGGATCGCCGTCGTGCCCGAAAAGACGACGGTCGCATCGCCGGACGTCTGTTTAGCTGGCGCGAGCATGCGCTCCAGCCGCCCCTCGAATTTGCCCTCGTCGCGCCGGCCGCGATCACCCTCGACGGCATCGATGGTCGCATAGATATGGGCGCCGCGACCCTCGGCATGCGCACGCGATTCAAAAACGAGGAAGGCACTCAGCGAACCCATGATCATGCCGCCGCCATCTTCCGGCTTGCGCGACCAGACAGGATGCCAGTCACCGATGGCATGCGCGTTGATCGATTCGATTAACAGGATCATGTCCAGACGCTCGGCGGAAAATGCACCGCCCACGAGAGCATGGCTCGATTCGCCGGACTTGATACGATGGAACGCCGTCTCGACGGCGGAAATGCCGGAGGCTTCCTCGCCCATGAAGGTGCGCGACGAACCCGTCACCTTGTGCACGATCGAGATATTGCCGGCAAGCAGGTTCGAAAGCTGCGCAAGGAACAGCGTCGGCCGCAATTCGGTCGTCAGCTTCTCGTTCAGCAGCAGTTCGCGGTCATTGCGCTTCAAGCCTTCGTTGACGATCAGCGTATCGACATTGGTGTCGCGCTCTCCACCGCCGGCCGCAACGATCATGTCCATCGTGCCGCAGGCTTCCAGATCATCCTTGAAGCCGGCATCGTCGAGCGCCAATCCAGCCGTAAAGACGCCGATACGCTGCCAGTTTTCCATTTGCCGCTGATCGCCGCGCTTCGGGATCTGCTGCGACCAGTCGATTTCGGGCAGCGGATGCACTGGATAGGGCTTGAACTTCTCGGTTTCGACGATGGTCGGCGGCGCCTTGTCCGCCTTCAGCAGGGCGACATGCGCGTCCTTGCCAACACCTTGGCAGGTAACGATGCCGATACCCGTGATGACCACATCATTCTGAGCCTTGCTCATTCATCAATCCTCTTCGAATGCGGCGCCGAACAAGCCGGCAGCATCAACCGTTGGCGGCGATGGCGTCGAGAAGTCCGACCTCGCCTGCCCGCTTGCGCACGATATCGCCGAGCGGCACCTCATTAAACGGCATGGTGCGCAGCTTCAACTGCGCATCGCAAACCTTCTTTCCGGCAATGGTAATACGCGCCTTGGTGACGGCGAAGCCCGAACCCTCGTGTTCCAAATCCGCTTCGATATCGAGTTCGGCTTCCGGCTCCACGAAGGTCCGCATCTTCGCGCCATCGACCGACATCAGAAACGGCATATAGGCAAATTTCGTCGCCGCAAGCACGAGCATCCCCGAAGCCTGCGCCATCGTTTCGATAAGGAGAACGCCGGGAACCAGCGGCATGCCCGGGAAATGGCCTTCGAAAACAGGGCTTTTCGCCGGAACGACGGAACGAGCCTTCAACTGGCCCTTGGACAGATCGACGGACTCGATCCTGTCGATCATCTGGAAATATTCCAGCAGCATCAACGCCTCCGATCCAACCCGGCAGGGCAGGATGCTGCGGGCGGGATACGCTATTTAAGAATGAAACCGCCCGGCCGCCATATCAAAGGCGGCTGGGCGTCAAAAAAATGCAAGGATGTCGCTCAGCCCTTGGCGGCGCGCAACTCATCGATCTTGGCACAGAGATTCTTCAGCACGAAGTATTCTTCGGTCGAGACCTTGCCTTCGTTGACTTCCTGCGTCCACTGCTCGAGCGGGATCTTGATGCCGAATTCCTTGTCGATCGCGAAAACGATATCCAGGAAGTCCAGACTGTCGATGCCGAGGTCGTCGATCGTGTGGCTATCCGGGGTGATCGTGTCACGGTCGATTTCGCTGGTTTCAGCGATGATGTCGGCAACTTTGTCAAATGTAGCAGTCACTGCCCATACCTCTTGAAATAATAATTCATCCCCCTCATAGGGAAATCCATTCCAAAAGCCAATGGTTTCCACCAGAAACCCCGGCAATTTGGCAAGCCACTGTTGCGCAAACAGCAAAATGATGGTCGCGTCATACCCGTGAAATCGCGCTCGACGTGGACGCGGGATATGGCAGCATTGCGGCCGAACCGCAACGACGAAGCAAGTCTATTCGCTAATCACGATGCGCGTATTGTGAAGCCCGGCGTCAGCCGCCATCGCAAAGAAGGTAGCGGCATTGCGGGTATCGAGCCGAACGCAGCCATGCGATGCCGGACGGCCGAGCCGCCGCACCTCATAGGTGCCGTGAATGGCATAGCCGCCATTGAAGAACACCGCGTAAGGCATCGGCGCATCGTCATATTTCTTCGAGCGATGATCCCTCGACAGCCATTTGGCCGTATAGGAGCCGGTCGGCGTCACATAACCTCTGCGCGCCGTCGACACTCGCCAGCGATACTTCAGAGCTCCATCCTCGGAAACGGTCATTGTTTGCGATCGAAGATCGACCACTGCAAGAACAGTTCCGGCGTGAGCCGAAACGGTGTGGAATTGCATGCACAGGCATGCCGTTACTGCGAACGCGATACGCCTCATCTTGCCCCTCCGACTGTTTGCTTCCTCTCGAAGCAATTCAGACGATGGGAGAGTCTATCGCTATGCCAATTATACCAAATTAATACATATAGTGAGCGATTGCTTAATTTAGGGACCTCACAAGAGCAGCAGGAAGCCGAGGAAGGCGAGAAGCGTCAGCATCGTGCAGGCGGAATAGAATATGGAAATACCAGCTTCGATATCGTTGACCGTAGCAATATCGCGACCGGAGCCGTTGATCATCGGCTCGCGCACGAGCTCACCGCCATAGATTCGCGGACCTGCAAGCTGGATATCGAGCGCGCCGGCCATAGCCGCTTCGGGCCGGCCGGAATTGGGCGAGCGATGCAGCCCGCCATCGCGGACGGCGATGCGGATCGCATTTCCAAGCGCGGAGATTCCTCGCTTGATCAGAGCGCCGGCAGCAATCAACAGGATGGACAGGCGCGCGGCCGGCCAGTTGGCGATATCGTCGAGACGCGCGGCAGCGCGGCCGAAATCGACATAGGTCTCGGATTTGTGCCCGATCATCGAATCGGCAGTGTTCAGCATCTTGTAGAAAAACAGGCCCGGAAGCCCGAAGAACCCGTACCATAAGGCGGGCGCGACGACGCCGTCTGAAAAATTCTCGGCAAGACTTTCGATGGCCGCGCGGCAGATACCCGGCTCATCCAGCGTCTCGGGATCGCGGCCGACGATGCGCGATACGGCAAGACGGCCGCCGTCCAGACCATCGGAGCGCAACGCTCGCGATACCTCCCCCACGTGATCGCCAAGGCTCTTCTGCGCCATGAAAACCGCCACCAATCCTGCCTCTACCAATATGCCGAGCCAGCCGAAGAAGGCGAGAAATCCGTGAATGGCCCAGCCGGCGATCACGGCTCCCATGAGCAGCGCAACGATCGACATGACACCGTTGCGGCGGCGAAGGACACCCGGCAAGTGTTTTGCGTTGAAACGGCGATCAAAGGATGAAATCGCCTTGCCGAACAGTACGACCGGATGCGGAAAGCGCTGCCAAAGCCAGTCGGGATCACCGACGAAGCGGTCAAGCAGTAAGGCAAGGACCAGAATGAGCAAATGTTCGTCGGCGGTCATGTCGAATAATCCTCTAATACCCCGGCGAGTCTTTCGTCTGCCGCCTCATCCGGAGCGAGTCCGAAGCGCAGCCAATTGCCGGCGTAATCGAACTTGCGGACGAGAATATGATGCCGGCAGAGATGCGTGTATATGCCCTCGGCCCGGTCGTCTGCAACAAGAGCAAACAGCGCCGTACCTCCCGCAACCTGCAGCTTTCCGCGGCGAAGAATCGTCTGCAGCGCCGAATGCCTTTGAAGAATGCGGTTTCGGATGGCGCTTGTATCGCTTTCCATCAGGGAGGCAGCAATCGAAAGAGCCGGCCCGGAAACCGCCCAAGGGCCGAGCCAATCCTCAAAACGGGTCAGGATCGCGGCCTCGGCAATCACGAACCCGAGCCGAAGTCCGGCCAGGCCAAAAAACTTTCCGAACGAACGGAAGATGATCAGATTCGGCATCGATGCGGCAAGAGGCGCCACGCTCGCCGCCGGCTCCATATCGCCGAAGGCCTCGTCCACCAGAAGAAGGCCGCCCTGCTCGCGCTGCCTGTCATGCAGCTCCTGCAGTTGCTCAATGGGCAGCACCCGCCCATCAGGATTATTGGGATTGACGGCAATGATCAGCCTGTCAC
The DNA here is from genome assembly GCF_030182565.1 of Rhizobium centroccidentale. Lineage (NCBI taxonomy): Bacteria > Pseudomonadati > Pseudomonadota > Alphaproteobacteria > Hyphomicrobiales > Rhizobiaceae > Rhizobium > Rhizobium centroccidentale. The sequence continues at coordinate 411,841 of NZ_JAQJCG010000002.1, read as the reverse complement.
CGCCGGTGAGTTCGCCAATCGTCGATATTTGGCGAACCTGCAGGCCGGCTAGCGTAAAAGCGCGCGCATATTCGCCATAGGTCGGCGAGAGGATCGCAACACTGCCACCGGGCACTAGCCTCGGGAGCAGCTGAATAACCGACTGCGTGCCTGGAACCGGCAGCGGCAGAATATCGCCGCTGCGGTAATAGCTCCTCGCCGCTTCTCGCGCCCGCTCCTGCAAATGCTGGTCAGGCAACCTGTGCCATGCCGCCACGGGGATTTTCGGTAATGTCACCGGATTGGGATTGATACCGGTCGATAGATCCAGCCATTCCTCCGGACGCCCGCCATATTGGCGTGCGGCAGCCGTGATGCCGCCTCCGTGGACGATCCTGTTGGTCATGCGGCTTCACCGGCTAGATCGATCAAATGCATGTAGGAGCCGGCGACATTGCCGCGTTGCAGACCGGCGGCACCGAGATCGACATTAAGTGCATCCGTGACTGCAAACAGGCGGTCCGCCTCGCCTTCCGATACGATGGTCGAATAATGAAACTCATGCGCCGTCATTGGCTTGTCGAAGAAGGAATGGGCAAGCGGCATTACGCGCCGATAGCCAAGATGGCGCTGTCGTTTCTCATAGCTGGTAACGACGGGCAGAAGACCGAGCATTTGATGGCGGGTACCTGCCGCATCCACAAGCCCCTCGCCGAGCACCATATAGCCACCACACTCGCCATAGATGCGCACGCCGCGCGCCGCGGCCGCCTTCACGCCATCCTGGAATTGCGACGCGGCGGCAAGCTTATCGGCGTGCAATTCCGGATAGCCGCCCGGGAGATAGATGGCATCGGCATCAGCCGAGGGAACTTCATCCGCGAGCGGAGAAAAGAAGGATATTTCCGCGCCACGCCGCTTCCAGCCGAGCAGCATATGCTCGTAGCAAAAGGCGAATGCGATATCCCGCGCCACGGCAATGCGCTGGCCGAAGGGCATAAGCCGCGCAATATTGGCCGCGGAGGTGCGAACGAGATGCTGCTGCGCCGCTCGCAAGAGCAGCTCGAAATCGCAGGCTTTCGATACCATCCCGGCAGCCGCCTCGATAAACTGCTCCAGTGCCCCATGCTCTCCCGCCTGCACAAGACCGAGATGCCGCTCTGGCAATGCCAGGCTTGCATCACTGCGGATAACGGCAACGACTGGCATACGCGCCGCATTCAGCGCCTGACGCAGCATTCTCTCATGCCTGTCGCTAGCGACACGATTAAGGACGACGCCGGCAACGCGGATATCGGCACGAAAATTGGCAAAGCCACTGACGATGGCCGCAACAGACTGCGACATACGCGAGCAGTCGACGACGAGCAGGACGGAAAGACCGAGCAAAGCGGCAAGATCGGCGGGCGTGCCCGTACCATCGGCAGCACCATCGAAGAGCCCCATCATCCCCTCGATGACAAGCATGCGCCCTCCGGCGCGATGAAGCGCGGCATTCGCTGAAATCAGTTCGGCGCGCATCGCCCAGGGATCGAAATTGAGGCAGGGCGATCCAACCGCCGCGGCGTGAAATGCGGGATCGATATAATCGGGTCCAGTCTTGCCAGGTGCGATCGCAACACCCCTGTTTCGCAATGCCCGCAGCAAACCAAGCGTGAAGGTGGTCTTGCCGGAGCCTGATGAGGGTGCCGCGATCAGAAGTCCGCTCATGCCGGCACCTTGCGTCCGCTCTCGCTCTGCCTTTCGCTCGGCGATACCAGCGCGCGACCGGAAAGAGCGCCCAGCCAGTCGAGCGACGGCCGCAGTTTCACCACTTCGCCGACGACGACGATGGCCGGCGGCTCGAGACCGGACGTTTCGATATCGGCAGGCGCACGCCCAAGCGTCGTCTCCAGAACTTGCTGGGAGGGCGTCGCCGCATTGCAGACGAAGGCCACAGGTTCGTCCGCCGAACGGCCGGCGACAATGAGATTCGTGCTGATCTGCGCGATATGCTTCATCGCCATATACATGACGATGACAGGCGATCCTTTGCCGATAGCCTCCCAATCGATGGCGTCAGGCACCACGCCGGACGAATCATGGCCGGTCAGGAAGGTGACGGCGTGGTTGACGTCGCGATGGGTAACTGGAATGCCGGCATAAGCCAAACCGCCGATCCCGGCGGTAATGCCGGGCACGATGCGGAAGGGAATGCCGTGCTGAACGAGCATCAGCGCCTCCTCGCCGCCGCGTCCGAAAACGAAGGGATCGCCGCCTTTGAGGCGCAGAACGCGCTTGCCGGCCCGCGCCAGTTCCACTAGCCGCAGGGAAATGTCCCGCTGCTTGGCCGACGGCTTGCCGCCGCGCTTGCCGGCATATTCCAGCACCGCGCCCGAAGGGGCGAGCTTTAGGCAATCTTCATTGACAAGCGCGTCGTGCACGATGACATCTGCCTCGGCCAACCCCTTGGCGGCCAGCAGGGTCAAAAGCCCCGGATCGCCCGGCCCGGCGCCAACGAGCCAGACCGACCCCGGCTCCAGGGCCGGCAGAGTGGAAAAAGCGATATCGTTCATCCCATGTGTCCTATGCCCGGATGGGCGAAATTGCAATGTTGAGAACGGGATAAGGCGATCTCGGTTCGACATCGCTCCCATTGCGGACATTATGTCACGCAACTCCTCGACATGAGCGACAGCACGCTATGGACTTTTCCAACCACGACAGGAAACGAAAATCGGGTTTGCCAATCGCATGACGCTCCGCACTCGATATTTCCGGACACTCAAATAGGCTCTTGATAGAGCTGGAAAATGGTCTTCAGCGAATTGTGAAGGGGCGTTGCCGCCCCTTCACAGGGTTTAATGCTGTACCTTGCCCAGAATCACGTCGCGGATCAGGTCGAGAACCTGCTGCGAGCGAATACCGGTGCAGGCGATCTGGCTGGGCAGATTATCCCAATCGCCCGGCGGAAAGCGGCGGCCGTCCTGCTTGATAATAGTCTGACCATCGGCGATCCCGCCGCAGACGACGCGGATCGATCCCTCGATCGTGTCGAACAGCTCGGGCGCCACGATATAGACGCAGGCGCAGCTGTCGTGGACCATCATGCCGTCTTCGACCGCATGCTTGTAGAAATCGATGTAGGACTGCGACAGGTCGGCCAGGAGCTGCACCGAAGGTCCGCCCGCTTTTGCCATATCAGCGAGATAGCCGCGGCTCATGGTCGTCACCGACGTCACATCGAGACCGACCACGACGACTTTCCAGGCCGCCGTCATGATGAAATCGGCAGCTTCCGGATCACCGTGAATATTGGCTTCAGCGACGGGAGAAACATTGCCCGGCACATAGAAATTGCCCCCCATGATGACCACGCCCTTCACGAGCTTGGCAATCTCGGGATCATGCTTCAGCGCCAAAGCGAGATTGGTCATGCGGCCGACGGCGACTAGGGTCACCTCACCCGGATGGGCGCGAACCGTGTCGATGATGAATTGATAGGCGGGGCGCGGATCGGTCGGCAGGTCGATCGTTTCAGGCACGTCGATATCGCCGAGACCGTTATGGCCGTGAACCATCGTCGGCCAGGGGCGCTCGTGCCGCGAAGAATCGAAGGTAACGCTGGCGCCTCGCGCGACCGGACACGGAATATTCCACTCGCGCTTCAGGAACAGCGCGTTACGCGTCGTCGTGTCTACGGAGGCATTGCCGAAAACCGTCGTCACGCCGAGAAGGTCGATACCCGGGTGACGATGCAGAAAGAGAAGCGCCATGGCGTCATCGACGCCAGGATCGGTATCATAAATGACCTTATGCATGATTTTTCCTTACCAACATATTGAATAAGCTTGATCTTCCGGAAATTTACTTCGCTTGGGACCAAGCGCTTGACCTACCGGCATACACGAGAACAGGCGGCGGTGAAATGCCGTCGAGATCTCTTCAGATCATTTCCGAGACTTGCGTTGCGAATTCGCTGCTCAGGCAATCCTGGCGATCGCCGCCGTAGCAAAGCCGGACTTGATCTTGGGAAGCACGAGCTCGGAATCAGGGCCTGCGGCCGCCAGCGCTGCAGCCTCTGCAACGCCGTGACAACCGACGTGGGCGAAAACAATCTCGGACGGGTTCTTCAGTCTGGGTGTCTCCCGCTCCAGTGCAGCCGCCTTGAAGAAGCGTGCCGGGAGGTGAAAATGCGAGGCGGTCCCAAGGATGGCCGGTTCATCCATGCGCGTGTCGATCGATACAACAGCTAGAACCTGATCACTCCCGATCCCGACCTCCTGGAATGCTCTTTCCGCAAGCATCCGCACTTCATTCCAGTCCGTGCCGCGCTCGCACCCAAGACCCAGAAGATAGCGGCGGGTGGAATCGGCATAGATCGTCATATTCGCTCCCAGCAGCATCGACCGATAGAACAGCTGTAGCGGGCAGCTTTCGACACGTCAATTTCGCCTAGTGTGTCCTGATAGCAATTGCCTTGCGGCGGGCGAAGTGCCAGAAGGCCGCTGATTTCCCGCCTCCGAGTTCCCGCCTTGCCAGATATTACATTTCAACTCCTGCTTTTGCTCTTTGCCGCCGCGTTCTTCGCCGGTTTCGTCGATTCCATTGCGGGCGGCGGTGGGCTGATTACCGTGCCTGCCATGCTGTTGGCCGGTATTCCGCCGCTGCAGACGCTTGGCACGAATAAGGTGCAGTCGATCTGCGGCGCGGCTTCGGCAACGATCGCTTATGCCCGGCAGGGACACGTCAAACTTCGCGAGCAGCTTCCCATGGCGTTGATGGCAATCATCGGTGGCATGCTCGGCGCGATGCTTGCGACCATCATGCCCAGCCAGGTCCTGCGCATCATCCTGCCCTTCCTGCTGATCGCAATCGCGCTCTATTTCGCCCTGAAACCCAATCTCGGCGATGTTGAAAAGCATAGGCGCATGAGCGCTGGGCTTTTCGGCGTGACGCTGGTGCCATTGATCGGCTTCTATGACGGCGCTTTCGGCCCCGGCACCGGCTCGTTCCTGATGCTCGCCTTTGTGACCCTCGCCGGCTTCGGCCTCTTGAAGGCGACGGCACATACGAAGCTGCTCAATTTCGGATCGAATCTCGGCGGCCTGATCGTCTTCATCTTCTCCGGCGCCATCCTTTGGAAAGTCGGACTGACGATGGGGCTTGGCCAATTCCTCGGCGCGCAGCTTGGCTCGCGGCTTGCCATGCGCATTGGTGCAAAACTGATCAAGCCGCTGCTCGTCATCGTCTGCATTGCCTTCGCGATCAAGCTGCTGGCGGATCCCAGCCATCCCGTCAGGATCTGGCTCGGCCTCTAGAACGGGCCTTTGATTACCTCCGACGTAATTGATAGTGCTTCGGTACGCGCCGATGATCGCCCTGCCTGAACGGTTCAGGCGATCCAAAGGAGTTGACCGATGACTGACGCAAACATCATTGCTGACCGCTATATCGCCATCTGGAACGAGGCCGACACCGAACGTCGCCGTGCGCTCATTGCCGAAGCCTGGACGGAAGACTGCAGCTACGTCGATCCCATGATGCGCGCGGATAATCGCGAGCAGATCCACGCACTCGTCACTGCGGCACACGAACGCTTCCCCGGCTTCCGCTTCACGCTCATCAGCGAAGGCGAGCGCCATGGCGACAATCTCCGCTTCTCCTGGGGGTTCGGGCCGGCTGATGCCGAACCGCTGATCAGGGGCACGGATTTCGCGATCCTCGAAGGCGACAGGCTGAAATCCGTTCACGGCTTCATTGATCAGCTGCCGGCTGCCGCATGATGAACCCGGCCCGCTCTCTCGGCGATCATCTGCGCGAATGGCGGCAACGCCGCCGCCTGAGCCAGCTCGAATTCGCCCTTGAAGCCGATATATCGCAGCGACATCTGAGCTTCATCGAGAGCGGGCGGGCACTTCCAAGCCGCGAGATGCTGATGCATCTCGCCGAAAGGTTAGAGGTGCCGTTGCGCGAACGCAATCCAATGCTCCTGGCGGCCGGATTTGCGCCGGTCTTTCCAGAGCGCAAACTGGATGATCCGGCGCTTGCTCCGGCACGCCGTGCCATCGACATGCTTCTGAAGGGACACGAACCCTTCCCAGCTCTGGCCGTCGACCGGCATTGGACGCTCATCGCCGCAAATGCCGCCGTCGCTCCGCTGCTTGCCGGTGTCCTCGATACCTCGTTGATCGAGGCACCAATCAATGTTCTGCGATTGAGCCTGCATCCTCAAGGTCTGGCATCCCGCATCGCCAATCTACCCGAATGGCGGGCACATCTCTTGGAGCGCCTACGCCAACAGATATCGGTATCCGGCGATCCGGTTCTGATAAAATTGCTTGCAGAACTATCAGTTTATCCGGTACCGCCTGCACCGAAATCGGCGGCTCCGGAACGAGATTTCGCAGGCATCGCCGTGCCTCTGGAGCTTGTCACCGAAGCGGGACATCTATCGTTTCTATCCACCACGACGGTCTTCGGAACGCCTGTTGATGTCACGCTGTCGGAACTCGCGATCGAGTCCTTCTTTCCTGCAAACACGCAGACGGCGGAAGCGCTGAAGGCGATGCTGCCGGGCTGCTAAACGCCCGACAAGCGATCAGAACTCGACGCCCGGCTGCCCTTTGATGCCGGAGCGGAACGGATGCTTGATCAATTCCATCTCGGTGACGAGATCGGCAATCTCGATCAGCTCTTCCTTGGCGTTGCGGCCGGTCAGAACCACATGAGTCATGTAGGGCTTCTCGTTCTTGAGGAACTCAATCACTTCGTTGATGTCGAGATAGTCATAGCGCAGCGCGATGTTGATCTCATCCAGCAGCACCATGGAATTGCGCTCGTCGCGGATCAGCTCCTTGGCCTTTTCCCATGCGGCCGAGGCCGCCGCCACATCGCGGGCGCGGTCCTGCGTCTCCCATGTGAAGCCTTCACCCATGGTATGGAACTGGCAGAGATCGGAGAAATGCTTCTCGATCAGATCGCGCTCACCGGTCCACATGGCGCCCTTGATGAACTGCACGACGGCGCTCGGCTTTCCATGAGCAATATGGCGGAAGATCATGCCAAAGGCGGAGGAAGACTTTCCCTTGCCCTTGCCTGTGTGGACGATGATCAGACCCTTCTCATCGTTTTTGGTCGCCATGATCTTGTCGCGCGCGGCCTTCTTCTTGGCCATCTTGTCGGCGTGACGGGCATCGTCGCTCTTCGGGGCGTCCGCGCCGGTTTCGGCCAATTCGTCGCTCATTGCATTCTCCCTGATATGATTGATTTCTGCGCCAGCGGCCCGCCGCGCCAAAGGTAGAGCGCGACAAGCGGCTGGTCTTCCGTGCGCATGGCGTGGCGGATATTCGAGGGGTGATGGATGATCTCGCCCGACCAGCGCGGCAGGAACGGCTGGGCATCCTTGCTCCAGAGCGAACCGTCGGTCAGAGGGATATAGATCTCCTCAGCCTCGTGGTGATGGTCCGGATAGTGCACTCCGGGACCAAGCAGCAGGAAGCCGCCGGCCATCTCCTCGCTTACGAAATGCCCACGCGTGCCGAACAGCTCGACCCAGCCATATCGCTGCAGAAAGTCTGCGCCGAAATCTGTGATGCTGTAGGTCTGGGCCCAATGCAGCTCGTTCGCGGCTTGAAAGAGCCTGTCGAACAGCACGCCTTCTGCACCCTCCCCCAACCGATCATGCTTCCGAAGATAATCGACGACGGGCAAGCCGTGCGTCGCAAGCGAGCGCGGTTGCGCCGGCCAGTCAAAGCCTTCCACGAAATGCTGCAGCATCAGATCGCTGCGCGACATCAGATAATCCCGAAAACCAACCAGAAGCTCGTCGATCGCACTCATTCCGCCGCGTCCTTGCCCTTATCCAGGCTTTCCAGATCGAACCGCGCCGAATTGCTTCTCGGCGTCCAGAGCTGGCGATCGATCGCCTCAAGCAGACGTTCGCGCATGTCCCGAAGTGCTGCCGGATTCTTCTCCGCCATGAAATCGCGCACGCCCTGGTCGGCGACGAAGGCCTGATAGACGGCCTCGAAATGATGATTGCGCACAGCACCCGTCGTCGCGGCAAAGGCAAAGAGATAATCGACCGTTGCCGCGATCTCGAAGGCGCCCTTGTAGCCGTGGCGCATGATGCCCTCGATCCACTTGGGATTGACGACGCGACCGCGCACCACACGACCGATCTCCTCTTCGAGCGAGCGGATCACAGGCTTTTCCGGCCTCGAATGATCGTTGTGATAGATCGAGGGACGCGCACCGCCAAGCTGCTCGGCCGCCGCCGCCATGCCGCCTTCGAACTGATAATAGTCGTCGCTGTCGAGCAGGTCATGCTCGCGATTGTCCTGGTTCTGCACGACCGCCTGGATCGAGCGCAATCGCTCCTCGAAGACGCCTCGCGCGGCTCTTCCTTCTTCGCCGGCACCATAGGCATAGCTGCCCCAGACGAGATAGGCTTCGGCCAGATCGGCGCGCCGCTCCCATCCCTTCTCGTCGATCAGCGCCTGCAGGCCGGCACCATAGGCTCCGGGCTTAGAGCCGAAGATGCGATAGCCGGCCCTGCGGCTAGCGGAGACCGTATCGAGGCCGGCGGCTTCGAGCCGCGCGATCTCGCCCCGCATGCGCGCCGCAATGGGATTATCCGCAGCATCTTCATCAAGCATGCCCACGGCACGGATTGCCTTGTCGAACAAGGCGATCTGCTCGGGAAACGCATCACGGAAGAAGCCGGATATGCGCAATGTCACGTCAACACGCGGCCGCCGGAGCATGGCCGGCGGAATGATCTCGTAGCCGGTGACGCGGCGCGAGGTCATGTCCCAGACGGGCTTGACGCCGATCAGCGCCAGCGCCTGCGCGATATCGTCGCCACCCGTGCGCATGTTCGACGTGCCCCAGGCCGTCAGGCCGAAGGAAACGGGCCATTCGCCATGATCCTGAACATAGCGGCGGATGAGCAATTCGGCCGATTTCTTGCCAAGTTCATAGGCTGCCGGCGTTGGCACGGCACGGCTGTCCACCGAATAGAAATTCCGTCCCGTCGGCAGTACATCCGGTCGACCGCGTGTCGGTGCGCCGGATGGTCCGGGAGGTACGAAACGGCCGTCGAGGCCTTTGAGCAGAGCTGAGATCTCCGCATCGCCGCAAGCGAGGATGGAGGGCTGGAGCTTTGAGGCGATTTCGTTGAGAACCATACGGGTGTTCGGCCAGTTGTCGGGGCAGGCTATTTCGCCGTCCACGAGCTTTGCGGCTAGCAGTTCGATGCGCTCGACGGTGTCACCCTGGGTGCGCCAGGAGACGTCGGAGATATCTTGAAGGATAGCAGGGCGCGGGCCTGTCCATTCGGCTGCCATGTCGCAGTCCAAAGGATCGAATGGCTTCTGTGGAGAGATACCCCCCTCTGTCAGCTTTGCTGACATCTCCCCCACAAGGGGGGAGATTGGAGGGAGTATGTCGCTCGGCCGTCCCAAATCTTTATTAACAGCATCGGCGAATCCGATCTCGGTTTGATGCGAGAGCGTGCCACGCCTTACCGATCTCCCCCCTAGTGGGGGAGATGTCGCGAACGCGACAGAGGGGATTACCGTACCCTCCCCACGCTCCACACCCTCAAAAGCATCCCGAGCAATCGCCCGCTGCAAGCTCTGATCGCCACCCTCGCCCAGGCCGCGCGGCACCCTTGCCAGCGCCACCGTCAAATCCGTCAGTAGCCGCCCGGAAGGCGAAACACCGAAAATATGCAGGCCATCGCGGATCTGCATTTCCTTGAGATCGCAGAGATAGGCGTCGAGCTTGCGCAATGCCTCGTCTTCACCCTCGCCCTTGGCGATGCCCGCATCCTGATCCAGCCCGATATCGGCGACGAGATCGAGAATCTGCTTGCGGAGCAGACGGATGCGGCGCGGATCGCCGCCAGAGGCCTCGTAATATTCGTCGACCAGCGCCTCCAGATCCTTCAGTGGACCATAGCTTTCGGCGCGTGTCAGTGGCGGCGTCAGGTGGTCGATGATGACAGCGCTTGTGCGGCGCTTGGCCTGCGTGCCCTCGCCGGGATCGTTGACGATGAAGGGATAGAGGTTCGGCAGCGGCCCGAGAATGGCTTCCGGATAACAGCTTTCCGACAGTGCCAGCGCCTTGCCCGGCAGCCATTCGAGATTACCGTGCTTGCCCATGTGGATGACCGCATGCGCATCGAAGGAACGGCGAAGGAAGGCATAGAAGGCGAGATAGCCGTGCGGCGGCACGAGATCGGGAGAGTGGTAGCTCTCCTTCGGATCGATGTTATAGCCGCGCGCCGGCTGGATGCCGACTAGCACATCGCCGAAACGGGCAAACGGCAGGGCGAAGCCGCTGTCGAGCGCGTAAGGATCGGCCCCCGGCCCGCCCCAGCGCGCCGTAATCTCATCCTGAATCTGTTTGGGAAGCGACGAGAAGAAATCCTTGTAGTCGCTGAAGGAAAGCCTCTCGCGGATCACGCGGCCATCATGCCCCGAATTTGTCGGCCCTTCCGCCAGATGCCGCATCAGCGCATCGCCGTCGGCAGGCAGATCGGCAATGCCGTAACCCACCGCCCGCATCGCCCTCAGCACCTCGATCGTGCCGGCCGGCGTATCCAACCCGACGCCATTACCCAGGCGCCCATCGCGATTGGGATAGTTTGCCATCACGAGCGCAACGCGGCGATCTCCGGGCGGCGTTTTGCGCAGCCGCGCCCAATTGGCGGCGAGCCGCGCCGTATAGCGCATGCGATCCTCGAGCGGTTCGCTGGCGACGATATTGGCCTCGACCCGCTCGTCGTAGCGAGCAGCAGCCTTGAAGGACACGGCGCGCGCAAGAACACGCCCATCGACCTCGGGCAAAGCCACATTCATGCCGAGATCGCGGGCCGAAAGCCCCTGCGAGGATGCCTCCCATGCCTCCTTCGATGAAGCAGAGAAGATGGCTTGCAGAACCACGGTATCACCCGTTTCCAGTACCGTTGCCTGACGATCCGCTCCCGGCGCCGAAACGGCAAAGCCAGTGGTATTGATGACCACGCTTGGTTTCAGTTCCATAAAGACGCTTTCGAGAATGCCGACCGACACGGCATCCTTGAGGCTATAGGCAAAGACCGGCAGCGGCCGCATGCCCTCGGCGATAAGCGCCTCCATCATGGCTTCGACGGGCTTGGTTTCACCGCTCTGCACGAGCGCGCGATAGAAGGAAATCGCCACCGTCGGGGCCTTGAGGTCCACCAATGGCTTTTCTGCTTGTAACGCCCCCTCACCCGGCGCTGGCGCGCCACCCTCTCCCCTCTGCGGCGAGGGGAAATTCGCCGCACTCTCAGCATCTACCTTCTCCCCTCGGGGAGAAGGTGCCCGAAGGGCGGATGAGGGGGTACCGTCGCATAACGCAGAAACGTTCCGCCACTCCTCGACGCCGATCATGCCCCGGCCCGGCCACCAGATGCCGGCCTTCATCAAGGGCACGGCTGGCATCGGCTTCTCGGCACCCGAGAGTATGGCTTCCGCATAGACAAGAAACGCCCGCGAATTCGTCTCTCCGCCCTCGATCAGATAGGACCAGAGGGCATTGAGATCGTCGAGCGCGACGTTGGAGAATGGTGTCAGCCCGGGATCGGGCTTCGAATCGCCCGGCAACACCGCGATAAGGGCCTCCTGACGCACCGCACAGGCATGCAGCGCCTCCAGCGCATAATGGAAGTAACTCGCCCCTCCCAGCGCCCGCACGATGATGAGCTTCGCATGCCGCGCCGTCCTGTCGATATAGGTATCGACGGACATCGGATGCTTGAGGCTCATCAGGCTTGCAAGCCGAAGGGAACGATCGCCCTCACCATGCGCTGCGGCAATCGCCGCAAGCTCGGTATCGGCAGCCGACAGAAAGAGGATATCGCCGGGCGACTGCCCGAGATCGATCGCCTCCTCGCCGTCGCTTATCGTTCCCTTTTGAGCCAGGAGGAGATGCATCAGGCGTCAGAGTATGCGGCGGCACACCCCCCTCTGTCACTTCGTGACATCTCCCCCACAAGGGGGGAGATTGTTTGGTGCCATGCTTCGCTGGACTTACCTCCCCAAGCCCCAGCTACTCCCGACGTCGGTTGTTTTACGATGTAGCAGCCACGAGCTTCTAATCTCCCCCCTTGTGGGGGAGATGTCCCGCAAGGGACAGAGGGGGGTATCGCACGGCAAAGACGCAGCATCGATCAGACCAGCGCTTCGATCGCTTTGCGCACGATCGTCTCGTCCATCTCGTGCAGGCCGATCACCACAAGCCGGGTTGCGCGGGCTTCACCCGGCGTCCAGGCGCGATCGAAATAGGTATCGATGCGGCTGCCGACGGCCTGAAGCTGCAGGCGCATGGGCTTGCCGGGGACATCGACGAAGCCCTTGAGGCGCAGCACATCATGCTCCGCAATCACGCGCTTCAGCGCATCGACGAAGGCGGCCGGATCGGCAATCGGGCCGAGTTCGACGACGAAGCTGTCGAATTCGTCATGGTCATGCGGCGTGCCGTCCTCATGCTCCAGTTCATGATGGGATTTGCGGTTGACGATATCGTCTTCCGTGCCGATGCCGAGGCCGAGCAGGACGGCAGCGGGCACGTCACCATTCTTCGCCTCGATGATTGTCGGCTTGCGGGCGGTGCGCGAGGCGACCTCGGCGCGCACACGGCCGAGTCCCTCGACGTCGATCAGATCTGTCTTGTTGAGCACGATCAGATCGGCACAGGTCAGCTGATCTTCGAACAGTTCCTCGATCGGGCTTTCGTGGTCCAGCGAGTCGTCCTCGACGCGGGCAGCCTCGACAGCGTCGTGATCGTCGGCAAAGCGGCCGGCGGCAACGGCGGCGCTGTCGACGACGGTGATGACGCCGTCCACGGTCACGTGGGTGCGGATATCGGGCCAGTTGAAGGCAGCGACCAGCGGCTGCGGCAGAGCAAGGCCCGAGGTCTCGATGACGATATGATCCGGGCGCGCATCACGCTCCAAAAGCTTCGTCATGGTGGGAATGAAATCGTCGGCGACGGTGCAGCAGATGCAGCCATTGGTCAGCTCGATGATATCGTCCTCGGTGCAGTTCTCCGCGCCGCAGCCCTTCAGCACGTCGCCGTCGACGCCGAGGTCGCCGAACTCGTTGATGATCAGAGCGATCTTCTTGCCACCGGCATTCTGCAGGAGGTTGCGGATCATCGTCGTCTTGCCGGCTCCCAGGAAGCCGGTGATGACGGTGGCGGGAATCTTTTCCTGGTTCATATGGATCAGCCCTTCATTTTCAGCGGCAAGCCCGCTGCGATAAAATAAACTTCGGCACTTGCCGCAGCGACCATCTGGTGCAGGCGGCCGGCATGGTCGCGAAATTCGCGCGCCATGCGATTTTCCGGCACGATTCCCAGGCCAACCTCGTTGGAGACGAGAACGAGCCTTGATCGCGCAGTTGGTAGAAATGCAGTGAGAGCGGCAAATTCCGCCGCCATGTCACGCTCGGCCATCATCAGATTGGTCACCCAGAGCGTCAGGCAGTCGATAAGCACCGCCCGCCCCTCCGCGTCGACAGCGGCAAGCTGCCCGACGAGATCGATCGGCTCCTCATGCGTCTGCCAGAGATCGCCGCGATCGGCACGATGCTGGGCGATGCGCTCGCGCATCTCGTCGTCCCATGCGCGTCCCGTCGCCACATAGTGACGTTCGAGACCCGTGTCCGAAATCAGAGATTCGGCGAATCTGGATTTGCCGGAACGCGCGCCGCCAAGGACGAAAACAGCTCGGGAAGTCGAAGTCGACATGCGCTATGTCCGCTCCCACCACGCAGAAGCGAGGGTCGGCAGCACGTCGCTGGAACCGGGAAACAGGCGCCCATACGCCGAAAACTCGTCTTGCGCCATGACAACCTCCGTGCTGGCAGCGGAACTCGCGTCCCAAAACAGGCTCTGCGCCCGGCACGCATGGCAGGTCTCCTGGCTCGCGGATAAGACGCCGCGACAGGGGCGGACCGAAACGGTCGCCCCCGATCGTGCGCCAGCGGATCCTTCTCGCCTTCCCGGCAATGCATCATGAAAAGGCGGACGATTCGTAGAATAAGAGGCGTCCAGCCCCGGTTGATCATGATGCCACACCAGTGGCTTTTTCGACTTGCGCCTGCCCCGCCCCGTTCGCCCCATGCGAACCATCAACGGAATAGACTTCAAACCGAACGAAAGACCCTGACCGCTCTACAGTCGCGGGGTCGGCTGTGATGAGAACGCCCGGATTGGGTCCGCCCCTTCACATTCCCTTTTCATCCCATGCGGCAGATCGCCGCTCAGGAACCATTCGTTATGCCGCAATGATTAGGCTTTCACTTAGTTCAAGTCAATCAAGGGCATGGATGCGACCTGCGCCATCCTGATTGCGAAATCGGTTGAAAATTCGCATGAAATCAGCGGCTTTTTTGCCGTATTTCTTTGATGTTAGGAGTTTATAGAGGGTAAGCCCTCACATTCGAGCAAAAACGTATCGTCCGCTTCCAATGCTACAGAAATTTCAACCGCGACGTCTCGGCGTCTTCTCGGTCCTATTCGATCTCGGTCGCTTCAGGGCATTGCTGCGTCGTGGCGAGCTGGGACTTGTTTTTGCCGGCGCCCTGGTGGGAATAGCGTCCGGCTGTGCCGTAACCGCGATGAGCTATATCTCGCGTAAGCTTCATAGCGTCATCTACGGCATAACCGACTACGAACGCTTGAGTTCAGCGGCAATGGCGATCCCCGACAAATCGGTGTTGTTCATCGCGCCGATCGCCGGCGGCATCATTCTCGGCATCCTGCTTTATATATTGTCGCGCACGCGCAAGAAGCCGATGGTCGACCCGATCGAAGCCAATGCGCTGCATGGCGGCCGCATGTCGCTTACCGACAGCATCATCGTCGCGGTGCAGAATCTGATCTCCAATGGATTTGGCGCGTCTGTCGGGCTTGAAGCAGGTTACACGCAGCTCGCCGCAGGCATTGCCTCCAAATTCGGCTACAAGATGCAGATGCGCCGCGCAGACCTGCGCATGCTCGTCGGCTGCGGCGCGGCTGGCGCCATCGCAGCCGCCTTCAATGCGCCGCTCACCGGCGCCTTCTATGCCTTCGAGCTGATCATCGGCAGCTATTCGATCGTGACCCTGACCCCCGTCGTCGTCTCGGCGCTGATTTCAACGATGATTGCCAGACTACTCGCCGGCGACGACTTTGCCATCGATATCGATCACTTCGGGGCGATCGTTCCGGCGGATTATCTTCCAGCCATCCTGCTTGGTGCCTTCTGCGCCGGTATCGGCATCCTGATCATGCAGGGCGTCGCCTGGGTCGAGGAACTGGCACGCAAGAGCTCCATAGCGCCGCCTTTCCGGCCTGCGCTCGGCGGCCTGGTCGTCGGAACACTGGCGCTGATCTCGCCGCAAGTCCTTTCGGCCGGCCATGGCGCGCTGCATCTCAATCTGTCTACGGACGTGACGCTGGGCGCCTTGGCGGGTCTATTCCTGCTGAAATCGCTCGCCTCCGCAATATCGATCGGCTCCGGTTTCAGAGGCGGCCTCTTCTTCGCTTCGCTGTTCATGGGCGCGCTGCTCGGTAAGATCTTCGCCTATTGCGCACCCTATTTCGATCATGCCACGCTGACGCCGGCCGTCTATGCCGTCGTCGGCATGAGCTCGCTGGCCGTTGCCATCATCGGCGGCCCGCTGACCATGACCTTCCTGGCGCTTGAAATCACCGGGGACTTTCCGATCACTGCCCTGGTGCTGGCCGCCGTCATCACCTCGTCGCTCGTGGTGCGCACGACCTTCGGCTACTCCTTCGCCACATGGCGCTTCCACCTGCGTGGCGAGAGCATCCGCAGCGCCCACGACGTCGGCTGGATCCGCAATCTCACGGTCGCCCGCATGATGCGCCCTGACGTGCATACGGGCAGCATCGACATGAGCATCGAGGAATTCCGCAAGAATTTTCCGATCGGCTCGGCGCAGCGCGTCATCCTGATCGACAAGAACGAGAAATATTCCGGAATGGTTCTCGTGCCCGACGTCTATGCGAGCCCGATCGAAAAAGACGACGAGGAGCACGGTCTTTCCGATTTCATCCGGCTCCGCAACGAATTCCTGCAGCCGCAGATGAACGCCAAGCAGGCAGCCGCCATGTTCGAGCAGACCAAGAGCGAAGCGCTCGTCGTCGTCAACGACCTGATCGAACGCAAGGTCATCGGTCTGCTGACGGAGAGCTATACGCTGCGCCGCTACAGCGAAGAACTCGACCGCCGTCGGCGGGAAGTTTCCGGCGAACTCTAGGCGACCAGACCGTCGAGCCAGGCCGGATCGAGTACGCTTTCCAGCTCTGCCGCAACTTCGTCCAGAGCCATATCGACGCTGGCGCGATAGTTCACGCGCTCGCCGGAAAGGCCGAAGCTTGCCAGCAGCTTTGCCCGGTAAGCGTCGCTGCCGAAGAGCCCATGAAGATATGTGCCCATGATGCGGCCATCGGGCGATACCGCTCCATCGGGCCGCCCGTCGATCATGGCCGATGGCCGTTCGCAGTCCGGACCCCGCGTCACACCGAGATGGATCTCATAGCCGGACAGCGGCACGTCATACTCTTTCGAGACCGCAAGACTGTTGCGCACCGTCTTCTCAGGAGCCATTTCCGTCTCGATATCCAAAAGACCCAATCCGGGCGTCTCGGTCACCGATCCCTCGATACCGAGCGGATCGTGGACGGTATGACCGAGCATCTGATAACCGCCGCAAATGCCGATGACGCGACCGCCGCGGCGCACATGGGCAGCGATATCGCGATCCCATCCTTGCTCGCGCAGATCAAGCAGGTCACCGATCGTCGACTTGGAGCCCGGCAATACCACAAGCCCCGCATCGGCGGGCAAGCGCTCGCCAGCGCGGACGAAGACGAGATCGACATCGGGCTCGGCCCGCAGCGGGTCAAGATCGTCGAAATTGGCGATCCGCGACAGCACAGGCACAGCGACCTTGAGCGCACCGGAGGTACCTCGAGCAAGTCGCTCCAATACGACCGAATCCTCCGCCGGCAGGCGGGTGGCCGCCTTTAGCCACGGGACGACGCCATGACATTGCCATCTAGTGAAACTGCCAATCGCCTCAATGCCCTCACCAAACAGTGAGACATCACCACGGAACTTGTTGATCAGATAACCGCGGATCATCCGCCGGTCTTCCTCCGGCAAGATATGATATGTGCCGACCAATGACGCGATCACGCCGCCGCGGTCTATGTCACCGACCAGCACGACGGGAATATTGGCGCGTGTCGCAAAGCCCATATTGGCGATGTCGCCGCGCCGCAGATTGATCTCGGCAGGCGAACCCGCTCCCTCGACGATGACGAGATCGGTTCCTGCCCGCATGGTGGCGAAGCTTTCGAGCACCGCGCCGAGCAATTGCGGCTTGAGGGCCTGATAGTCCCTGCCCTTGGCCTGCCCCCAGACTTTGCCCTGAACGATGATCTGGCTGCCGGTCTCCGATTGCGGCTTCAACAACACCGGATTCATGTGAACCGATGATGGCACGCGCGCCGCGAGCGACTGCAGCCACTGCGCCCGTCCGATCTCGCCGCCGTCTTCGGCAACGGCGGCATTGTTCGACATGTTCTGTGGCTTGAACGGGCGCACTCTCACGCCCCTGTTTGCGAACAGCCGGCACAGTCCCGCGACCAATACCGTTTTTCCGACATCGGAACCGGTTCCCTGTAGCATGATCGCTCTTGTCATTGCTCACCACCTCGATACGCCACAGCCACTGAAAACGCTAGATTCCGCCTTGATTTTGCCGCGATCTCCAGCTGCCGGAAAGAGCTGCCACGATACAAAAATGCATCACCTTCAAACATGCTCTATTTGCGACATTGGATGACGATTTCATCCGTTGTGAGTTACGCGAAGGAGGATTATCTGCATCGTGAAAACAAACAACGAAACCGGCCGGTCCGGTCGGAGGATACCCCAATGCTCTTCATCTTCAACAGACAGAATTCCATTCAGATCGCCTGGAATGGCAAGCTTCCGGTTCGCCGCCCGGAGAGCCGCCTGCAGCAACTCGACACGCGCTTCGGCACGATCGGCTTCATCCGCACCTATAATGTCGGCTGAGAGCGCGTCAAGCTGCCAGCCCCATACATGAGAAGCCGCCATGCAACAGCATCGGCGGCTTTATTTTTGATCGTTATCGGGATCGGAGCAGGCTCCTGCTTCCCGCACATCAAACTGTCTCGTAACGGCACCCTCTAAAGCGCGAAAACCGCGCGATCCGAGGATCAACGCGGTTTGCCAAAAACGCCGGCTTCCCTGCACAAACACTACAAGGTTCGCTTTCCCCGGTACGCAATACCTGATCCAGGGAAGCAGCGGTATGTCCCCCGCCACGCATCGATTGATAAACCGACATCGTTACCGGAGGGTTATTAAGTGCTTAAATTAGAGTGAATCTGAAAATTTTTTGAAAATTTTCCGCTTTGCGTTGAGAAATCGCAAACGACGCAAATGGAATACAAAACGTCTTTCAGGGACGCGATATTCCAGCGCCATTTAATTCCGTCTTGATGGTAAAGCTTCACGAAAGCCACACAATGCCTGTTTTGCAGCCGTGAATAGCAGAAAACAGGCTAATTCAGGCGCTTAATTAAGCTTCTCCAAGGGGCGTGATAACTTCCTTCGGCTGGCAGGCTGTTGATTTCTTCTTTCAAATCCTTACGCTACCCTTTGTCGATGCAAAGAATGCCCGGCCGCGACAGAGTTCCGCGGTCGCAAAAAGACCAAATGCACGACGGCAGCAAAGGGGACCGTACGGGCGTCGTCAGCGGCGTATGAACGGTTGCAATCAGACCGCGCTGACAGGGGATCGACAGAAATCGAACGCGTTTGGAGTCGATTTCCGCAACGTAACGAAAAATTGGGAGACGATATCAATGAAGAAGCTTCTCGCTTCAGCCATTTTCGCATTCGGCGCCTATGCTTTGGCTGGCTCGGCGCACGCCGCGGATTGCGGCAGCGTATCCATCGCTGAAATGAACTGGGCATCGGCAGGCGTAGCCGCTCAGGTCGACAAGATCATCCTGCAAAACGGTTATGGCTGTAACGTCACTCTGGTGACCGGCGACACGCAGCCGACCTTTACCTCCATGGATGAAAAAGGCCAGCCTGACGTTGCGCCCGAGCTGTGGGTCAACGCAGTGCGCACAGCGCTCGACAAGGCCGTTTCCGAAGGCCGCTTGATCGAGGCGGCACCGCTCTTGAGCGATGGCGGCGTGGAAGGCTGGTGGATTCCGAAATTCCTCGCCGACGCCCATCCGGATATCAAGACCGTTCAGGACGCGCTGAAGCATCCGGAACTCTTCCCTGCCCCGGAAGATTCTTCCAAGGGCGCGGTATATAATTGCCCGGCCGGCTGGAACTGCCAGATTTCGACCGCCAATCTCTACAAGGCCCTCGGCGCCGAAAAGCTCGGCTTCACGTTGGTCGATACCGG
The DNA here is from genome assembly GCF_030182565.1 of Rhizobium centroccidentale. Classification (NCBI taxonomy): domain Bacteria; kingdom Pseudomonadati; phylum Pseudomonadota; class Alphaproteobacteria; order Hyphomicrobiales; family Rhizobiaceae; genus Rhizobium; species Rhizobium centroccidentale. The sequence goes on along the minus strand of NZ_JAQJCG010000002.1, from coordinate 392,378 downwards.
TTCGGCGGCAGGTCTCGACGGCTCGATCGCCAATGCCTTCGAAAAGAAGACCGGCTGGCTCGGCTACTATTGGGCTCCGACAGCCATCCTCGGCAAGTACGAGATGGTTCGCCTGAGCTTCAACGTGCCGCATGACAAGAAGGATTGGGATGCCTGCACGTCACAGCAGGATTGCGCCAATCCGAAGGTGAACTCCTATCCGGTTTCGGACGTCTATACCGTTGTGACCAAGGACTTTGCCGCAAAGGCCGGTATCGCCATGGACTACATGAAGACCCGCAAATGGGATAACGGCACCGTCGGCAAGGTTCTCGCCTGGATGACCGACAATCAGGGTACCAACGAGGACGGCGCCAAGTATTTCCTCAAGACCTACCCCGACATGTGGACCAAGTGGGTTGCTCCGGACGTCGCCACCAAGGTCAAGGCGTCGCTCTAATCCGTGCTGCAGAATCGGCGGCAGGCGTCTGCCTGCCGCCGATTTCACATTCGCGCGCCGTAATCGGTATGACGCTCATACCGACAGAGCGACATGACGCAAGGTCGCAACGAGTGCAGATTAACGGCGGCGAATGCTGTAAGAATTCAGGGGCAGCCTGAAGAACCGGTCGCAGCGCTGCAGTGCTGCCCGCATGTGATGGCCACACGAGCGCAGCGGGACAGAACCGGACTAAGAAGGGGAAATACATGGCTATCCAGTGTACGATCCTGCCGAATTTGCTCTGCAACTTTCCGGCAATAGACGAATCTATCATACGTCTCGCACGCAAGAACATCGATGACGGTTTCAGGGCGTCCGTACGCGCCTACGGCAATCTCATCGACGCCATCGTGCAGCCGCTGCAATGGTTTCTGAACTATCTCGAATGGGTTTTCACCAACACGCCCTGGTTCATCATACTCGTCGCCATGATGCTCGTCGTATATGCCGCCAGCCGCAACCTTAAAATTGTTGCCGGCACAGCAATCTCCATGATCCTCATCGGCGTCTTCGGCCTCTGGACCGATACGATGGTCACGCTCGCCATGGTGACGGTCTGTACGCTCATCGCCATCGTCATCGGACTGCCGATCGGCATCCTGATGGCGCGCTCGGACCGGCTGCAGTCGATCGTCAATCCGATCCTCGACGTCATGCAGACCATGCCGAGCTTCGTCTATCTCATTCCCGTCGTCGTTATCTTCGGCATCGGCAAGGTACCGGGCCTTATCGCCGTCGTCATCTATGCAGTTCCACCGATGATCCGCCTGACCAATCTCGGCATCCGCCTCGTGGACAAGGAGGTGCTGGAAGCCGCGGACGCCTTCGGCTCGTCGCACCGCCAGAAACTCTTCAACGTGCAGATCCCGCTTGCCCTGCCCACCATCATGGCCGGCATCAATCAGACCATCATGATGTCGCTGGCCATGGTCGTCGTCGCCTCGATGGTCGGCGTCGGCGGGCTCGGCAAGAATACGCTGCAGGCGATCAACAACCAGTTCTTCACCGTCGGCTTCCTCAACGGTTTCGCGCTGGTCGCCATTGCCATCATTTTCGATCGCACGAGCCAAGCCTATGGCAGACGGCTCCAGAAGCACTCGGAGGTCATCCATGGCTAGTCACGCGATCCAGATCAAAAGCCTTTATAAGATTTTCGGTCCTCGCGGACGCAACTATATCGATCAGGTCAAGAACGGCTTGGGCAAGGCCGAACTCAATGAAACGCACGGTCATGTGCTCGGCCTGCAGGATATCAACATCGACATGCCGGCCGGCGCCATTACCGTCGTCATGGGCCTCTCCGGCTCGGGCAAGTCGACGCTGATCCGCCATATCAACCGGTTGATCGAGCCGACGGCCGGCGAAGTGCTCTATGACGGCGTCGACGTCTGCAAGATGAGCGAAAACGACCTGCGCGAATTCCGTCGTCACAAAACGGCGATGGTGTTCCAGAAATTCGCGCTGCTGCCACACCGCACCGTCATCGAAAACACGATCTACGGCCTTGATATCCAGGGTGTGCCGCGCTCCGAAAGCGAGAAGAAAGGCCAGTATTGGATCGAGCGCGTCGGGCTCAAGGGCTTCGAACGACACTTTCCGAACCAGCTTTCCGGCGGCATGCAGCAGCGTGTCGGCCTTGCCAGGGCGCTGACGAACGATGCCGATATCCTGCTAATGGACGAAGCCTATTCGGCGCTCGACCCGCTGATCCGCGTGGACATGCAGACCGTACTCCTCGATCTGCAGAAGGAGCTGAAGAAGACCGTCGTCTTCATCACCCACGATCTCGACGAGGCGCTGCGCCTTGGCGACAAGATCGCGATCCTGCGCGACGGCAAGGTCGTGCAGCAGGGCACCGGCCAGCAGATCGTGCTGCAGCCGGCCGACGACTATATCACCGCCTTCGTCAAGGAAGTGAACCGCGGTCGCGTCATCCAGGCCCAGACGATCATGAAGCCGCTTGCCGGCGAGCCGGGCGGCGCACGCGTACCCGGCGACATGACGCTGGAAGTCGCCGCCAAGCAGATCACCGAGGCAGGCCAGACGGGAGCCGTCGTCACGGATGCGGGCGGCAAGCCTATCGGCACGATCGATCTGCAAAGCATCATCGCCGCCATGGTCACGCCGACATCGCATGAGACGGCACAGATGGCGGCAGCCTGACGGCTGATCTTCATCGCAAACGGCAAAGCGCCCTCACCGGGGCGCTTTTTTCTGCCGCCATTGCCGCGTCGATATAGAGGTAGCCATCTTGTCGTTGTTTTCACATAAAGAAATGTTTATATCTGCATTTGATATCCGAACATCCGACGTATCCGAGGACGCACCATGACCGTCGCCATCAATCCCCTGACCGATCTCCTTGCCGAAAAGGGCGTACTGCTTGCCGACGGCGCAACCGGCACCAACCTCTTCGCCATGGGCCTTGAGGCCGGTGAAGCCCCCGAACTCTGGAACGAACAGCATCCGGACCGGATCACGAAGCTGCATCAGGATTTCGTCGATGCCGGCGCAGATATCATCCTCACCAACACTTTCGGCGGCACCCGTCATCGCCTGAAGCTACACCATGCGCAGGATCGCGTGCATAGCCTCAACAAGACGGCTGCCGAGATCGCTCGAGCGGTGGCCGACAAGGCCGACCGAAAGGTCATCGTTGGCGGCTCCGTCGGACCGACCGGCGAGTTGCTCATGCCGCTCGGCGCCCTGACCTATGAAGATGCCGTCGCCGCGTTCGTCGAGCAGATGGAAGGCCTGCAGGCCGGTGGTGCCGATGTCGCCTGGATCGAAACCATGTCATCGCCGGAAGAAATCCGGGCTGCAGCAGAAGCCGCCGCCAAGGTCGGCCTGCCCTACACCTATACCGGCTCGTTCGATACCGCAGGCAAGACCATGATGGGCCTGCATCCGAAGGACATTCATGCCGTCGCGACCGATATCGGCGCAGGCCCGGCGGCCGTCGGCGCCAATTGCGGCGTCGGCGCTTCCGACATCCTCTCCAGCCTCCTCGACATGACCGAGGCGGACGCTTCCGCAATCGTCATCGTCAAGGGCAATTGCGGCATTCCCGAATATCGTGGTGCCGAAATCCATTATTCCGGCACGCCGCCGCTGATGGCTGACTATGCCCGTCTCGCACGCGATGCCGGCGCCAAGATCATCGGCGGTTGCTGCGGCACCTCCTGCGGCCATCTCGCCGCCATGCGGGAGGCGCTGGACAGCTACGTACCGGGCCCTCGCCCGACGCTGGAAACGATCATCGAACGGATCGGCCCCCTTCGCAACAAGACCGCCAACGAAGGCGGCGCGGCACCCGCTCGCGAACGCCGCAGACGATCCTAAGGAAAAAAGAGAAAGCCTGGTTGCCGGGCTTTCTTTTCATCATTCAATTGCTTCCACAGAGATCTTCCCTCGGCCGCGTCTTCAAACATGCCGAAAGTAAGCCAGCGCCTGCCGCCTGCTATTTCTCACCACCGATGGCGCGTCCTTCGGTGAAATACGGAACAATCCGGCTGTCGAACGCCTTCAAGGCCGCACCGATCGCCTGGTGCATGTCGAGATAGCGATAGGTGCCGAGCCGCCCGCCAAAATGGACATTGGTCTCCGCCACGGCGCGCTCGCGATAGCGCAGGAAGAGCTCCTTGTCCTGCCGCGTGTCGATTGGATAATAGGGCTCGTCAACGCGCCTTGCAGAGCGTGAATATTCCCGCACCACGACCGTCGTCTCATTCTGATAGTTGCGCTCCGGATTGAAGTGGCGAAACTCCAGAATACGTGTGTAGGGGATCGTCTCGTCGGCATAGTTCATGACCGCCATCCCTTGGAAATCGCCGGTATTCAGCGTCTCCTTTTCGAAGTCGATGGTCCGCCACCCGAGCTCGCCCTCGGAATAATCGAAATAGCGATCGATAGGACCGGTATAGACGATCGGAAGCCCGGCCGGCAGCGAGGATTTCAGCGAAAAGAAATCGACGTCGAGGGCGATCTGGATTTTGGGATGCTTCAGCATCCTCTCGAAGATCGCTGTATAGCCGTCGACCGGCAGACCTTCATATTTGTCGTTGAAATAGCGGTTGTCGAAAGTGTAGCGGACCGGCAGGCGCGTGATGATATGCTCCGGCAGATCCCGCGGATCCGTCTGCCACTGCTTGGCCGTATAGCCACGGATGAACGCCTCGTACAAGGGTCGGCCGATCAGCGAAATCGCCTTCTCTTCCAAATTGGCCGGATGGCGGCCGGCCATTTCCGCCGCCTGGTCCGCAATCAGTGCCCTCGCCTGGTCGGGCGAAAGGCGCCGGTTGAAGAACTGCGAGATCGTGCCGAGATTGATCGGCATCGAATAGACCTGATCGCGATAGGTCGAATAGACGCGATGCTTATAGTCGGTGAAAGCGGTAAATCTGTTGAGATAGGTCCAGACCAGTTCGTTCGGTGTATGGAAGAGATGCGCACCATAGCGGTGAACCTCAATTCCGGTCTCGCCGTCGAACTCGCTATAGGCGTTGCCGCCGATATGGCTGCGCCTGTCGATCAGAAGCACATTCTTCTGCAGCTCGTTCGCCACCCGCTCAGCAATCGTCGCGCCATAAAAGCCGGCGCCGACGATCAATAAATCTACCTTGGAAAAATCAATCATGCTCTAAATTCTCGCTGCCACCAAATCTCGGTGGCGGTTGCAATCGAAGATGGCAATCGGAATTGGATATATAAGGATGACGTCGGCAAGAACCTGTCGGCAGCACTTGGAAAAATCCAGGCACGCTTACCAGACGCCAGCGTATTTTAGCGGCGTATATTGATACGTCCTGAAGAGTGCTGCCTGTTCTTCCACCGCTGCATTGACGTTGTAGGTCGCACCCAGCGGCCGGGTATGAGCGACGGAGATGGCATCGATAATTGCCATGCGTGCCACCGGCCGCCCGAGGAATGACGGCCAAAGATGGTCGAGGCCGTATCCGGATTCGACATCCTTCATGGACTCGATGCAGATTTGCAGTGCACGCTGCGAGAAGACCGGGCACATGATTTCGACGAAGCCTTCGAAACGCACGACACTGTTAGGTCGCTGAACCGTCAAAGGATGATTGGGGTAAGAGCCTGGTCCTTTCTTGAGGGACGGCTGTGCCAAATCCAGACCATGCTTGTGCGACAGATGGAACATCCTGTTGATGTCCTCGCCATCGCACAGCAGATCGTCATCCGGCAGCCAGATCCGCTCGTAATTCCAAAGTGGGCTTCCTTGATGGAAGAGGTCGTAGATGATCTTGAACTTCTTGGTCTTCGGCAGATGCGCCAGATATTCGTAAGGGCTGCCGGAAACTTCCGGCGTCTCCGCACCATAATAACCGATGCAGAGATCCCAGTTGCGCGAAGCATCATCGATCTTCTCGAACCAGCGCGGATGGAGCGACTTCGAACCGGCCGGCACAACGACCAGATTGGGACGCCGCAATCCTTCCTGAGGCTGAACAAGAAAGTTTGCCTTGCGCTCGACGCCCACGGGTGTCGAAAACAGCGGATGAGGAGGATGATCTGCCGGCACCAGCAGATAGGTCGCATCGACGCCGCCAACGACGCCCCGTCCCGCAAGCGCCATAAGATTGCCGCCCTCGATATGGGCGGTATCGAAGATGACCGACGGCAGTCCATCCCTGTCGATCAGGCAAAGCCGACCGCCCATGACATGCCAGAAGTCGACGCTCGGATCGAAATAATTGCCGATCATGCCATCGGGCGCCAGAACCATGAAGCGTGTGAACATCCCGCGATTGACGTCGCCGAGGCTCCAGAATGTGCCGCTCAACATCTCCTGGGTCAGCGGCGGCGCGTCGGACCATTGTATCTGGCTCGCAGGATGCGCTTCGTAGGCGGGCGTATGCAGGCTGTTCGCTGCCAATGACATATGGACTGTTCCCTAATTCCGAACCCCAGGTAACGGCCCGATCCGAGGAAAGCAGTCAAACGACGTGGCTCCCGGAGATTCGCTCGCGATCGAGCTCGTTTGATCGGCACTGTGGCCATCATTCCTTTTGCGAAGCTTGTGCAGGAAATCAAAGGCCACCTGCCGCCCGGAACGCTGTCGCTCAGAACGCATCTCGAGCAATCCAGCCTCGCGAAAGTTGGCCGGCATAATCTCAGCGCTGGGATTTCTGTGCGGGGGCAATCGCGCGTTCAGAATATTGCCAAGAACGTCGGTGCTCGGCGGACACGAAGGTCGGTCGTGTCGTCCGTCAGGTCGAGACTAAGAACCACTCGTCTCTTTTACGGTAGCAGAAGATGCATCAGAAGAAAAAGCTGGCCATAATCATCGAAGTCGATAGCTTCATCGGCGACATATTCCAACATCTGTCAAAAACCTACGAAGTCATGGCCATACAGCCGAAGACTTTCAAGGAAATCGAGACGGCTGTGGAATGGGCCGACATCGTCTGGTTCGAATTCTGCAACGAGCTCTTCGTCCACGCGATCAACCAGAACATCAAGCGACGCGGCAAGCGTGTCATCGCGCGCTGGCATCGTTTCGAGATCGTGGAATCGAATTTTCCCGATCGCATCGATTTCGGCGCCATCGACGATCTGATTCTGGTTTCGCATGACATGCTGCGTGTCCTGAAACTCAGGGCACCCCAGGTCACCCAGAAGACCCGTACCCACGTCGTGTGGAACGGCCTCAATCTCGACAAGTTCAAGCCGATCCCTTCGCTCGACAAGAAGAAGATCGCCTGGGCCGCCAAGCCCTTCATGCGCAAGAACCAGCCGCTGTTCCTGCAAATCATGCACTCGCTGGTGAAGCGCGATCCTTCCTACACGCTGCATGTGGCCGGCGAACAGGAAGAGTTCGTCATGATGCCGTACCTGAAGCGCACGACGGAAAAGCTCGGCCTCACCCGCAACGTCTTCTTCCATGGTTGGCAGCGCAACATGCCGGCCTTCCTGGCCGATAAGGGCGTGATACTGTCGACCTCGGTGCACGAGAGCTTTGGTTATAACATCGCCGAAGCCATGGCTGTCGGCGCCCTGCCGGTGATCCATGATTATCCCGGTGCGGAAGAATTCTGGCCCGACGAAATCCGTTTCTCGTCCGTGGATGAGGCCGTCGAAAAGATCATTGCCAGTCAGACCCATCAATGGACGCAATATGTCCACGAGAAATTCCCGCTCGCCAAGCAGCTGCGCGAACTCGACGTTGTCATGGGTGACCGGGTAGCCGAAGCACCCAAAACCTTGAATTGGGCATCCCTGGAACAGCAGGCGGGTTCAAATATGAAGCGGCCCGTCCCGCTTTGGCTGGCGCAGCGGCCAGCCCCCGCACAGCAGGCCCCACAGCCCGCGCCTATTCCGCAGGCCATATCGGTGCAACAGGTCCGCGAAGCCATGCCGGTTGCCGAGGTGGCGATGCAGCCGATGCAGCAGCCCTATCCGACACAGCCGCAACCCATCCCGGCACCATCCGTGGAGCGGCTTGCTCCCGTTACGCCGCTGGAACAGCCGATCCGTCGATCGGAAGCTGCGCCTTCCTTTGACTCCACCGGCTATTGGGAAGGCCGTTATCGCAGTGGCGGCAATTCGGGTGCCGGCTCTTATGATGTGCTCGCCAAGTACAAGGGGCAGTTTCTGAATAGTCTCGCCCGGAAGAAAGGGCTGAAATCCTTTGCGGAGATGGGCTCCGGCGACGGCAATCAGTTGAAATACTTCTCGTTCGACCGCTATACCGGCTTCGATGTCTCCAAGACGGTCATCGAACGCACGATGATGATGTATAGGGATAAGCCGAACTACAATTTCGTCTGGCTGGGCGATCAGTCGCTTGACTGGGAAATGCACGAGGACGCCTACGACTGCGCCTTGTCGCTCGACGTTCTCTACCATTTGGTTGACGACAATATTTACGTCAATTACCTTGACCAGCTCTTCTCCCTGCCGCAGCGCTATGTGGTTATCTACGCCTCCAATTTCGACGGCCCGGATATTCGTGGCGCGTCCCATGTCCGGCATCGCAAGTTTACGACGGACATCGCAAACCGGTTCCCGCAATGGAGCCTGCTGAAGCTGGTGGAGAACCCGTACAAGTTCAAGGAATCGACCGAGGCGGATTTTGCGATCTACCGCCGCGGATGGCCGGCGGCGCCTCTCTTTTTATTGCGAGCACATTGGGCGCCGAATACTATCTTAGCCGACTATCTTGGCGTCTTGCCGAGTATCAAATGAGGAGCCTGTTTCAGCCTGAGCGCAATATCCGCAGTCTCGAACGACTGCCTGCGCACGTTCTCATAGTCAGCTTGGCCATAATCTTCATAGCATTGCCGAACCAGCGCGAAGAAACGTTCCCTGAGATCCAGGGGCAATTGCGGATAGATCCAATCGAGCAAATCGAACTTGCTGCGAAGGAACCACTGGTAATAGGCCTCTTTCATCCGCGGCAGGCGCGCGAACAACGCCTCCACCTCCGCAAAGGCCTTGAAGACCTCGAAGCGCTTTTCGGTGAAGACATTGGTCAGCTGCGCCCTGTCCTGATAGACGCGGTGGCCGATGAGATAGCGATTCATCATGCCGATCTTCCGGGCGTGCAGATAGATGTGCCAGTGAGCATAGATATCGTTATGGACACGCGTCTCCGAGAAGTGCAGACCCGTTTCCCTGCATAGCTTGGCGCTCACGATCTTGTTCCAGGGGAAATTCACCGTGAACAGCAATCGCTCGCACTGATCGAGCGTAAAAATGCCTATATCAGTATCGCCGAGCAGCGCTTGCCAGGCATCATTATCGATCGGCAGCATCGGATCGAGACGACCGTTCTTCTCGGTGACATAGCGATAACGAAACACCATCACATCGCAGCCATTGGCTTCCATGTGATGGACGACTTCATCGATCGAGCGATGTGCTACAATGTCGTCCGCGTCGAGAAAGTAATAATAGTCGCCGCGCGCGGCGGCCATGCCGGCATTCCGGCTATATCCCGCTCCGCCATTTTGCGGATTGCGCAGCAAGCGCACCCGCTGATCGCGCTGAGCATGTCGCTCGACAATCATCGCGGTGGCATCGGGAGACATGTCGTCGACGACGATCACCTCCAGAACGTCACGATTTTCAAGAACCGCGGCAATCGTTTCACCGATGGATTCCTGCGCTTTATAGGCGGGAATGATGACGCTGACTTTGCTCACAGGGTCTCCTGATACTGACATGGATGCCAAACCCTGGAGGTATCGGTCGATCCATGTGCCTCGGGCTATCCGGCCATTTTCCAGGAAGAGGCACCCTCGAAAACGGCAATCGCTTCCTGCCGGGATTGCAGAATGCGCTGGCCGGAGCATAAAGAGCGGAACTTGCACTGAACTGGAGCATAAGCGCTTCCCACACTCGGATCGCTCAAAACTCTCCAGCCCCGCGAAAGCAATCCGGCTTATTCATGGATCGAAGTCCATGCATAGAATCGCGCTGATGCCTCGTGGAGAATATCGATGTCTTCTGCTCAAGTCCCCGTCCTTTCGATCTGCGTTCCGACCTATAACCGTCAGTTCATGCTCGAGCGGAACGTCAATTTCCACCTGGAAGAATTTCGGCGGCTAGGCCTCCCTTTCGAAATCGTCATTGTCGACGATTGTTCGACGGATGAGACCGCAGCCTACATTCAGTCGATCTCGCATCATCCGGAAATCAGCGCCTATCGTCGGGCGCGCAATTCCGGTTTCATCAGCAACTACGCCTTTGCGATGCAGAGAGCCCGCGGCCATTACGCGGTTTTCCTCGGCGACGACGATTTGCTGATCCCGGAAAAAGTCGTCGAATATCTTCGCATCATGGTGGACGACAAGAATATCGGCATGATCCAGGCGCCGTGGCTTCTGGTCGACGCGCGGCCGGGTGGCGGCGATATGGAGCCCTTCTATCACCTCTCCTATCCGACGCGTCACGCCAAGGGTGACTTCCGCTCTATGCTGGAATTCATTCTCGACCGTCACATCTTCCCCGAATTCATGATCATCCGGCGCGACGTTCTTCTGAAGTCGATTTCCAGCCCGACGCCGTTCATCTTCTGGGCATTCCTCTATACGACCCGCGCATTGGACAAGGCCGACGTGCTGTTCATGCCGGAGCCTTTCGCGCGCGTGACCGCCGTTTCCGACGATCCGCGCCTGCAGCAGGGCAACAAGGAGTGCATGTTCCAGTGGGATACCTATAGAGGCGGCCTCGAATACCTCGCCTCGCAGGCGCTGCGCGATAACCGCTATCCGCCTGACTACCGCGGCTCGCTGATGCCTCGCATCACCGAATTCATGCTGCAGCGCCAGGCGGTCGCCATGCGCCTGCATGTCAACGCGCAGAACTGGGTCGAAGCCTATATCATGTATCACCGCATGGCGGCCTACTTGCCGACGCCGTTGCCGCCGGAATCCTATGATCAGATCCGCAAGCTGGCAGGCATCTCCACCGCCGCAACGGAGGCAATCGCTTTCAACGGTGAACCCGTCATCATCGAACCGATCATCGACGACGCCACGATCAATCTTCTCCCACAGTCGATCCGGCAGCATCTCTCGAGAGAAGCGCCGCAGACCGGCAGCTATGGCGGCAATCCAAGGGCCTATCTCCGCTTCACCGAGGATTTCCCGGCCAATCCGGGTCCGAAGGACGGCCTGTTCAGCATCATGACCTATATCGATCAGTTCGTCTGAGATCTGACATCGAACGCCAAGGGGGCTCCGTCGCGCAATGCTCGGCGGAGCCTTTTTTATGGTTTCACATCAGCCGGGCAGCATTTCCGTCACTGCGATGATCGGCCCGAGCGGAAACAGGCTGTCGCGCCTTTGCCATTCCGGGATATCGAGGCTGGAGATGCTGCCATCGAGAAATAGCGCATTCGGACATTTCAACTCGTCGCGAAACAGCGTTGCAAAGTCGTGGAAACGCACCGCGCCATCGGAAATGGCGAAGACGACCTTGCCGTCAGAGGTAACGCCAACGCCGTTTCGTGTCTTTAAGCTCGGACTGTCGGCTAGAAATGACGGATGGACCTTGCCGCTGATGACCAGCATCGGGCCTGATTGGGTTGCGTAAAAAGGCTTGATGCCGGAAGCTGCGAATGCCTTGCTTTCCATGATCCCAGCCTTGCCCGACCCGAGATAGAAGACCCCGTTCGGCAGGAGATGAAAGTTGCCCCATCCCTTGTTGGTGTTGATCGCCTTCACCTCACGTCCGTTTTCGACAAAGAGGCCCACAGGAGACTGGTCGTCGAGATACATGCCGCCATTCATGGCAAAGCGCACGTAGATGCGATCCTGACGCAGATCATTTTCCAAGGCGCGGAAAGAGCCATAAGGCTTGCCGCTGCGATCGTTCTGGAAAATCTGAATGTCGTCGCTGACCGCATCGAAAGTGCAGACCGTATAACCCTCCCCGAGATGTTGGATCTTCCGACAGGCTTCGCCGGCCGATGCAGTGGCGGCAAAGGCAAGAACGGCAAGGACGACCATCAATCGAATCAAACGTATAGCCCCGCATGAATAACACAGGCTTCAGAACGCATCGCAATGCGGCGAAACAAGGAAGGTGTGACAACTAAAGCTGGAGTGCAGCCATATGGAATGCAAGCTGCGCGGCAGGATAACGATAGCCTGCCCCGACCGGGCAGGCATTGCGTGCAAGGCAGCCGCCGGCCATGCAGCCAGCCTGCCCAGTCGGCGTGCGCAAATGCGACCGGCAGACCGGAGCATCGAAGCCGGCTGCCGTTATCGCTCCAACGGGGCAGGCGGCAAGACAAGGCTTCTCCATGCATAGATCGCACGGATGCGGAGAAAACGGGGGCACCTTCATTGCTTCCAGCGCATCGGCAAATCCCAATGCGCCGCGATATCCATGCCACAGACCATAGTCCGGATGGATCAAGATGCCGAGCGGCGACGCTTTCAAGCCTTCGGCCTGCATGGCCCATCGCTGGAACGGCTGCCAAGGAGGGTCCGACGGAAAATAGGCCGTGGCCCCCAACTCGCTTGCCACCGGCTGGATAATCGCCTTCGACCAGTCGTCGAGGGGATCTTTGCGCGTCCTGTTGTCGGGCATATCCAGCCATTTCGAGAACGCCGGCCAGATCGAGCCGCCGATATTGCCGAGCAGGATGATGCTGCGGGCTGTCGTGCCATCGCTCAGGAGCGGCCCCTCGCCTTCGTTGAAAGACAGACAGCCGCGAACGAAAACTCCGTGGACGCCGAGCGCCGCACGGAGTTGTTCGAAGATGACGGGGCCGCGGCTCACCGTGGCCCCTTATATTCATAGTGCGGCCGCCAGACTTCTTTCTGGATTAGGTCGGCAACACGCGTCGCACCGCCTTGCTCCCTGGCGGCCTCGGGCTCTCTTCAGGTGAAGGCGTCCGGCATGGAATCCTTGCGCTTCTGGATATAGGCGAGGAGGGCCTCGTCGATGGCCGGATCGAGCGGCGGCGCTTCGTAGTGATCGAGCCAGGAACGGCAAAGCGCATTGGCGCGCTGCTCGATGCGCTTCTGGCCTTCGATCTCCCACTGCTCGAAGGAATTGTTATCGGCGAGCGGCGAACGATAGAAGGCCGACTGGAAATTTGCTTGCGTGTGGCCGCAGCCGAGATAGTGGCTGCCCGGACCGACTTCGCGGATGGCATCGAGCGCCTGGCCATTCTCCGAGAGATCGACGCCTTCGGCCATCTTCTGCATCATGCCGAGCTGGTCCTGATCGATCATGAACTTCTCGTAGGAGGAGACGAGACCGCCTTCGAGCCAACCGGCCGCATGCAGCACGAAATTCGTGCCGGCCAGCAGCGTCATGTTCAAGGTATTGGCCGATTCATGCGCCGCCTGTGCATCCGGCACCTTCGATCCGCAGAGCGAACCGCCGGTACGGAACGGCAGGCCGAGACGGCGGGCAAGCTGTGCTGCGCCATAGGAAACGAGCGACGGTTCCGGCGTGCCGAAGGTCGGTGCACCCGACTGCATCGAGATCGAGGCGGCAAAGGTGCCGTAAAGAACCGGCGAGCCCTTGCGGATCAGCTGCGTGAAGGAGGCGCCGGCCAGCACTTCGGCCAGAATCTGCGTCAGCGTGCCTGCCACCGTCACCGGGCTCATGGCGCCCGAAAGGATGAACGGCGAAACGACCGAGGCCTGATTGTGCCGTGCATAGACCTTCAAGGCGCCGAGCATGGTCTCGTCGAAGACCATCGGCGAATTGGCGTTGATGAGGTTCAGCGTCACGCAATTATTCTCGACGAAATCGTCGCCAAAGACGATCTTCGCCATCGCGATAGTGTCCTCGGCACGCTCCGGTGCCGTGACCGAGCCCATGAACGGCTTATCGGAATATTTGATATGGCTATAGACCATATCGAGATGGCGCTTGTTGACCGGGATATCGACAGGCTCGCAGACCGTGCCGCCGGACGAATGCATCGACGGCGCCATATAGGCGAGCTTCACGAAATTGCGGAAATCCTCGATCGTCGCATAGCGGCGGTTGCCCTCGAGATCGCGCACGAAGGGCGGGCCATAGACTGGCGCGAAAATCGTCGCCTTGCCGCCGACATGGGCGTTGCGGGCGCTGTTACGCGCATGCCAGGTAAATTCCTTCGGCGCCGTCTTCAGAAGCTCGCGGCAAAGTCCCTTCGGAAAATGCACGCGCTGGCCGCGTACGTCGGCGCCGGCCTCCTTCCAAAGTTCGAGAGCTTCCGCATCGTCGCGAAACTCGATGCCGATTTCTTCCAGAACCGTGTCGGCATTGCGCTCGATGAGCTGCAGGCCTTCTTCGTCGAGCACTTCGTAGACGCCGATCTTACGGGTGATATAGGGGAGTGAAGGGCCCGGCCCGCCGCCGCTGCGCGAAGCGCGCCGCGCTGCCGCGCCCCTGCCCTCGCTGCGCGAACGCCGTCCACCGCCATCATTGCCTGCAGCCGGTTGCTCAATCATATCGTCCATGATGTTTCCTCACTCCTGCGCATGGATGCGTCTATCAGGCCCCATGCTACCCGATTCCGCCAAGCGGACGTTCCTTAATGCGCCAGCAATTAGCATAGGACAGACATGGGCTGCTAATATCAACTGTTCTTCGTCCGTCGCGATTGATCCGCGCGACGTCGCATTCAAAAAGAGTTTTGGCGGCCTTCCGGTCTATCGGTAATGGCGGCAGTGTTTTATACAAGTCTCTGATGCATTGCACGAAAATGGGATGGAGCGCATGTCTGACGACGAAATCATTCTCTCGGAACTTTCTGATGAAGAGCTCGTGCAGCAGATGCATGACGACCTGTATGACGGCTTGAAGGAAGAAATCGAGGAAGCCACCAATATTCTCCTGGAGCGTGGCTGGGCCCCTTACGATATTCTGACCCAGGCGCTGGTCGAAGGCATGCGCATCGTCGGCATCGACTTCCGCGACGGCATTCTCTTCGTTCCGGAAGTTCTGCTGTCCGCCAATGCAATGAAGGCCGGCATGTTTATCCTGCGTCCGCTTCTTGCGCAGACCGGTGCACCGAAGCTGGGCAAAATGGTGATCGGAACCGTCAAGGGCGACATTCACGACATCGGCAAAAACCTCGTCGGCATGATGATGGAGGGCGCCGGCTTCGACGTCATCGACCTCGGCATCAACAATCCGGTCGAAAACTACCTCGACGCCATCGAGCGCGAACAGCCCGACATCCTCGGCATGTCGGCCCTGCTGACCACGACGATGCCCTACATGAAGGTCGTCATCGATACGCTGAAGGAAAAGGGCCTGCGCGACGATTACGTCGTGCTGGTCGGCGGCGCGCCGCTGAACGAGGAGTTCGGCAAGGCCGTGGGTGCTGACGCCTATTGCCGCGATGCCGCTGTCGCGGTCGAAACCGCGAAGGAGTTCATGAAGCGCAAGCACAACAGCCTGGCTGCCGGCGCCTGAGCCTTTATTTCTCCGAGCCGGCGACGAAAAGGTTGTCGCCGGCCCGCGGGCATCCCAAATGAGTTACTGAGCAGCCTTCTTGACGGTATGACCGGCATCTTCCGTTGCGTTGACGGCGTTTGCGGTATCCCTGCCCATGCCACGAATGGTGTTGGAGCACGAAGCAAGCACCATAAGCACGGCGAAGGCAGCGGCGATTTTGCTTGTTGTCGATACGGTCATCATCAGGAGCCCCTTTGAATGGATGTTGATCGGCAAGATTCGGAGAAAAACCCTCCGCCCGATAAACGCGCAGCAACTCAAAAAGTTCATGTGATCGCGTGCGGCGCAATCGCGCGCGAAATACTGGCGATCGTCCGAATAAACGGGCTCGACCACATCGACCTGCACTGTCTTCCCGCAATCTACCATTCCTATCCGCAGAAGATCGCACCGGCGCTGGAACAGGCTATTGCCGATGCCCGCTCGCGCGGGTTCGACAAGATCTTCGTCGGCTATGCAGATTGCGGCACCGGGGGAGATATCGACAGGATTTGCGAGCGCGAGGGAATAGATCGCCTGTCCGGTCCGCACTGTTACTCCTTCTTCACGGGCAACGAAGCTTTCGCGGCGCGCGACGACGACATTACCTCGTTTTTCCTCACCGATTTCCTGGCGCGACAGTTCGAAGCCTTCGTCATCGTCCCGCTGGGTTTGGACCGTCATTCCGAGCTGCGCGACATGTATTTTGGCAACTACCGCAAGGTGGTCTACCTCTCGCAGGAAGAGGATCCAATGCTGCAGGCAAAGGCGAAGGAAGCTGCCGCCTATCTCGGCCTGGACTATGAATATCGCTTCACCGGTTACGGCGATCTTGCCCGCGAGTTGCTGACCGTCTGACTACGACACCTACGTCGCTTTTCTATCTTCCTCCTCTTTGCCCGGACCGACATGCTGGACGACGGAAGAACATTCAATCACAGTTCGAACCCGATAATTTCAAAGGAAAATGCCCGTTGGGAACGCTTGCGGATAAGCTTTTCATGCGGCGTCGCTTTTCGGCATGTGCCGCGTCGTGGCGAGCGCAGTCCCGAGGTCTGTGGGCGTGCATTCTGGCGTGAAGAGGAGATTTTGCGCATGGCAGATCGCATTGTCGTTTACTGGCGGGACATTCCGGCCCAGGTCATCATCAAGAAGGGCAGGCAGACGGCAAAACGCGAGCTTTCGCTACGCTTTACCGAAGCAATTGACATGTGCGCCATGCGCACGGGTGCAGCCGAAACCGACGACTATCTGGCTGAATGGCGCAAGGCCGATCCCGTGCCTGTATCCGACGATCTCGAAGCCGAGGCGGACAAGGCCGCAACCGAGCTTGAGGCCGCGTATGATCGCGAGCGGCTGGTGGGGCTCGTAAAGGCCGGAGGCCGCGACAATGGCTGATGCCGTCCAGAAGCCTGGCAACGCCGCCGCGGGCTCGAAGGCGGCCAGCGGCGCCTACACGCCGGCCGGCGTCTCCCCTAACCGCCGCGCACGGCGCAAATATACGGTCCGTCTCTGGGCCGTGCGTCATTCACGTTTCTTGGAATGGTTCTACCGTCGCTTCGCCGACGCCTTCCTCCTGCTTCATCCGCTGTGGAAGGCATTCGGCTATGACCGCGTGGAGCGCCCGATCACCTTTATCGAGCGCAATGTGAAGGGCTTCCTGTTCGATTGCCGCATGTGCGGCCAGTGCGCGCTGTCGTCGACGGGCATGTCCTGTCCGATGAACTGTCCCAAGCAGCTGCGCAACGGCCCCTGCGGCGGCGTTCGCGCCAATGGCAATTGCGAAGTGGAGCCCGATATGCCCTGCGTCTGGGTGCAGGCCTGGAACGGCTCGAGGAACATGACAGAGGGCGATGCGATCCTGAAGGTGCAGAAGCCCGTCAACCAGTCGCTACGCGAAACATCTTCGTGGCTTCGCGTCACGGCCGAAGCCGCGGCAGCCCGCGAAGCGGCGAAAAAGGAAGCCTGAGCGATGTCGCATATCGATGAAAACCCGCTTGGCGTCCATCTGCCGCTCGATCCCCTGCCGGGCCACTATTCACTCGGGCGGCTGGAACGCGTGCTTCGCCGCGGCGAGTTCGCAGTGACCGCCGAATTGAACCCGCCCGACAGCGCCAATGCCGAAGACGTCTACGAGCGCGCGGCCATTTTCGAGGGCTGGGTTGACGGTATCAACGCCGTCGACGCTTCGGGTGCGAACTGCCATATGTCCTCGGTCGGCATCTGCGCGCTTCTGACACGCATGGGCTATGCGCCCATCATGCAGATCGCCTGCCGCGACAAGAACCGCATCGCTATCCAGGGCGACGTGCTGGGCGCAGCCGCCATGGGCGTTTGCAACATCATGTGCCTGACCGGTGACGGCGTGCAGGCCGGCGATCAGCCGGGCGCCAAGCCGGTCTTCGATCTCGATTGCATGTCGCTGCTCGAAACCGTGCGCATCATGCGCGACAACGCGAAATTCCTCTCCGGCCGCAAGCTGACCTCGCCGCCGAAGGTCTTTCTCGGCGCCGCCATCAATCCCTTCGCACCGCCTTACGATTTCCGGCCCTACCGGCTGGCGAAGAAGATCGAGGCCGGGGCGCAGTTCGTCCAGAGCCAGTATTGCTACGACGTGCCGATGTTCCGCGAATACATGAAGAAGGTCCGCGATCTCGGCCTCACCGAAAAGTGCTTCATCCTCGTCGGCGTCGGCCCGCTCGCCTCGGCAAAGACCGCCCGCTGGATGCGCTCGAACGTGCCGGGCGTCCATATTCCAGATGCCGTCATCAAGCGCATCGAGGGCGCACAAGATCAGAAGAAGGAAGGCAAGCAGCTCTGCATCGACATCATCAACGAGGTGAAGGAGATCGAGGGCGTTTCCGGCATCCACGTCATGGCCTACCGCCAGGAGGAATATGTCGCTGAAATGGTGCATGATTCCGGCGTGCTGAAGGGCCGCCAGCCGTGGAAGCGCGAGGCAAGCCGCAGCGATGCGCTGGTCGCCGAACGGCTGCACCAGATCAGCGAAGGCAGGGAAGAAAACCAGCAGGCCATGGCGGAGATTGCAGCCCACCATACGCCGCCGCAAGCGCATTGAGTTCTATAGATAGAGGCGGGCCAGGAGAGGAACCGGCCGGCTTGTAACCCAAATCACTGCACGATAGACCTGCTATCGGGCCAACTGACCAGAGGATCAGATATGACGCGTACCATCGTTGCCTCCGCCACCCGCGAGATCATCATAGGCTTCGACCAGCCTTTCTGCGTGATCGGCGAGCGCATCAACCCGACTGGGCGCAAGAAGCTCGCTGCCGAGATGATCGAAGGCAATTTCGATACCGTCATCAAAGACGCTCTGGAACAGGTGGCCGCCGGTGCGACCATGCTGGACGTCAACGCGGGTGTCACCTCGGTCAATCCGAACGAGACCGAACCGGGTCTTCTGGTGCAGACGCTGGAGATCGTGCAGGGTCTGGTCGACGTACCGCTCTCGATCGACAGCTCGGTCACGGCTGCGATCGAAGCTGCACTCAAGGTTGCCAAGGGCCGGCCGCTAGTCAACTCGGTCACTGGCGAAGAGGAAAAGCTCGAAGCCATCCTGCCGCTGGTCAAGAAATACGACGTGCCCGTCGTCGCCATCTCGAACGACGAGACCGGCATTTCCATGGACCCGGATGTACGCTTCGCCGTTGCCAAGAAGATCGTCGAGCGCGCCATGGATCACGGCATCAAGCCGCATGATATCGTCGTCGACCCGCTCGTCATGCCGATCGGGGCGCTGGGCGACGCCGGCCGTCAGGTCTTTGCACTGCTGCATCGCCTGCGCAACGAGCTGAAGGTCAACACCACCTGCGGACTTTCCAACATTTCGTTCGGCCTGCCGCATCGCCACGGCATCAATGCCGGTTTCATTCCGATGGTCATCGGCGCAGGCATGACCTCGGCGATCATGAACCCTTGCCGCCCGCAGGAAATGGAAGCCGTGCGCGCCGCCAACGTGCTGAACGGCACGGATGCCAATTGCACCAACTGGATCATGACTTACCGCGATTACAAGCCGGCCGAAAGCGGCGTCGCAGCTGCGGCAGCAACGGCGGCACCTGCCGCCGGCGGCGGACGCCGCGGCGGGCGTGCAGCGCGCGCGGGTGCAGGAGCAGCGAGGGAATAAGATGGCATCCGGTCGCGGCCTCTCCAACGATCTTGCCACACTCTGGCTGCAAGCGCCTGTCGTGATCGCCATACGGCTGCAGCAGATGTGGATGGACGCGCTTGCCGGCAGCGTGAACGCGGCTGAAATGAACCGGATGTTTTCAGAGAAGATGATGGCTGCGGCGGAAAGCGCCGTTGCCGTCAACGCAGCAATGGTGCAACAGGGTTTCGCGGCTCTGACGGCTGCAGGCGCGACAAGCCAGCGCAGCATCGCCGATGCGATCGCTCACGCCGCGATAAAACCCTATAGCAGGCGCGTTCGCTCGAACGTGCGCCGCCTTAGCAAATAGAAAGGCTGATCCGTGGCCGAAGCCAGCGACAGCGCGAAACCTCTCGTCCTTTTCATGCCATCCGGCAAGCGTGGCCACTTCCCCGTGGGAACGCCCGTGCTGGAGGCAGCCCGTCAGCTCGGTGTCTATGTCGAAAGCGTCTGTGGCGGCCGTGCGACCTGCGGGCGTTGCCAGGTCTCCGTGCAGGAAGGCAATTTCGCCAAGCATAAGATCGTCTCGGCCAATGATCATCTTTCGCCGATCGGGCCGAAGGAAAAGCGCTATGCCGAGGTGCGCGACCTGCCCGACGGCCGCCGTCTCTCCTGTTCCGCCCTCATCCAGGGCGATCTGGTCATCGACGTGCCGCAGGATACCGTCATCAATGCGCAGGTGGTGCGAAAGGCGGCCGACGAGCGTGTCATCGCCCGAGATGCGGCCGTGCATATGTGCTACGTCGAGGTCGAGGAACCCGACATGCACAAGCCGCTTGGCGATCTGGATCGCCTTAAGGCAGCAATCGCAGCAGACTGGAAATACGACAATCTCGAAGTGGATTTCCACCTCATCCCGCAGGTGCAGTCGATCCTGCGCAAGGGCGCGTGGAAGGTGACGGCCGCTATTCATCGCGATCAGGATAGCGAGCGCCCTCGCCTCATCGCGCTCTACCCCGGCTTGAAGAACGAAGCTTATGGCATTGCCTGCGATATCGGTTCGACGACAATCGCCATGCATCTGTCGTCGTTGCTGTCGGGCAGAACCGTCGCTTCAGCCGGCGCCTCCAACCCGCAGATCCGCTTCGGCGAGGATCTGATGAGCCGCGTCTCCTATGTGATGATGAATCCGGACGGCCGCGAAGCCATGACCAACGCCGTCCGCGAAGCGCTGAACGGTTTGATCGACAAGGTCTGCGCCGATGGCGGCGTGTCGCGCGAGGATATTCTGAACGCCGTCTTCGTCGGCAATCCGATCATGCATCACCTGTTCCTCGGCATCGACCCGACCGAACTTGGCGGCGCGCCCTTTGCGCTTGCCGTATCCGGAGCCGTGCATCTGAAATCGGCCGAGATCGGCCTGCCGATGAATACAGGCACACGCATCTACATGCTGCCCTGCATCGCCGGCCATGTCGGCGCCGATGCAGCTGCAGCAACGCTTGCCGAAGGGCCGCATCGCCAGGATGAGATGATGCTGCTGGTCGATATCGGCACCAATGCCGAGATCGTCCTCGGCAACCGTCACCGCGTCGTCGCTGCCTCTTCGCCGACAGGTCCGGCCTTTGAAGGCGCGGAAATTTCCAGTGGTCAGCGCGCCGCCCCCGGCGCCATCGAACGCGTTCGCATCGATCCCGTCACGCTGGAGCCGCGCTACCGCGTCATCGGCATCGAGCCATGGTCGGACGAGCCGGGCTTCGAAGAAGCCGCAGCTAAGATTGGTGTAACCGGCATCTGCGGCTCGGCTATCATCGAGGTCGTCGCAGAAATGTTCCTGACCGGCATCATCTCGGAAGATGGCGTCGTCGATGGCTCGATGGCTGCACGCTCGCCGCGCATCCTTCAGAACGGCCGCACATACTCCTATCTGCTGCGCGACGGCGAACAGCGCATCACGGTGACACAGAACGATATCCGCGCCATCCAGCTTGCCAAGGCAGCGCTTTATGCCGGCGTCAAGCTGCTGATGGATAAGCAGGGCATCGATCACGTCGACCGCATCGGCCTTGCCGGCGCCTTCGGCACTTTCATCGATCCCAAATATGCGATGGTGCTGGGACTCATTCCCGACTGCGAACTCGACAAGGTCAAGGCCGTTGGCAACGCCGCCGGCACGGGCGCGCGCATGGCACTACTCAACCGCGGCCATCGCCGCGAGATCGAGGAAACGGTCAGGAAAATCGAGAAGATAGAGACGGCACTTGAGTCAAAGTTTCAGGAGCATTTCGTCTACGCCATGGCCCTGCCGAACAAGGTTGACGCCTTCCCGGAGCTCTCGAAGGTCGTGACTTTGCCCGAGCGCAAGCAAACCTCTGACGATAGCGGAGAAAGCGGCGGCCGCAGGCGTCGCCGCAGCCGCGAGTAAGAAAACAATTTGGCCAAGAGATGGTTGACCGCGGTTCACGCGGCCATTTTGCGTCCGATCTCGACAAAAGCCTGGCGGATGCTGTCTGCCACCGCCTTCATCGGTCCGGTCATCTGCGATGCCGTCAGCAGACGGATGTCGAAGGACGTCAGCTCCGGCAGCCCTTCATTCGGCCCGAGTATTTCCATATCATCGGTGATGTAGGAGCGTGGGAATGGCGCCACGGCAAGGTCGGAGACGATCGCGGCGCGCTGCGCCATTGTATGGGCGCTGAGATAGGAAACGCGATAAGCACGCTTCTGCCGCTCCAGCTGCGCCATCGCTTCCGACCGCCAGATGCAGCCCTCCTCCCAGATGGAAATCGGCAGAGGATCGCGGCGATAGGCGGTACCGCACTTGGCACCTGCCCAGACGAGACGCTCCGTGTAGATCACTTCACCTTCGGTCGGGAAAGGACGCGTCGCGCAATTGATCAGCGCCAGATCCAGCCGCTGCTCTTCGATGCGCTTCTTGAGCTGGATGCTCATATCGACTGTTACATCGACCATGATGCCGGGATAGCTCTCTGAAAAGCTTTTAAGGATGCTCGGCAGCAGCCGCTCTCCGATATCGTCGGGAGCGCCAAGCCGCACCACGCCGCTAAGTTCGGGCATGATGAAGCGCGACACCGCCTCATTGGAGAGTGCCAGAATATTGCGGGCATAGGAGAGCAGCATTTCGCCGTGCTGCGTCAGGCTCACCGAGCGCGCATCGCGCAGGAACAGCGTGACACCGAGCTGCTCTTCCAGCTTCTTGATCTGCATGGAAACAGCTGACGGCGTGCGAAAGACGGCATCGGCCGCAGTCGAGAAATTTCCGGTTTCGGCAATCGCGACGAAGGTGCGCAGAACTTCATTGTCAAGCAACGGTATGGGCCGGCGAAACGGTACGGTCATATCGATTACCTTCAATTTTTCTGATGTTAAGCACCATATCATTTCATTTGTCTGAATGTCAACGAAGCACCATATTAGACGTAATGGAAATTCATCGCAGACAGCCTCGAAGGAGTAAGATAATGGCTGGCATGGTATCAGACGAAGCCTCACGGCTTTTCTCTCTCCTACGCCTCCGCAAAATTCAGCGCATGGCGCAGCACACGCTCGACGAGATTGCCACCCGCTTTCCCGCTCATCTGATCGATGACGTCAATGCGCGCGGCCTCCCGCCGGATCGCACCTTGGCGGCGCTTGAGCGAAAGCCCGGCAAGCTGCGTTCGTTCAAGAATACTAATGGCAGCTATAAGATCTATTCGTTTGATTGATGGATCTGGCAGGCCCATATTAAACCCGTGACATTTTGAGCGGTTGACACTGAAAGGACCCTGAAAATGACGACCATCAGCTATAGACAGACCGGCACGCGGAACCCGTTTCCGTCAGGCGGAAGTTACATGCCCTTCTTTTCTCGCATCGCTGATCGCTGGCAGCAGTGGCGCTCCCTTCGCGAGCTCGAATCTCTGTCCGATGACATGCGCAAGGACTTGGGCTGGCCGGCCGCAAACGAAATCAAGAAGCCGAAAGCCACCGATGATAGTGAAAGAGCATAACAACTGAAGGCGACGCTCAACCCAAGCGAGCGTCGCCTTTTGAACATTTCCGCATCCAGATGCGAATCGCATTTTAATCCTGAGAATTACCCACAAATATATTTCGTCGCTTGAGCATATCGCTCGCCTCCGCTTCGCTTCTCTCCTTCATGCCCGTATTTTTCATAGTAGACGCAAATATCCCTTTGCGGCCGCGATTATCCATGCCAATGTCGCTTATAGACCATCGGGCCGACGTATTTGACGCAAGGAATACGTAACGGCCCTGGAACATGGATTTTCACGACATGAGCAAGACCCCCATCAAGACGCGCTCCCTGGTTTTCTTCCTTGTTCCGCATTTCACCATGCTGCCGTTTTCTGCTGCGATCGAGACGCTGCGGATTGCCAATCGCATGCTGGGCTATCCCGCCTACACATGGCGGCTTGCCTCGACGGACGGTCAGAAAGTCTATTCTTCCAGCGGCATTGGACTGGAGGTCAATTCCTCCCTCACCGACGAGCGTCGCTATCTAGGCGGAGAGAACCGCCCGAACATGGTACTGGTCTGTTCCGGCATCTATGTCGAAGAATTCCACAACAAGTCGGTCAATGCCTGGCTGCGCGAGACCTACAATCGCGGTGTGGCCGTCGGCAGCCTCTGTACGGGCGCCCATGTGCTTGCCCAGGCGGGCCTGTTGAACGGCAAGCGCTGTGCGATCCACTGGGAAAATCTGCCGGGCTTTTCGGAAACCTTCCCGCAGGCGGAAGTCTATGCCGATCTCTATGAGGTCGACAGCAATCTCTATACATGCGCCGGCGGCACGGCCTCTCTCGACATGATGCTCAATCTCATCGGTCAGGACTTTGGCGAGAACCTCGTCAACCGCGTCTGCGAGCAGCAGCTGACCGATCGCGTCCGCAGCCCGCACGACCGCCAGCGCCTGCCGCTGCGTGCGCGCCTAGGCGTTCAGAACTCCAAGGTGCTGTCGATCATCGAGCTGATGGAAAGCAACCTCGCCGAGCCGCTGTCGCTTCTGGAAATCGCCGACGATGCCGGCCTGTCGCGCCGACAGATCGAGCGCCTGTTCCGCCAGGAAATGGGCCGCTCTCCGGCCCGCTACTATCTCGAGATTCGCCTGGATCGCGCACGGCATCTGCTGGTGCAATCCTCCATGCCGGTCGTCGAAGTGGCGGTCGCCTGCGGCTTCGTATCCGCCTCGCACTTCTCCAAGTGTTATCGCGAACTCTATAATCGCTCGCCACAGCAGGAGCGCGCCGAGCGCAAACTGACCATGTCGACCAACCGTACCGGCATCGTCGTGTGAGGGCGATGGAAATCAAGGCAAGCGGATCAGGCAGGCGGCTTACTGGGCCGCCTCTTGGGCCATCTTGAAATCGGAATAGACCTGATTTCGGCCATTGTGCTTCGCCATGTAGAGAAACTGGTCCGCGGCGTTGAGATAATTGTCGAAGGACTCGTAGCCGGCAATTTCCGCCACGCCGATGGAAACAGTCACCGAAAGCTCTTCGTCGTCGGCATGAACCTTCAGGCTGGCAAGGCTGAGGCGGACTTCATCACATAGCGCGGTCGCCGCACGCGAATTCATCTCTGCAAAAAGAATGGCGAATTCTTCCCCACCGAGGCGGGAGAGCAGATTGTCGGTGCCTTCCAGCAACCCGTGCAGTCGGCCGGCAACGGCTTTCAACACCTGATCGCCGATCTCGTGACCATAGGTGTCGTTCAGTTTCTTGAAGTGATCGATGTCGAGAATGGCAACCGAGCTTGGACGCTGGCGACGCAGGCATTCGTTGACCAGCCGCGGGCCATGATCATAAAAATAGCGCCTGTTGTAGAGCCCGGTCAGATAATCGCTAGCCGCTGCCGCCCGCAGTTGTTTCAGCTGTGACAGCGTCTCGACGTTCAACGCGATACGACATTGCAGCTCCTCCTGGACGAAGGGGCGGTAGATGAAATCGCTCGCGCCGGCCTTCAGGAATGTCGCAGACAGCAAACGATCGTTCGAAGATGATATGCCGATGATCCGCATTCGATCCGAGCCATAGCGATGGCGGATGCGGCGGGTCAGCTCATGGCCGTTCATATCAGGCATATTGTAATCAGTGACGACGATTTCGATGTCGTCGAATGTCTCAAGCATCGCCAGGGCTTCGATACCCGTGCCGGCTTCGGCGACCTGGAATTGCTGAGCATGGAGCAAATCCGTCAGCATTTTGCGGGCTGAAGGCACATCGTCCACAACCAAAACGCGCATCGACCGGTTGGCAATGGCACGCCTTACCGAGGAGACGAGATTGTCGAGGGCGAACTCGCCGTCCTTGAGCACATAGTCAACGACATTGCGCTCCATGATGCGATTGCGCGTCGCCATGTCGAAAGACGCCGTAAAGACGATGGTGGGAAAGTCATGGGCAACGGCAACATCCAGGGCTTCTCCATGGGCAGCATCCGGAAGGTTGAGATCGATCACCGCCATCGTGAAGCTGCTATCGGGCCCCGCCAGCACCTCGTTCAGCATTTTCAAGGAAGAGCAATGCGTTACAGCCAAGCCGAGTTCGGTTTCGAACCGATGCAATAGTACCGCGGAAAACATGCGCGAATCCTCGACCAGAAGTATTTTCTGGCTGCCATTGCGGTGGCTGATGCCGCCGCCGAAGGATCCCACATGCAGTACCATTTCCCGTCAATTCCTCCCACACCATCAGGTGCATGAATATTCAGTCAATTGCAGGTCTGCCAAACCGTCTTGCACGTATCCTGAACAGGATTCGTGAAAAAATTGGAACCGCTGATTGCGGAGATTTACATAAAAGTGATTTTTCCTCACTTTTCTTAAGGCTGTTTTGCCTGACTTGCCGCCCCTACGAGCTCTTTCCGTTCGGTTGAGCCGACTGAATCTGCAACAGAGTGTCGAGATTTTGATTCACGCGACAGTAGAACTCCTCATCGATGAATGGCCGGAGGATGAAATCATTGCCACCCGCCTTGAGGAAGCGGGCGGAAAGCAGCCGGTTGTTGGATGACGAGACGCCAATGATGCGCAACTCATGGGAGCCGGTGGTCGCGCGAATACGTCGCGTCAGCTCGAAGCCGTCCATGTCGGGCATATTGTAGTCCGTGACCATAAGGCCGACATCCGGGCTGGCCTTCAAGATTTCGAGTGCTTTTGCACCATTCTCCGCAACACTGACGCGGAAATTGTAGCGTTTCAGCCGGCTGGACAGCAAAGCGCGCGCCGTCGCGCTATCGTCAACGATAAGGACATGGTGACGATGGTTGGTCAAAAAACGGCAGATCGATTCCGCCAGCATATCCACCGCAAAGACATTGTCCTTGAGAATGTAATCCACCACATCCTTGGCGATCAGCTCGTCGCGCGTGCCTTCGAGAAAAGTACCTGTGAAGGCGATCGTTGGAATGCTGAGATCGACAAGATAGGCCAATGCCTCTCCCTTCTCGGCGCCTGGCAGGTTCATGTTCGAGATCGCCAGCTTGATCGGCTCCGACGACTTGTCGTAGGCGAGCTGCAGTTCTTCGAAATTGCGGCAGATCTCGACGTCGATGTCCAGAAGCTCCTTCAGCTTCGTACTGACCATCGATGTAAAAAGGTTGGAATCTTCAACGAGAAGAATGCGCGAGCCGGCAAGAGACGCACCGGAATATTGCATCCCCGAAACACCCAGAAATGGCATAATGAAAACCTGTTTTTGAAAATGATCCCCTCTGTATTCTTTTAGAACAAAGCCTTTGCGGATTTGTTAAGCCGACTGGTTTCCCGGAGGTGAAGAAAACAGCCCTCATTTGCCGCTTTCCAGGCGCGTTATCGCCTGGACTCCCGCGGCGGCGACATGCTCGAGATCCTGGATCCGACACGAGAGAAACAATCCCGAAGAGCGCCACACGCTTCCGTCGAGGAGCGCAAACTGCGAACTTCCGAGCGGAACCCACCGGAAGCGACGACCGGCATCATTCCCGCTCGCGACACCATGGCTCTGCTTCACCGGGTTCTGCCGGTAATCAGATCACTCCGCCGCGGTCCTGCCCCGGCGCCGGCCTGTGCTCTTCGCTTCTGATACCTTGCCTTCGTCCAACAAAGCGGAATCGTCTTTCACGTCATCCTCAGCCTCAGGCCCGTCTGCAAAATCCACCAAGGCATCGGCTGCGATATCCGGCTGCCTGCCTCGTCTGCCCTCGCGAACGATATGCAGCTCCTGATGCGGATAGGGAATGGAAATCCCCTCCTCATTAAAGCGCTTCAGGATTTCGATGCGCAGATTGTTGCGAATCTCCATGCCGTCGGAGAGATCGGACAGATAGAAGCGCATCTCGAAATCGAGCGACGATGGACCGAAGCGCAGGAACTCCACATGCGGCTCCGGATTCCTGAGAACCTTCGGAATCGAGCGCACCAGCTCCAGCAGGATATCCATGACCTTGCGAGGATCGGTATCATAGCTGACGGATACGGGGATTTCGGAGCGGGCGAGCCTGTTGCGATGCGTCCAGTTGCCGACGGACGCATTGATAAGCTCGGAATTCGGCACGATGATCGACTGCTTGCGGAAGGTCTCGATCTCGGTCGCGCGCACCGAGATGCGCTTGACGATACCTTCCGATGTTCCCGAGACGATCCAGTCGCCGACCTTGAACGGCCGCTCGACCAGCAGGATGAGGCCGGACACGAAGTTCGACACGATATTTTGCAGGCCGAAACCGATACCGACCGAGAGGGCACTGGCGACGAGCGCCAGGCTGGACAAATCGATGCCGGCAGCGGAAATGGCAAAGATCGCCGCCAATGCTATGCCGAGATAGCCGATGCCGGTTCTCACCGAGTTGCGGACACCCAGATCCACTTGTCCGCGCGCCATGACATTGCTGTCGAGCCAGCGCTGGAACCAGCGCGTGACCAAATAGCCGCCGGCAAACAGCAGAATGCCGACGAAGATGCCGAGCAGCGAGATCGACATGTTCCCGATCTTGATCTCGGTGAAGAGCCTGTAAGCGAAGGTTTCCAGATCCTGGATATGGAAACCCCAGGACAGCAGGATGAGCGGAATGCCCGTCAGCAGCGCGACGGCGTAGGTCGCAAGACCGGCGGCGAGACCGGCCTGATCGAGTGCCACTTCACGTAGCGTCAAGCGATTTTCCAGAAAGCGGCCGATGATCGTTTCGGCAAAGACGCCCTGCTTGGACACGGCCTTGCCGAGTTGGAAGCCGAGATACATGGTCGCGATGACGGCACTCGTCACGATCATCTGCGTCGCCATGAAGCGGGCCAACCCGACATAGCCGATGAACGAGGTGAAGATCACCAATATGCCGAGAACTCGAAGAATGATGGCCATCCCATGAGGCCAATGGCGGCCCGGCGCATCCGGATCGCCATTCTTGGCCAGCATCGGCGAGCCGAAGGAGGCCGCAATCAGGATAAGACCGATCAGCAGTGCCGCCAGGAAGCTTTTCGCGACGGTAACGACGACCGGCGATCCCAGGGACTCGCTGATGCGGTCGAAGACGTAATCCAGCCCGTTGACCACAGCCATGGCCTGCAGGCACCAGGTGAGCGAATGTGCCCCTTTGTTCGACAGCTTGACCAGGCGCCAATGCGGCCGGAACGGCGCGAAAACGGCATTGCTGAGGCGGCCGACAAAATAGACGAGGCCGATGAAGCCGAAGACCGCCGCCAGTATCGGCGCGATATCAGGCCGCAGCACATTGAAATTCGAGAGGAAGAAGAAGGATGTGACGAGAAAGGCCGCCAGCGACAACGTGCGGATCAGCGTCGACCAGAAGGCAACGGAGAGTCGGCTGATATAGGGCGGGTTCTCGACGGCCTCATCCTGCACGTAGTAGCGGCGGAACAGCCGATAACCACCGACAAGAAATATCAGTGCAGCGCCGATCGACAGGCAGACGGCGGCCAGGAACGAGGCAAGCTTGGCCTTGAGCACAAAGCCGATCCAGCTCGTCACGGCGGTACTGAACTTGACGCCCTCGTCGACCAGGGCCGCGCCTGCATCGTCGAATGTCGTGGTGGAAACCTCCGTCCGCTTGAATAGCGTCTCCGCAAACAACTTTCGGCGCATCTCCATGAATTGCATCGAAAGCCGACTGCTTTCTGCGGTCAGATTGTCTGCATCGAGGATCACGGCGCTGATCTGCGAGCGTTCGGCATTAAGCCTTTCGCGCTCCTGCGCGACGATCGGAGCCTCGGGTGGCTGGCCTTCCTTCGGAGCTGCACCGAGTTGTGTCAGGCGTGCATCGATCTCAGCGGTACGGGGTTTCAGGCGCGCGGAAATAGCAGCAGTGGTGCGATTGAGTTCGTCAACCTGGCCGGAAAGCGCCACGAGCGTTTCATCGTCCGCTGTTGCCTGCTTCGCTGCCTCCTGAAGCGATGCGTAGGTCTTCTTTGCCTTGCCCAGATCGGTGACGGCTGCATCCAGCAGCCCATTGGCGAGCTGCCCGGGTTGTTGATCCGTTTGCTGCGACGCCTGGGCCGGCTGCTGATCCTGCGCAAGGGCAGCCCCCGCCAACGGGTTGATGGCGGTAAACACGCTCAATCCCAGTAGCAAAAGGGACAATAGAAAAAGACGAGATTTCAGCGGGCGCAAGCAGAGCTCCTCGTTGCACATGAAGTCGCAGGCGGTGGATGACCGAAATCGCCGCAAAAATGGAGACTCGAGTCGCCCTATAGTAGGATTGCGAATTCCATAGTCTTTACGCGTACGCCTTGTAAGACAAAGAAAGGCGACACGAAGGCATTCCATGCCCTTATCCTGTCCGCAATCTCGCTCAAAACCGGGTATCGCCCGCTCTCATCTTGGCGACGCCCTGTCGCATCGACCATGCCCGCCGGAAATAGGCCAGGAAAACAGCTTGGCAATGGGTCGATCTATGCGCGTCCGCTCCGCAGTATCAGGATGAAGGCGACGCCTCCGGCAAGCCCGGTGACCACGCCGATCGGCATGTCCTCTGGAGCCATGACCAGGCGCGCGATGATATCAGCCCAGATCAAGGTCAATGCGCCGAAAGCGGCGCTCAGCGGCACCACACGCACATTATCCCCACCCACGATCAGCCGCACGAAATGCGGCACCATCAACCCGACGAAACCGATTGCGCCTGAAAAGGCGACCATCACGCCGGTCAGCAGCGCCGTGATGACGAAGAGCAACAGGCGAAACTGCGCGACGGCAATGCCAAGTGTAACGGCCGTTTCATCGCCCATCGCAAGTGCATTGAGCTCCCTCGTCTTCGGGAGAAGCAAGACGAGGCAGAGCAGCAGGATGCCGGCGGGATAGATAAGATGCTGCCATTGTGCCAGTCCTAGCCCGCCCAGCATCCAGAAGACAACGGTGTTGGCGGCTCTCGGATCGCCCAGAAAGATCAGGAGGTTGCCAAGTGCCGTGAACACGAAGGCAACCGCCACGCCCGACAGGACGAGCCGATCGGCCGATTGCGAGCGCGTCAGCCGCGTCGTCAGCCCGACGGCCGCGGTTGCGAGTAAGGCGCCGGCAAAAGCGAACAACGGCACCGTCAACAGGCCGAGGATCAGCCCGGTATGCAACAGCGCCAGAATAGCGCCGAATGCCGCCCCGGAGGAGACGCCGAGGAGATGCGGGTCCGCCAATGGATTTCGCGTCAGCGCCTGCAGGACGGCGCCGGTGATGGCAAGCCCCGCCCCGACGAGCGCCGCCAGAACAACGCGCGGGAAACGGACGTCCCAGACAATGCTTTCCTGCCCGCTGGACCAGATAACCGGAAAGGCACCCGCATGCAGTCTGTTGCCGATGATCGACCAGACAGTGGAGAACGGAATGGATGTCGAACCGAGCGACACACCGGTGGTGATCGACAGGATAAAGCCGATCGCGAGCAAGGGGATGAGAATAGAGAGGTTGAGGCGCATGTTTAAATCTTGAGGAAGAGATCCGCCCCGTGATGAACTGGACGGATCGACATTGCAGACGATTACATGGCGCTCGGGTGAAAGGCCTTGGCAAGCGTGGCAATGGCCTCGATGTTGCGCGGCCCCGGCGTCGCCTGCACATAGGGCAGAACCACGAAGCGGTCATTCTTTACGGCATCGATATTCTTGACAGCCGGATTGCCCTTGAGGAAGGCGATCTTCTGGGCGGCAGTCACCTGGCCGTAATCGACGATGACGATCACTTCCGGGTTCTTCTCGATGACCGGCTCCCAGGACACCTCCGTCCAGCTCTTCTGGACGTCGTCCATCACGTTGACGCCGCCGGCAGCCTCGATCAATGCGGTTGGAATGCCGTAGCGCCCCGATGTGAACGGCTTCTCCTCACCGGAGTCATAGACGAAGACGCTGGTCGGCTTGTCGACATGACCGATCCTCGCCTGGATCTCGGCAAGCTGCTTGCGATAACCGGCGACGAGCGCTTCCGCCCTGTCCTCGACACGGAAGATCCTGCCGAGATTGAGGAGGTCAACGAACATGTCGTCCATGGTCGGCTTGTTCTTCTGCATGACGAAGATGCAGGATTCGGTCAGCTCATAAACCTTGATGCCAAAGGGGGCGAGCGTTTCCGGAGTTACCTCGCCGCCGACCTTCATGCCGTAGTTCCATCCGGCAAAAAAGAAATCCGCGTTGGCACCGAGCAGCACCTCCTTGCTCGGATATTTCGGCGACAGCTCCGGCAGTTCCTTCACGCCGCCACGCAGCTTCTCATCCAGCGTCTTCCAGCCGGAAATGCCGGTATAGCCGACCATGCGGTCCTGCAGCTTCAGCGCCAGCATCATCTCGGTCAGGTTGACATCGTTGGAAACGGCCCGCTCCGGCGCTTTGTCGAAGGTTACATCGCGATTGCAGCTGCGCACGGTGACGGGCTTGGCGAATGTCGTTCCCCCAAACAGGCTTCCGATAAGCAAGGCCGCGGCAGGTAGGGATATGCGAGAAAACATGAATAACTCCAATGATCGTATTATCGAAGGGAAAAGGAAAATCGTTGCGGGCCGCCGTCGGTGTGATGCAGCCGCGTGCCGACCCTGAAAGCGCTCGAGACGTGCTCCACAGTCAGGACTTCGGCAGGTTCGCCGTGGCCCGTGAGCCGCCCGCAATCCATGACGGCGATCTGCGTCGCAAAATCAGCGGCGAGATTGATATCGTGCAGTGTGGTGATGATCGTCGGGCCGAGTCCCTTGAGTAGCTCAAGAATCTCGAGCTGGTGTCGGATATCGAGGTGATTGGTCGGCTCGTCGAGGATGATGAGCTCCGGCTCCTGCGCCAAGGCACGGGCGATCAGCGCCCGTTGCTTCTCGCCGCCGGACAGCGACGCGAATTGCCGCGGTGCCAAAGCTTCCAACTCCAGCCGCGCAAGGGCTGCGGCGGTGACGTCGTGATCGCGATCACTCCAGCGCGCCATGCCCTTGCGATGCGGAATACGCCCCATCAACACCACATCCCGCACACTGAAAGGAAAATCGCCTGGCGTCTCCTGCGGCACGACGGCGATCCGCTGCGCCACCTCCCGCGGACCGATGGACCATAGATCCACGCCGTCGAGATGCACCCTGCCCCGCTGCGGCTTGAGGCAGCGATAGAGGCAGCGTAGCAAGGTCGACTTACCGGCTCCGTTCGGACCGATGATTGCAAGCCGGGCGCCAGCCTCGACGGACAGCGTAATACCGCTAATGATCGGCATTCCCTTCTGGGCACCCCAGCTGATGCCGTCTGCTTCCAGTCGTGCGCTTCGTTCGGACATGACCCGGCTCCTATTGCAACACGACCAGCTGGCGTTCGGCTGAAACGATGGCGGCGGGAATGCGCGCAAGGGTCTTGCCTGCCAGCGCTCGCGGGCGTTCGCTTTCGCGGCTCAGCCCATCGGGGCGATCCCGATAAAGCTTCGCGAAGGAGATGAGGGCACCTATATCTTTCGCATCCTCTATGTCACCGAAGAGGTACGTCGCCTTTGCCTTGGCCTGGAAAGCGACCGTGCACGGCCGTTCGCAACCCGCCATGCAGACACTGCCTTCCAGGCAGAAATCATCCGCAAGTGCAGCGCCAGCCTGGGAGATCGCCATCTGCAAATGCTTCAGGAGCTCGAGGCCCGGCCGGCATGGTTTGCCGACATAACGGCAGTTGGTGCACACGGTGATCCGGTGCGTCGCCTCTTTTGTATTATCCATGAGATGCCTCCCGGAGATTTCGCCGGAGGCACAGTCAAGATAGGGCCAGCGGACGCAGCGGCGCCCTCGCCCAACCACTGATTTTCCATCGGAACACCCCGTCCGTTGCGGTTGATATCGTCGATGGCAGGTCTCCTGGCTCGCGGGTCACAACTCGTTCGCGCCTTCCCGGCTTAACGCCAGTGGCATATTGCGAACGCGCTCTCCGCTTACAGTTGCGGGGGCAGCCACGGTCTTGGCCCCTGATGGGTAATCCGCACCGTGTTCCCTTTTCAGCCGCTATCAGGATCGATCCGAAAGCAGCACCATCGGCGGTATTCATGTCACAGAAAGCGGATGCGGGCAACGGCGATGTCATATGCACTTTCATTTGTCCTGGAGCTTCGGCTTAAGCGACAACAATCTGTTACGTTATTACATAACAGATAGCAAGCCACTATCTCCGCTCGCGGCTGAAACTGCGATATGCACATGCGAAGGCACCGCAAACACGATCCAAAATGGAAGAAGCCGCAGAGCTGTCAGACCGCCTTGCATTGAGGATGGAAACGCTCCGCGACACTCTCTGCCGCCGCATAGGCCTGCGTCACGATCTCAGGCACCAGATCGATGTCGGGGAGACTTCCAAGTCCCAAGGGACCAATCGCAAAAAGCCCCTCCGTCGTGCGCCCGTTGACCTCGAGCGAGCCTGTCGCCTCCACGGCGAGACCGAGGCCAAGCTCGTCAGGCACCGCAAGGCCGGCATCGATGAGGCTACGCAGCAAGGGTGCGTTCAGGTCGGGCGCCTGGCACCGACAGTCGATTACGTCGTCGGCGTAGAGCTGCTCGGTCTCCTGCCGGCCAGCCGGCTTCAAAACCAGCCCGGTCGGCGTGCGGCGGATAAAATGACCGCGCCGCAGCAGTGTATTACCCTCGGCAAGCTCCTGATTGAGGCGCACATGCAGCGCTTCGGGCAGCCGATTGCGATGGCTGTCATAAAGCGCCCGCAAATGGCGATTGAACTGCTGCTTCTGCCCTGCCGGCAGGGATCGCCAAAGCGAGCGCGCATGCTTGCGCAAGCCGTTCATGACGGATTGCCAGCTCTGGCCGTTCGCCTCCGCCTCGCCGCAAGCCTTGCGGACGAAGCGGACGATCTCGCTGAGCTTGCCGGGCATCTCGTCGGCAGGGAAAACCGGATCGGCATTATTGCGCGTGTGGCTCTGCGGCAGAAAGCCTCGCCGCGAAACGATAGTGATCTGCCCCGTATAGCCGCTCTCACGCATCTGCAGCAGCCGATCGACAACGCGCAGGCCGCTTCCGAGCAGGATCGTATGCGGTCGCGACACGAGACGGCGCGCGCGCACCGTGGTCGGCACGGTCACGAGATCGCTGGCCTGGAATTCGTGATCGCTAATGCCATAGCCTGTCGCCAGCACCACCATGTCGAAAGGCGCATTGGCGGCGCCATCGCTTTCCACTGCGAAACGGCCGCCACGAACGCGCCGAAGCCCGAAGACCGTCTCACTGCTGACCTGCACCGCCACATCCCGCCGTGACGAGAAGGCTTCCGAAAAGCGCTGATAGACGTAGTCGCTGAAAATGCTCTTCGGCACGAAGATCTGCAAAAAACCGGGTATGGCGGCGGGCACGGCGCTGCGGAAAGGCGCATTGCCGCAAAGCCATTGATTGAAATCGTCGGGATCGCCGGCGGAAACGGAAAGATCGCGAACACGGCTGTTGAGAATTTCGCTGCTATGTCCGGAGGCGAGCGCCTGACCGCCGCTGACGCTGGAATTGGGATCGAAAAGCTGCAGATGGAAGGGAAAGCGCACCGTCTTCATCAGGGCGATCGCCATCATCATGCCGGAAAAACCGCGCCCAATCACGGCAATGCGCGGCATCGCATAAGGCTGCGCCGTCGCGTTCGTCCTGGCGGAAAAGAATCCCTGAACCGTCATATCAACTCCTGGGGCAAGAGGTGGTCGATCATGCCTTTCTTGGGCTTGCTCACTTCACAGGTCCGGAAACACAGACGCCGATATCCGGAACTCGGCAACCTTGGAACCGCGGCCGACAGAACGCACGAAAGCCGCTTCCGTTCTCAATACGCGTCGCGCTTCTTCAATCAGGACCCTTCCAAAATGAAAGATGCGACAGGCAGGTCCAACTCCGATCCAACACCAGATGCCTGCAATCGGCCGCCATATGATTACTTCGTCAAAAGCCATCGGGCAGCAGAATTATTGCTATTGTCTACTTATTTAGTCGTATATGAAAGCGCGAAAACGCGCTGCTAGCAAGTGCTTTCTTGTCCGGTCGGAATAGGGTCGACCAAGCTGCGGCACGGAAAACGGCCGACGGCCGGACACTCCCTTCGTATCCTGCACTCACGTCGACGGGCAAAAAAGGAAAGCAATTCCAAGCTCTAAGATCAGCTTATGAAGCAGCTTTCGCTATTCGTTGGCCGCAGGAAAGAGGGCTCGCAACCTCTATCCTCAACGTATTATATCGGGCCGCGCGCTTACAATTTTCGTGGTCGACGCCTATCGTGTCCGAGGGCGCGATATGAATGCACCAGGAAAATCCGTTGTACACTCCATCTATCGAAATTAAGATCGCAGCGATTTGCTGCGCCTGAGAAACCGACTTGGCGCTGGCCGAGGAGTGGTGAATGGGGACTGTTTCGCAGTTGCACGAACGCGTCAGACCGCCTGCCCATCGCATCCAAAGCGAAGAGGAAGCGCTCGACATCGCGCGTTCGCTCGCGGCCGCCTTCGCTCAGCATGCAAGCGATCGGGATATCAACCGCATTCTGCCCTATGACGAGCTCGAGGCCCTATCGCAGTCAGGCCTGCTCGGGATTTCCGTTCCGTCGGAACATGGCGGCATCGATATTTCGAACAGCGTTCTCGCCGAGGTCGTTGCCACCCTCGCCGAGGCCGATCCTTCCATAGCACAGATACTGCAAACGCATTTTCATGTGCTGGAAGCGGTGAGAATTGCGGGCGGCGAGGACCAGCGGGCATCCCTTTTCGAGCGTGCCATTACCGGCGATCGTTTCGGCGGCATCTTTTCCGAATCCGGTGCAAGCGGCACCGACCAGCACCCCTTGCATCTGACCGCGGACGGGCTCGGATTCCGCGTCAACGGACGGAGCCGGCCTTCCGCCAGCATTCTGTTTTCGGACTGGATCGCGCTATTCGCGGCGGACAAACGCAAAGGGCTGATAGCCGCTGTCGTGTCCAGAAATACGGAGGGCATCCAGATCATCGACGACTGGGATGGCTTTGGTCAGCGCACTTCCGGAAACGGCACGACCATATTGCATAATGTCTATCTCAATGGCGACGCCCTTCTCCTGCATCGGGAAAAGCTGGCGGAGCCCACAGTGATCGATAGCGTGAACCAGCTCACGCGCGCCGGCATCAATCTCGGCATTGCCCGTTCCGCGCTGACGGCGACGATGGAATTCGTGCGGACGCGCTCGCACTCAGGGGAAGGCAACGGGGATGAGCGATCCGTCAACGATCCGCTGATCGTGACAAGGATCGGCGAAATTGCCATCCGCATCGAAGCGGCGACGGCGATGGTGGAGCGCGCCGGCGGCAAGATCGATGCCGCGCAGATCAATCTCACCGAAGATCATGTTATCGACGCCGCGCTCTCCGTTGCGGCGGCCCAGACGATTACGGCCGATATGGCGATGGAAGCAGCCGACGCGCTGTTCGAGCTTGCGGGCACGGAGTCTGCGCGCATCGGACTGAACCTCGACCGCCACTGGCGTAACGCCCGCATTCACACCCTGCATGAACCGGCCCGCCGGAAATACCACATCGTCGGCAACTACCATCTCAACGGCGTAAAGCCATCGAAGACCTCATTACCTTAATGGGCGCAGGAGAATCGACAAGGTCAGCCGATGTGTGAAGCCCGGCGGTCTTCCCGTTCCGGCAGATCAGCGTCAGCGCCGCCGGCAACAAATTGCTCGAGCGACATGTTGTCGAGAATCTCGGCAATCGCGTCCCGCACCTCAGTCATCGAGCGCCGAACCTGACAGCGCTCCGGATCGGAACAGTCATCGCAGGCTTCATAGGCCGTGCGGCTGGCGCAGCGGATAGGTGCCAACGGACCGTCCAGGGTGCGGATAATATGGCCGATGCGGATTTCCGATGCAGGACGTGACAGCGAATAACCACCGCCCGGACCTTTCTTCGAACGCAACACGCCGGCGTTTCGCAATTCGAGGAGAATGGTATCCAGAAACTTCTTCGGGATATTGTTGCGTAACGCGATATCGTTGATGAACGCGGTTTCACCCGGACCAAGGCGTGCGAGATCCACCAGCGCCTTCAGTCCGTACTTTCCTTTTTTCGTAAGCATCGCCGTCCGCTTTACTGCAAAGTCAATTGTTGAAAACCCGGCATAGCTCGAAAGAGACTCAACGGGCAGATCCTGTCAGCATGGGACTGCGGAAGTAACCCCGCAATCTCGTGGGAACAAGATAGTAACTCACAAATTGTATAGTTTATATGAGTAAATTTAGGCAAATGTATCGTCTAAGCAACGATTTTGCGGCTTTTCTTGGATTTTAGGCGGCGCTGCTATCCAAATATGTCTTGCCTTGCCCACGCCTGTAATCGGCGATCGCGCCGGCCACCTGGTCGGCCACCAGAACGGCATGCTCGATCACCTCGGGCAATCCCATCAATTCGCCGAAGGTTCCGCGCGCAAGCGGTCCGGAGATGAACAAGGAAGGAACCAGCGTACCATCGCCGGCAAGCGCCCGTGATTGCGTATCGCAGAAAAACCCCAGTCGCGCTGGATCCATTGCGAGATAACCGGCCTTAGATAGCTCATCGATCCAGCCTTGCGATTGCAGGATCCCGCGGTGCCCTGGTCCGGTGGTGACCACGACCGCATCGAATTGCCTTTCAACGGACAGCTCTGAGCGGCTGAGTCGCAGAGTGCAGTCGACGATGCCATCGGCGACGCCGACAGCCGCGACCGAAGCCGCCAGTATTTCCAGCCGGCCGCTTGCAAGCGCTCCTTCGCTGGCAGCCTCCACCTGCGGTGCGACGCGAAACCGATGCACATCCCAGAATGGCCTCAAATGCCGGACGAGACGCCGCCGCTCCGCAATCGGCAGCGCATGCCAGACATGCCCGCCTTGCGCCCTCACCTGATCGATGACGGCATGCCAGCTGCGGCCCTCGGCCTGCGCCTTGCGGATGGCGGTTCGCACACCGCGCAACAACTCGACTGCCGTCTTCGACGGCTGCGTGGCGAAATCGCCGAAAGGCTCCTGCTTGACCGCCGCATGGCCGCGCGAGCGCAGACCGCGTCGGGATATGGCGGTAACCGGCCCCTTATGACCCCTGAGCTCAAGCGAGGCTATGACATCGGCCGAGGTCAAGCCATTGCCGACGACCAGAACGCGATCCTCGGCGCGAATGGCCGCAAGCGCATCCGGTCGTGTCGGATCGGGAATGAAGCGCGGGTGATCGGCAAGCGCATCCTGCAGCACTGGTGGCGGCA
Organism: Rhizobium centroccidentale; assembly: GCF_030182565.1. Taxonomy (NCBI): domain Bacteria; kingdom Pseudomonadati; phylum Pseudomonadota; class Alphaproteobacteria; order Hyphomicrobiales; family Rhizobiaceae; genus Rhizobium; species Rhizobium centroccidentale. The sequence goes on along the minus strand of NZ_JAQJCG010000002.1, from coordinate 353,181 downwards.
AGGGGGACGGATGGCTGGTGGCGATGACAAGAATATCGGCATCCACACGCTGTCCATCAGTACCGGTGACCGTCCAGCGGTCGCCCCTCCTCTGAATGCGTTCGACACTTTGCCTGATATGGAGGAGCCGCCCATTCTCAAGAAAAGGGCGGATCATGCTATTGATATAGTTGCCGAAAACGGAGCGCCGCGGAAAAAAACTGCCATTGAGGGCGACCGCCGCATCATCATTGGCAAGCGCGTCATTCTCCAGCAACCAGCGCTGAAAATGTTCGACGTCGTCGGGCAGCAGGCTCATTTTTGCCGCCGGCACATTGATGCGGTGGGCAGGATCTTGCGTGTCGTAGGCAAGCCCTGCCCCTAGACGCTCCCTCGGCTCGAATATAAAGAGCTGACCGGCCTGCACCGGCTGTTTCTGTAGCAAATGGAAAGCAACCGCCGTCCCGGAAACGCCGCCGCCGACTATGACGATAACAGGCAGATCAGGCGCCTTATGCTCCAGGTCAATGGTCAATAGCCAACTTCCTCCAGATCGATCGCCACACGAATTCTACATCCGTCGGCAACAGCAATTATCATTGAGATAGAAATATACTCTATAAAATTTGTTGACAACACGATTGCAGCGCGTGCCCGCCCCCTCTGCAACCAACAGAGTCAATACAGTGCTGATATGCCTTTGCAAACAAACGATTATTTGTGCCTCGCACAACATTGTTTTTGCATCGCAAGATGTAAAAAGCTTGGCATACACCCGTTGGAGGAACATACTAGTAGTTGTTCTGGTTCATGTTCTCTGTGGGAGGAGAAACATCATGGAACTACTTCGTCTGCTCACCGCGTTCGACTATACCTTGGTGCTGATTCTAGCCGCCATCTTTGTGTTCAGCGTTATGGAAGGCGGGCATAAGAAACACTGATTGCGCGCCGTTGAAGGTGACGGTCATTGCCGTCTGACAAACATGTCGGGCGTTATTTGGGCGCGGTTCAATCATCGAGTAATTCCGCCAGCCCGGCTTATCCGAGCGCAGGCACGAATGCCGCTTACAGCAACAGCCTAATCTGGTGATGCAGATTGGTTACCGCGCGATCAGCGCCGGGCCGGATATTCCGCCAAATCAGAGATTGTAGATCGCGCAAGATCCGCGATAGCATCCGAACCCGCTCCTTCTGTTTCAGGAATGAACCTGCTCGGTTATACTTACAAAAATTAAACGCAAATTGCAGCACATGATTGTCTAATCCGATGTATTTATTCATCGTTCCGATGAAAATAATTCACAAGCTTCGCGCAAACAATTCATGGAATATTTCCAGCATCAATAAAGCACGAAGAAAACAGGATATACTTATGGGATACGACTGGGACGGCATCAAGACGCGCCGCATGCGAAGACTGAAATATGGGCTTTCCCTATTTCTTTTCACGATGTCGATATCTGCGCCAACCGCGTTTCTCCTGCATCTGCGCTGAAGCCATTGGCATACCGGCCGCTTCGTGGCCGTTTCAAAACTTCTCCAACTGCGAAAGACGTCGTTCAACCTGACGGGAACCAAAGCAAGCTTCCGTTCGTTCCTGGAGGAACTTACTCGCAATCAAGGAGGGCACCATGGCCGACGTCGCGCTGGACAAGGATATCAACGCTCAGCTCAACGAGCTCCGCAGCCAGATCGATAAGCTCTCCACCGAATTGGCAAGGCGCATCGACAGCGCCGCGGATCGTGCCGACGAGGCCCTTTCTTCGACAAGGGGAAAAGTTGCGACTATAGCCGACCATGCTCGTTCCGAGGGCCGAAACGTGGTGCAGGTGGCAAAGGAAAATCCGACAGCCACGAGCTCGGTCCTGATCGTGACGGCGCTACTCGGGCTGTTTACCGGTCTTCTGCTAGGCAGGCTCTCCGACTGACCGACAATCGGGCAGCCGAAAACCCTTGACACGTCACAAATTATCTAACGTTTTCAAGGAATTTTTGGTGAGTGATGTATGGCTCGAACCTACGACCCGCTGATTAAGAGTAATCAAAATTTTTCGGAAGAGACTGCATTCCAAGGATACCGGTTTCCAATGGTGCCGCTAACTCACCCTGGAAACCACGTGAACATAACAAGAATTGGAAACCGGCATTGGTGTCATTTTTGTGCGCCCAGCGGCGCCCGGTGAGATCGATCGCATTCACGATGCGCCCTTCGCATTGTTCGGCCGGCGTGAAGCAGACAGAGACCTTCGCCGTTACAGATTGTTCCGCAAGTGTGGGTGACGTGACCAAGAAAATGAGGATCAAAACAGCCAGAAGTCTCATGATCCCACATGATGAAACGCCGTCACATAGGCGCCGAGGCTCGTACCTCTCCCCTCAATGACAATTTGAGTGCCGGGCGCGAGCGTTAGCCTTAAGTCATCCGAAACTCGGCATAGACTCTTAAAAAAAAGCGGTAGCCCCTGGAGGTCCACCGGTGAACGGCAGCCCCGATGGTCCTTTCCATTAGCTTCCGCCACCTTGTAAATGAGCTCAACGTGATGACCGGCAACTGCAGCCGCAACCATGGGGCCACTGACAAGAATCGACACGCTTCCCAGAAAATAGCCGAAAAACGGCGCTATCAATACAGCAGCGATCTTCCTCACTTCTCCTTCAACGGCATGCAAACCTTTGACTACGGCGACGACGGACAACAATGCCGTGACAAGGCCTACCACCATGCGAATGGAGCTCGTCGCGTCCGCCCAATACGTGGATGGCAAGTAGCCGTACCCAAACGTTGTTGAAAAGACGGACAAGAATGCGAGGAAAAGCAAAGCGAGGAACAAGGTCGCCGCGACCCGGCCAGCCCAGCGGACTGTTTTCACTTTCATTGCTTCACACATTTTGATCGGCTCGCCTGGATTTTCTCAAGCTATCTTTCTCATACCCTCAGTTGCATTAGCAAGGCCTCTACCTCGCCAGTTCTCTCAGGCTTGACTCTTCTTAAAATGAGAACATTTATAGAACATGAAGGAAGACGCAGATGAGCACCACCAAAAAATTCATCGTCCTGCCGTACCTAAAAAACCGTGGAAATCTTGTTCCGGGCGAGATGCGTCAGGCTTCGAATGAAGTGAGTGCGGAGAAAATCGCTGCGGTTACGGGAAGGAAGTCGCGCCGCGCAGTTGGCGCGGGATGCGATGAGGCTCATGGAAAGCCGCTGGAGCAAGATCGAGCCCGCTGCATTCCGGAATAGCACGGAACTTGAATTGGAAGCCGTCGCCAATCTGCTGGAAACCGGACGGCCGAAAACCCTCGAGACGTTTCGAATTATCTAACGTTTTCAAGGAGTTTTTGGTGGGTGATGTAGGGCTCGAACCTACGACCCGCTGATTAAGAGTCAGCTGCTCTACCAACTGAGCTAATCACCCGTACCGCTTGCTGGCGGCGTGACCGGGCATATAAATAGGATCGGTTTGATTGTCCAGCGGCCAGACGAATTTTCTTTGTTTTTTTGTCAAAAAAATTTCAGAGGGAGCCGAAAACTCAATAAAATCAAAGCTCAAGAATTCCTGACGCAACGCGCACCGCCTGGCCGCCGATGCGAGCATTGGCGATCAGGCCACCATTGATATCGAGGTGAAGATGAATCAGCGACGGCCGTCCCATCTCGATGCCCTGCTCTATGACAACAGGATGATGCCCATCCGGCAAAGCATCGAACTGATTGATCGCACCGGACAGCGCCGCCACCGCGGCTCCCGTCGCCGGATCCTCGACTATACCCATTCCCACAGGGAACATGCGCGCGTGGAATTTGGCAACGTGATTGACGCCACCACGACAATAAATGAAAGCCGAGGCAAGCGCGCCATCGACGAAAGGCACCGTCTTTTCCCAGAGCTGCAAATCGAATTCCAGCCTTTCCGCCGCGCCAACATCATGCACCGGCACCAGAAGGAACGGCACACCGGCACTCCAGATGGAAGGAACATGGTTTTCGAAGCCGATCTCGGTGATTTTCAGGCTGAGCGCATTGGCTATATCGGCTCTGTCGAGCGGCAGAAGGATCTCCTGCGACTTTTTCGGCAGATCGAATTCCGCAAAGCTCGCCTTGTTCTGTCTCAGCTTGATGGCGCAGCGCACCGGCCCGACGCGCTCGTCGAGAACGGAAACGAGATCGAGATCTCCGCCATGATTGGCATGGGCCTTCTCCGCCAAGGCGATCGCTGTGCCGACGGTCGGATGCCCGGCAAAAGGTAGTTCGCGACCGGGCGTGAATATCCGCAGGTTCGCCGTATGGGCAGGATTTTGCGGCGGCAGCACGAATACGGTCTCGGAAAGGTTCATCTCCCTGGCGATCGCCTGCATCGCTTCGTCGCTCAACCCCTCGGCATCGAAGATGATCGCGAGTGGATTGCCCGCCAGTTTGCTGTCGGTGAACACATCATAGACACTGTAGCTGCGTGCCAATCTGACCTCCATCCGTATTTCCAGATTTGATTATTCATACCGGCAAGCGACCCTAGCGCAAGCCCAAGCTATTGGCCGCCGCCAAAGAACCAGGCGAGAATGGGACGCATCGCAATGTTATAGGGATGCGCCGTTGGGTCGGCCGATCGAATAGCGACCACGCCATCGACCTCGTCCTCTTCGGAAACGAGCATATGCGCCTCGATCCGCCGAAGCATATCCTCGGCCGTCCATGGAAAACGGAAGACGCGAAGAAGCGTCACCGAACGCCTTATATGCATTGCGTGATATCCGGATACCGGAGCGGCATCACGTAGATCGAGACCAGTCTCCTCCAACACCTCACGCCGCATATTGCCTTCGACATCGGCGTGCCCGTCGACGATATCGCTCTCATCCATCGATCCGGAGGCGCAATAGACCTGACCGGGATTTGCGGTATGGGAGGCCATGCGTATCGCGATGATCGCTCCGTCCGACGATACGATGACGGGAAAGGCAAAAAGGTGAAAAGCTCCTGGCTGCCGCTGCTTTCGCCACAGGAGAAATGTCGAGAAGGGTGTTACATAGGCCTCCCCCTTCACTGCACCGCCTGTAAGCGACAGCCTGTGCTGAAAGATCATGCGACCGTCATAGAGTGATGGATTGGCGGCAATTTCCCTTGCCCAGTTCTCCCGCGCTGCCTCCTGCTCACGCAGGTGAAACGGATGTTCGCCCGGAAACACGGCAAGGTCGATGCTGGAGATAGGGAACACGGTGCTTTCCGGCGGCCAGGCGGCCACGTCGTTCTGTTCTGAAAGGGTCATATCAAATCCAATGTCATGACGACGGGGCAATGGTCGGAGGCTTTCGGCCTGTCCCAGCCGACGCGTGGATAGCGCTCTACCTCCTGCCCCGGTGGGAAAATAGTGCGGAAGGGCTGGCCCGAGCGGACGACATCGGGCACGCGCGTCGCATTGGCGCGAGCCAGCGCCGGAGAGAGCCAGATATAGTCGAGCTGGCAAAGCCGCTGCTCCTGCGGTCCGCGGGCGTGGTAAAGTGTCCAGCGGTCAAGCTCGTCGCGCCGCCGCATGACGTTTTCGGCGAAACCGTCATGGCTGAAGACATCGAGTGCGCTCCCTTTCTCCTCGCTGCGCGGTTCGAAGCGATAGCCGGTGCGGCGTGTGCCGATGACATCGATCCATTCCTGATAGTCGTTCATGTCGCCGCAGATGGCGAAATTCTTCGTTGCTGTGTGGCCGGCGCCGAAACGATCTTCGATGATGCGGCGAACCGCCATGGTCTCGGCCCGGCGTATCGCCATGGTCGCATGACGTCCATCCACCCCTTCACGTGCCGGTCCCATCGATTTCAGATGGATGACATAGAGCGAGAACGGCACACCGCCAATATGGAGACGCAGTTCCAGACAATCGCGCTTGAAGATCTTGTCCTCCGAATGAAGGCCGAGCTCCGCCAGCTCGTCGTTGAAAAGGCCGAAATTGCCGTAGGTCACCATGGCGTGACTCTTGATATCATTGAGAACGATCGGCTGACCGTCGCGTGTTTCCTCGCGCATCATCACGGCGACATCGATGCCGCGGCTGTCATTGCCTTCGATCAGAAATTTCTGCCGATAGCCGTTGCCGACCATGCGGTAGAGATAACCATATTCGAAAGCCTGCAGCGCCGCCATGTTGTCGACCTCCTGCAGACAGATGATATCGGCATCGGCATCCGCGATCGCGAGCGCCGTCATCTGCCTGGTGTCGTCAGTCGCCGCAATCACACGCGCCGCTTCCAACTGCTGATAGATCTCTTCATTACGAACATCGAAGAGCTGCAACACGCGATCCTGGCGCAACTGATTGCGAAAACCAGTGTAATCAAAACGGGTCAGAAGGTTTTCGACGTTGAAAGTCGCAAGGCGCAGGGACATGAAGCATTCCAATTTAAGAAGAATGTGAGCCGGCTTATTATAGTCGCATCATCCGGCTTTGGCTGTTACCGTCGATTTGAACTTGCCCATCAGATACGGGCCGGAAAGAACGGGAGCATATTTCGGCTCCTCGCCTTCCTTCAGGCACGACGGCAGGCAGGCGATTTCGGCAAACCAGTTCGGCTGATGGAAGAAGGCCAGAGACTGGCGGCGCTGCATGCCGCCCTCCTCCGGCGGCGGATTGACGACACGATGCACGGTGGAAACCCAGCGATCATTGGTCCAGAGCGCCATCAGGTCGCCGATATTGATGACGAAAGCGCCCTCCACCGGCGGCACCGGCGTCCAGTTGCCATCGGGAGCGATGATCTCAAGGCCCTTTGAGCCAGGCTGCGGCAGGAGAATCGTCAGGCTGCCGTAATCGGTATGCGCGCCGGCGCGAAGCTGGCCCGGCTGCGGCGGCACGTGCTGTTCGGGATAATTCAACGCCCTTAGCGCACTGATCGGCGCATCCACATAGGCATTGAAGAAATGCCCGTCGAGGCCAAGCGCCGTTGCGAAGACGCGCATGATACGCGCTGCCAAATCTTCCATCGCCCGATAATAAGCCTTCCATGCGTCCGCGAATCCTTCAGGCCCCTCCGGCCAGATGGTCGCGGCATAACAGAAGCCGAGTGCTTCAGTATCTGTCATGCCTGAGGGTACGGAAAGCGGGCCGCCATTGAAGCTTTCCTTCAGATCCGGCGGCGTGTCCACGTTGCGCGATTTTGCAAGCGCCTCTGTGCCCGGTCCGAGATAGCCGTAGGGATAGCCGGGATAGAGCGTTTTCGCCTTCTGCTTCACCTCAGACGGCAGATCGAAAAAAGTCTGCGTCTTCTTCCAGACCTCGGCGATCACGGCATCCGCGACGCCGTGGTTGGCAATCGCCAGGAAGCCGGTCGAGCGGCATATCCGGTCCACCTCCGCGCCCAGCCGCTTTTTCTCGTCATGATCGGCTGCTTCGAAGGCGCCGAGATCGAAAATCGGAAAGCTATGATCGGACATGCGCGACTCCCCTTCGTGACATCGAGCAAATCAAGCATAGGAGGCGGCAGGGAACAACCATCTTGTCCCCTACCGATCAAAGCCGCCAGGCTGAGCGAATGGCAACTCGATAGTCGTCGCCCGCGGCGACAGGCTCGCGGCTATAGGCACGCAGCATCTGCCCATCCGGCATCGACAGCCTCAGTGCATAGCGCTCACCCTCATAAAGGACGGAATCGACACGGCAGGAAATGCCCTCGCCGGCGGCAATCACATCCTCCGGTCGCACGAGGATATCCGCGCTTGTCGAGCCGCCCGTTCGATTCTCCCACAGGCCTCGGAAGAGCGACCAGTCGATGCGGCGCAGACCGCCATCGGGAAAAGCGAGCGACAGAATGGCGCCCTGCCCGACCAAGCCGCCGACCATCTTCCCTTCAGGGCGCGCATAGATCTCCGCCGGCGGCGCCACCTGCAGCAGCCGCCCTTCGGACATGACGGCAACATCGGTCGCAAGCGCCATCGCTTCGCTCTGGTCGTGCGTGACATAGACCATGGTGGCGCCGGAGCGCTGGTGGAATTCGCGAAAGGTCTCCTCCATCTCCTTCTTCAGATGACGGTCGAGGTTAGCCAGCGGCTCGTCCAGCAGCACGACATCGGGCGATGTCACCAGGCAGCGGGCAAGCGCCACGCGCTGCCGTTGGCCACCGGAGAGATCGGCGGGCCTGCGTTCCGCATAGTCGCCAAGACGCACCGTCGCCAAGGCCTCGCGCACCTTCTCGCGGTAGCCCTCGCCGGAGATGCCGCGTACCTTCAGCGGATAACCGACATTGTCAGCGACGTTCATATGCGGCCAGAGCGCATAGGATTGGAACACCATCGCCATGTTGCGCCGCTCCGGCGGCAGCATATTCACTGCGTCCGCAAGCAGCCGTTCGCCGAGGTGGATGGAGCCATCGGTCGGTTGCTCGAAACCGGCTATCATTCGAAGCACGGTCGTCTTGCCGCAGCCCGAGGGACCAAGCAGCGCCAGGAAGCCGCCTTCACGGACATCGAGCGATAACGCATTGACCGCGGCGCGTCCGTCCGTGCCGAAATCCTTGCTGACATGATTGAGGATCAGTTTCGCCAAGGCACCACTCCCTTCGGCAGGCGCTTAGCCATGATTTCCAGAAGCACCATCATGACGACCACCATGGCGATGACGATGACCGACATGGCCGAGGCAAGATCGGCGCTGCCGCCGTCGTCGAGATTGTAGATAACGACGCCGAGCGTCTGCGTGCCGGCCGACCAGAGCAGCGCCGAAACGGTTAGCTCGTTGCAGGCGATGAGGAAGACAAGGATCACCGATGCGCTCGCCGCCGGCGCGATCAGCGGCACGATGATATCGATCAAGCGGCGGAAAAAGCCGGCTCCGGAAAGTCGCGCCGCCTCCTCCAGTGCCGGATCAAGCTGCAGGAAGGCGCTCATGACCGGCTTCAGGCTGACCGCGAAATAGGCGGAGAAATAGGCAAGCAGAATGATCCAGATCGTCCCGTAAAGCGTGACGTTGAGGATTGGCAGCGGTGCTGCGAACACCAGAATGAAACAGACGGCGATGATGATGCCCGGAAGCGAGTAAGGGATCTCGATCATGCCGCCGACGATGCGGCTCAGCATGTCCTTGCGCCGCGTCAGCGCATAGGCCACGAGCACTGTCACCAGCAGGAGACCGAGCGCCGTCATGCCGGCAAGAAACAGCGAATTGGAAAAAGCGGTGCGGGTTATGCTCTGCCGAAACAGGATTTCCGTAAAGGCGTTGAGCGACGCCGTCTTGAAGGTGAGCGGCACGCCGTAAGCCGGCACCAGCGCGCCTGCGACCAGCGCCAGAAAGGGAGCAACGAGCATGACGAAGAGGATGGCATAGAGCGCCGGCAACGCCAGAAAGCGCCAGCGGCCGAGCGAAAAGGCAGCCGTCGCGCCGGAAATACCGATGACGCGGTAATCACGCCCCTTCAAGGCCCTGCCCTGCACGGCAAGACCGGCAACGGCAATGACGGCAATCATCATTGAGAGTACGGCGATATCGCCGAATGTCCTCGGCCCGAAATTGGAGAACTTCGTGAAGATCACGGTTGAAAGCGTATAGATTGAGGCGGGAATGCCAAGGATCGCCGGAATGCCGAAATTGCCGATGGACGAGACGAAGGCAATCGCGGCTCCGGCAATGACACCGGGCAGAGACAAGGGCAGGATGATATCGCGGAAGACGCGCAGGCCGGACGCGCCGGAAAGCCTCGCGGCCTCGACACCATCGCGCGGAAGCGCCAACAGGCCGGCGCGCAGGGCGAGATAGACAAGCGGTGCATGTTGAACGCCGTAGAGCAGCGCGATGCCGCCAACCGAATACAGCGGCTGCGGCGAGCCGAGCGGCGGCGCGATATGCAACGCTTTCAGCAAGGGGCTCGACGGTCCGGACATCTGCACCCAGGCGAGTGCCGTCACCTGCGGCGGGATCATCATGGGCAATACGAAGAGGAAGCCGAGCAGCCCCCTGCCCGACAGATCCGTCAACGTCAGCAGGAATGCGAAGAGACAACCAAGCAAGACAGAAACAATGGTGCCGAGCACGGCCGTCTCGATCGTGTACCAGGCCGAGCGCCAGAGGGAGGGATCGGTGATGAGCTCATAGACACCACCCCTGAGCAGCGCCTCGATGCCGGCAAACGCCAGCCGCGCCAGCGGCAAAACGCTGAGCAAGAGCACGACGGCAACAACAAAAGGAAACAGCCAGGCCGGCTGGCTGTTTCCTCGACGCACATATCGATACATTCCAAATCCGGGTTGGATTACTTCGACTTGAAGTAGGTGGAGAAGGTCTTGAGGTCCTGATCCGTGTTCTTGAGAGCATCGGCGGCATTCAACGGCAAAACCTTGATGCTGTCACGTGCCGGGAAGCCTTCCGGCAGCGGCGTGCCGTTGCGGGCCGGAATGTAGCCGAGCTTCAGGAAGCCTTCCTGGCCCTTTTCGGAAAGAACATAATCGACGAACTTCTTGGCGGCATCGGCATGCTGCGTGCCGGCAAGGATGCCGACGGGCTCGGTCACGGCCGAAACGCCTTCCTTCGGAAAGACGAATTCCAGCGGAGCACCCTTGGCCTTTTCGCGGATCGGCATGTAGTCGACGATCATACCATAGGCCTTCTCGCCAGACGCGACCGACTTCAGCACGGCGCCGTTGCCACCCGAGGCGATCGCGCCATTGTCGGCGAGGTTCTTGTAATAATCCCAGCCGAGACTGCCGACGCCGGCGAGCGTCTGCGCGTGGATGAGAGCGGCGCCCGAAGCCAGCGGGCTCGGCATGGCGACGAGACCCTTGGCTTCCGGCTTGACCAGATCCTGCCAACTTGTCGGCTTCATCGCGGCAGCCGTGTTGTAGACGATGCCGGTCGTGATCAGCTTGGTGGAATAATAATAGCCGCCGGCGTCATAGAGCGACGGATCGTAGTTTGCGGCTTCCGGCGACTTGTAGGCGAGCAGCTTGCCGGCTTCCTTCAAGCGCTCCAGCGTCACCGTATCGGCGATCAGCAGGACATCGGCCACCGGAGCGCCAGCCTGCATTTCAGCCTGCAGCTTGGCAATGATCTGCGGCGTGCCATCACGAACCCAGTCGACCTTGATACCGGGATTGGCGGCCATGAAACCATCGACGGTCGCCTGCGCATCGGCATTCGGTTGGCTGGTATAGAGGACGAGATCGGCGGCGTTGGCGCTTCCGGAGAAAAGGGCGATGGCCAACAGGCCGGCAATGGCGGAAACAAAGGTCTTCATGAAAACGTCCTCGGCTAGGTTGTACGAGGTTGTCTAGACGCAGGGTTTAACATGATTGTGACAGTTGAATTTGAATAGATTGCCGTTCGTATGATGATTGAATCTTGACCGCCGCGATCCGGCACTATTTTCTGAGGCACGTATTTCAGACGGGATCGAGGAGGACAGATCTATGGAATATCGCCTGCTTGGCCGCTCCGGCCTCAAAGTTTCCACCATCACCATGGGCACCATGACCTTCGGCGGAGTTGGATGGGCAAAAACCGTTGGCGACCTTGGCGTCAAGGAAGCCAAGAAGCTTGTCGACATGTGCGTGGATGCCGGCGTCAACCTGCTCGATACGGCCGATGTCTACTCCCAAGGTGCGTCGGAAGAAATCCTCGGCGAGATCATCGGCGGCCCGCGCAAGAACGGCGTGCTCATCGCCACCAAGGCACGCTTCCCGATGGGGCCTGGTGTCAACGATGTCGGCTCATCCCGCCAGCACCTCATTCAGGCCTGCGAAGCAAGCCTCAAGCGCATGAAGACCGATGTGATCGATCTCTATCAGCTGCATGAATGGGACGGACAGACACCGCTGGAAGAGACGATGGAAGCGCTCGACACCTTGGTTCGTCAGGGCAAGGTCCGCTATATCGGCTGCTCGAACTTTTCCGGCTGGCACATCATGAAGGCGCTGGGCGTCAGTGAGCGCGACAAGCGCGAACGCTTCGTCAGCCAGCAGATCCACTACACGCTGGAAGCCCGCGACGCGGAAAACGAGCTGGTGCCTGTTAGTATCGACCAAGGCCTCGGCATTCTCGTCTGGAGCCCGATTGCGGGCGGCCTGCTCTCAGGCAAGCATCGCCGCAATCAGGCAACGCCGGAGGGTACACGCCAGTTCGCCGGATGGACGGAACCTCCGATCCGCGATGAAAACCGCCTGTGGAATATCGTCGAGACGCTGGTGGAAATCGCGGATGGTCGCGGCGTTTCGGCAGCCCAGGTGGCACTTGCCTGGCTCATCGGCCGCAAGGGTGTGACCTCAGTCATCATCGGCGGCCGCACCAAGGCGCAGTTCAAGGACAATCTTGCCAGCGCCGAGCTGAAGCTGACGGACGAAGAACGCAAGCGGCTCGATGACGTCAGCCTGCAGCCGCTGATGTATCCCTACTGGCACCAGCGCAATACGGCCAGCGACAGGCTGAGTGAGGCTGATCTGGCTCTGATCAGCCCGCATCTGGCGAAGTGAAGAAAAACGGCGTGGCGGCTTAAGCCGCCATCGCCCCGATTTCACCCGCAATCAGCTTGCCGAGCCGCGAGATACCCTCTTCGATCATCTCGTCATTGGCGCAGGAGAAGCTGACGCGGAAAGTGTTCGCGCCCGAACCGTCGGCGAAGAAGGCCTGCCCGGGCACGAAGGCGACTTTCGCCGTTTCCAGCGACCGCGCGAGCAGCTTCGCGCCATCCATGCCCTTCGGCAAGGTGATCCAGACGAACATGCCGCCTTGCGGCTTCGTCCAGCTCGTACCGTCAGGCATGTATTTCGCAAGCGCCGCCAGCATGCAGTCGCGGCGGTGGCTATAGGTCTTGCGGACCTTGGCAACCTGCGCATCGAAACCGCGCTCGGCGACCTGATGGATCGCGATCTGGTTGATGGTCGAGGAATGCAGGTCGGCCGCCTGCTTCATCAGCACCAGCTTGCGGATGACGGGCGCATTGGCAACGATGAAGCCGACGCGAAGGCCGGGCGCCAGCGTCTTGGAGAAGCTGCCGCAATAGATCGTGCGCGTGTCGTTGATGCTGCCCTTGCGCGCGATTTCCAGCGACAGGATCGGCGCGACCGGCTCGCCGTCATAACGCAGCGACTGATAGGCGGCGTCTTCGATGACGGCGATATCGAGCTCTTCAGCGAGATCGAGCAGCTTCTCGCGGCCCGCCAGATCGACCGTCTCGCCCGTCGGGTTGGCGAAATCGGCCGAGAGATAGGCAAACTTCACCCTGCCGCCTGCCTGCGAAGCCGCGGCGCGATAGGAATCCGGCGTGCGATTGCCGTTCGGCGTCAGCTGGTCATACGTCGGCTCATAGGCGTTGAAAGCCTGCAGCGCGCCGAGATAGGTGGGCGCCGTCACCAGCGCCGTATCCTTCGGCGACAGGAAGAGCTTGCCGAGATAATCGAGCCCCTGCTGCGAACCGGAAACGATGAAGACATTTTCGAGCTCACAGGGAATGCCGAGCGCGCCCATCTGGCCGACAAGCCATTCGCGCAGCGGTTTGTAACCTTCGCTGACCGAATATTGCAGTGCTGCATTTACAGTCGAGCCGGAAAAGATGTCGGCATAGGCCTGCTTGAATTCGGCATCCGGAAACAATGCGGGATCGGGAATGCCACCGGCGAAAGAGATGATGTCAGGCCGCTCCAACAGCTTCAGCAGCTCGCGGATTTCAGAGGCGCGCATACGGCTCGAGCGCGTCGCAAAGATATTTTCCCAATTCAACATGGGGCTTCCTCGTAATTTTTGGTCTTTGCGCCACAAGATCACGCAACAAAAGATAAGTCAACAATGCTGACCTAATTTGTTTGTCACGGTGACAGACAAATCTCGAAACTGGTCAGTGCCTGCCGGTCATCGATGCTCAGACCGTGTCTGAAATGGCCTACACATTTCTCTCCTCGGGTGTTATTCTTACGTTGTATTCATCGATCGAAAGAACGTAAGAATGGCGACCGCTACCCTGTCCTCGAAATTTCAGATATCGATCCCGAAAGAAGTTCGCGACCAGCAGCATTGGAGCGCAGGCCAGGAGTTCGTCTTCATTCCGAAGGGGAAAGGCGTGCTGCTCATTCCCGTACCTGAACTTGCTGATCTCAAGGGCATGGCGAAGGGTACCAACCCCGGCAATTACCGTGACCGGAAAGACCGGTTCTGATGCGCGTCGTTGATAGCTCGGCATGGATAGAGTGGCTGACCCAAGGTCCGGCGGCAGATCGGCTTCAGAGCGAAATGCCTGCGCGTAGCGAATGTATCGTTCCCACCATCGTCCAGCTCGAACTTGCCAAATGGCTGGAACGCGAGCGCGACGAGGATGCAGTCGATTCCTTCTTCGCCTATACCGCTACCTGCATTGTCGCTCCTCTCGATACCGCTCTTGCCCGCCGTGCCGCTGAAGTTTCGGCAAAGTATAAACTCGCACTCGCCGACGCGATCATCTACGCGACCGCCGAGCTGCACGACGCTGACGTGCTGACGCTGGACGCCCATTTCAAGGATCTCGACCGCGTGGTCTATTTTCGCAAGAAACAATAGCGGCTTCGCTCCTAGTAGAGAAATTAGCAACTTTCCGATAATTGGTAGCTCAAGCCTATGAATAAACCGCCGAAATCACGGATAAGAATGAATGCGGCCCTTTGTAGACTTGCATATGAAGATTCGGTCGAGGCACTCGCCCGTCTTGCTGCTTATTCAACATCCCGTCCACTAAAAATATTCGGTTATGGCGAATACTACACAATCTCGTCTGAACTCTGCAAAAAAGACCTTATCGTACTGGCAATTTCTATCAGGCGTCTGGCTGAACTTACAAAAAGCCAAGATATCTTGAAGGCTCATGAATTTGTCCATCGGATGCCAACCTCTTCCTCCCTATCGACGGATCACAAGATTTCCTGCTGGAAATTAATAGGAAACATAATCCACAGCGTCGAAATTGAGATCATCAAAGATGTTGGAATGCTCCTCTACGGTTATACAGACATACTGAAAGTAATGGAGAACAAGGAAGAAATAGACGTCGCAATAACACTGAAATCGGACAAAGACCCGGAGAAATTATTGAGATTAAACGACTTCATAATAGAAATTAACAAATACCTCGAAGAAGCAAACGACATACTTTCCGACAATGGAATTTTTCTCGGATCAGCATACGAGTAAGGCCGGAGCTTGCGCTCCGACCCTCCAATCCGGCTATGCCGAAAAGCTTAGTTGACCGACTTGTCGACCAGCTTGTTTTTGCCGATCCAGGGCATCATGCCGCGCAGCTTGGCGCCGACTTCTTCGATCTGGTGGCTGTCGTTGTTGCGGCGGATACCCTTGAAGCGGGCAGCACCCGAACGGTATTCCTGCATCCACTCGGAGGTGAACTTGCCGGTCTGGATGTCCTTGAGGACGCGCTTCATCTCAGCCTTGGTTTCTTCGGTGATGATGCGCGGACCGGTGACGTATTCGCCCCACTCGGCCGTGTTCGAGATCGAGTAGTTCATGTTGGCGATGCCGCCTTCATAGATCAGGTCGACGATCAGCTTCACTTCGTGCAGGCACTCGAAGTAGGCCATTTCCGGCGCGTAGCCGGCCTCAACCAGCGTTTCGAAGCCGGCGCGGATGAGCTCGACGAGACCGCCGCAGAGAACGACCTGTTCGCCGAAGAGGTCGGTTTCGCACTCTTCGCGGAAGTTGGTTTCGATGATGCCCGAACGGCCGCCGCCGACGCCGCAGGCGTAGGAGAGAGCAAGTTCAAGCGCATTGCCGGAGGCGTTCTGGTGAACGGCAACGAGGCAAGGAACGCCGCCGCCCTTCTGGTATTCGCCGCGAACCGTGTGGCCCGGGCCCTTCGGAGCGATCATGACGACGTCGACCGAAGCCTTCGGCTCGATGAGGCCGAAGTGAACGTTGAGGCCGTGGGCGAAAGCGATCGCAGCGCCGTCACGGATATTCGGAGCGATGTCGGCCTTGTAGATGTCGGCCTGCAGTTCGTCCGGGGTCGCCATCATCATCAGGTCGGCCCAGGCTGCAGCTTCGGCAACGGTCATGACCTTGAAGCCGTCGGCTTCGGCCTTCTTGACCGTAGGGGAGCCGGCCTTCAGCGCGATCACAAGGTTCTGTGCGCCGCTGTCCTTCAGGTTCAGCGCGTGAGCGCGGCCCTGCGAACCGTAGCCGATGACGGCGACTTTCTTCGACTTGATGAGGTTGAGATCGGCATCACGATCGTAATAGACGCGCATTGTTTGTCCTTCCCTTTGCTTGTCTGTGTGCAGATTTTAAATTGTCAGACGGTCGCTGCTGCTTCCGCCAATACCTTCTCCGTGCCGTAAAGCTTGAGGAAGGCGCTGACCGCCTTCTCAGCCTGACGGCTCGTATCCTTCAAACCGGGCTCGCCGAGCAGCATGCGCACATGCAGATCGGAGACGATGAGCCCATAAAGCGTGTGATATGCTTCGTCAGCATCGGTAAAGCGCAGTAACCCTGCCCGCTTGCCGGCGTCGATGAGACCGATGGCACGGCGGTCGATCTGCCGGCGCCCGCGCTCCAGCAGGAGCTTACCGAGCTTGGAGCCGTCGCGGTTCGATTGGCCGATTGCCAGGCGGTTCAAGGCAAGCGAGACGTCGCCGGCCAAAACCTCCAGCAGGTCGCGGGCGAAAATGACGAGGTGGTCATGCAGGCTTGCTGTATTCAGTCGCTCGCCATTGCGCTCGAAGGTGCGAACTTTGCTGGCCTGATAGGTAATCATCGCAGACAGCAGGCCATCGCGGTCGCCGAACCACTTGTAAAGACTTTCCTTGGAGCAATTGGCCGCGCGTGCGACGCCGGAGGTCGTCAACGCCTTCTCGCCGCCGTCGACGAGCAGACGCAGCGCCTGCTCCAGAACTGCGTTCTGGCGCGGCGAAAACTCGCTCGACTGTCCTACTTCGCTCAGCACGATGGCCACTCCCAAATGCGTACCGTACGGTACGGTTCGCGGCGCTTTATGCAGGACACCGATGCAGCCGTCAAGCGGAATTCGTTGCTGCACTGCGTTAAAAGAGAGTGCTTGCCAGGACTGCTAAACGGTGGCAACTGCCACGAGCCGGTCAGTTGTCGAGAAAGCTTGACGCAAATGATCGGTCAGAAACATCACCTACTCGGCCGCCACCGCATTGTTGCGCATCGCCTCGACATCCTTCAGAGGAGGAAGACCGTAGAGACGGCTATATTCGCGGCTGAACTGCGAAGGGCTCTGATAGCCAACACGGTGCCCGGCAGAGCCGACATCGAGCTGCTCGACGATCATAAGCCGCCGCGCCTCATGCAGCCGAAGCTGCTTCTGATACTGCATCGGTGATAGGGCCGTAACAGTCTTGAAATGATGATGGAGCGAGGAAACGCTCATGCCGACACGCTCGGCGAGTTCCTCGATGCGCAACGGCTGTGTATAGTTGCCGCGGAGCCAGGCGACGGCACGCGCCACCCGGTTGCTCTGGCTCTCCGCCATCGCGATCTGCAGCAGCCGAGGGCCATTCGGACCGGTCAGCAGACGATAGAGGATTTCCTGCTCGATCAATGGCGCCATAGCCGGAATATCTTCCGGCCGATCGAGCAACCGGAGCAGCCGCAGCGAAGCATCCAGCAGTTCCGGCGAGGCCGCATTGACCGCGATGCCACGCACAGGCTCGGCAGTCAGCGCCTGCTTCGGAATGCTGACACGCGACAGCAACTCCTTCAACCGTTCGCTGTCGAGCGCCATGCCAAAACAAAGATAAGGCGCATCGCTGCCGACATTGGTTACCTGTGTCGAGACCGGAAGGTCGAGCGCGGTCAAAATATACTCGCCGACCCCGTAATTGTAGGTCTCGGCGCCGATTGTCAGGTTCTTGCGTCCCTGGACCACGATTGCAAAACAGGGCCGATAAGCCCCATGCTGCCACACGGTCGCGGCCGACTGCCGGTAGAGATTAAGATTGTCTATCGGCGTACGGTGTTCGCCGTCGCTCGGAGCGAAACGTGCAACGATCGATGCGAGTTCCTGATTGGGATTGAAAGGCAGTGTCATGCGCAACCAACTGTTTTCGAGCAGATATCGATGTCTATCTAGGTAACACCGTTCGATCGCGAAAGACCTGCCGCGCATTTAGATTCGCAGGATCGTACATAAAGCTTGCAGGATCGCTCTAACGCTGTGGCCCGGTCCTGATGCATGGTGGGCCATCTAAATTCTACTCCCAACCCATCCGAAAAGATAAGGAAATCTCCCATGCCTATCGCAAAGGGTTATGCAGCGACCGACGCGTCCAAGCCGCTCACGCCATTTACTTTCGAGCGCCGCGACCCGAACGCGGACGACGTTGTCATCTCCGTCCAATATTGCGGCGTCTGCCATTCCGACATTCACCAGGCCCGCAACGAATGGGGCGGCTCGAAATATCCGATGGTGCCGGGCCACGAAGTTGCCGGTGTCGTGACCGCCGTCGGTTCCGAGGTCACGAAGTTCAAGGTCGGCGACCGCGTCGGCGTCGGCTGCTTCGTCGATTCCTGCACGACCTGCGCCACGCGCGACCTCGACTACGAACATTACATGCCGGGCCTCGTTCAGACCTATAACGATGTCGAGGCCGACGGCAAGACGCCGACTTTCGGCGGTTATTCCGACTCGATCGTCGTCAAGGAAGGCTACGTTCTCTCCTTCCCGGACAACATTCCGCTCGATTCGGGCGCACCGCTGCTCTGCGCCGGTATTACGCTCTTTTCGCCGCTGCGCCACTGGAAGGCCGGACCGGGCAAGAAGGTCGCGATCGTCGGCATGGGCGGCCTCGGCCATATGGGCGTGAAGCTGGCTCACGCCATGGGCGCCGACGTCACGGTTCTCAGCCAGACGCTGTCGAAGAAGGAAGACGGCTTCAAGCTGGGCGCGAAGGACTACTACGCCACCAGCGATGCCGAGACCTTCACCAAGCTCGCCGGCACCTTCGACCTGATCATCAACACGGTTGGCACGGCGATCGACTGGAACGCCTATCTGAACCTGCTGAAGTATGATGGCAGCATGGTGCTGGTCGGCGTTCCCGAACATGCGGTTCCGGTTCATGCCTTCTCGCTGATCCCCGGCCGCCGCAGCCTTTCCGGTTCCATGATCGGCTCGATCAAGGAAACCCAGGAAATGCTCGACTTCTGCGGCGAGCACAACATCGTCGCCGAGATCGAGAAGATCGACATCCAGGAAATCAACGAGGCCTACGAGCGCGTGCTGAGGAGCGATGTCCGCTACCGCTTCGTGATCGACATCGCTTCGCTGGCATAAGCCGAAAAGGGCGGCGTCCGATCCGGACGCCGCCCTTCCTTTATTCTTCGCGAATGCTTTTATTCTTCGCGCGTGCTTTCCCGCTGCGTGATCAGCCGGGCACTGTGCTGCCGGCTGATATAGATCCACAGCCAGCTCCAGGCGACCGCGATGCGCCAGCGAACGCCGATCAGGAAGTAGATGTGGGCAAGGCCCCATACCCACCAGGCGATCCACCCCTTGAGCTTCAGCCAGCCGAAATCGATGATAGCGGCACTCTTGCCGATCGTCGCGAGGCTACCCTGATGCCTGTAGCGGAACGGCCCCGGCATCGGCTTACCCGCCAGTTTCGCCCTGATCACCTTGGCAACATAGTCTCCCTGCTGCTTGGCTGCCGGAGCGATGCCCGGCACCGGACTGCCATCTTCGCGCAAGACCAACGCCGTATCGCCAATGATGAAGATATTGTCTTTGCCCGGCGCCCTCAGCTCCTTGTCGACTATGGCGCGGCCGGCGCGGTCGGCGGGAATGCCGAGCCATTTCGCCGCTGGCGACGCCTCGACGCCAGCCGCCCAGACGATGGTGCGGCACGGCACGAAGCTGTCGTCGATCGTCACGCCTTCGGCGCTGCAGGAAGTCACCGGCTTACCGAAGCGGAGTTCGACGCCTAGAACCTCTAGTTCCCTGCGAGCATAGTCGGAAAGGTCTTCGGCAAAGGCTGCCAATACCCGCGGCCCGGCCTCGACGAGGATGATCTTTGCCTTGCGGGTGTCGATATTGCGGAACTCCTTCGGCAGCGTCGTTCTTGCCAGCTCGGAGATGATACCGGCAAGCTCGACGCCCGTGGGACCCGCGCCGACGATCACGAAGGTCAACAGCGCCTCGCGGGCCCCCGGATCGGTTTCAAGCTCCGCCTGCTCGAAAGCCAGGAGAACGCGGCGGCGAATGGTCGTCGCATCCTCCAGCGTCTTCAGACCGGGCGCCACGGGCTCCCATTCATCATGACCGAAGTAGGCGTGGGTCGCACCCGTCGCCAGCACCAGCGTATCGTAACCGATCTTCTGCCCGTCCTTCAAAAGAACCTCACGCGCATCACTATCGACACCGACGACTTCCGCCAGCAAGGTTGTCACTTCTGGCCGATCCCGGAAGAAGCTGCGGATCGGCCAGGCAATCTCGGAAGTTGCGAGCAGAGTGGTCGCGACCTGATAGAGAAGCGGCTGGAACAGATGATGATTGCGCCGATCGATCAGCGTGATGCGGACGGGAGCACCTTTCAGATCGTTGACGAGCTGCAATCCGCCAAAGCCGCCTCCGACGACGACAATGTGATGATCCTGCATGGCAACACCTCATGGCTACGCTTCGGGAAAAACGTAGGGTTGAGAAGGATAAGCAGCAACTATCTTTTCTGCATGGCACCCCTGCGACTGTTACGCGCCATTGTGCCTACCGTGCGTATCCGACCGGAACGGACGAGCCGCTTTTCAGTTCCTCCATCGAGATCGATGCGGAAACATCGAACAGTTCGACCTTGCGCACGAGCATCTTGTAGATGACGTCATAATGCTCGACACGCGGCAGAACGATCTTGAGGATATAATCGTAATTGCCTGTCAGCCGATGCGCCTCGACGATCTCGGGGATATCACCGATGACTTTGCGGAAGGATTCGATCCACTCGTCTGCGTGATGCGCCGTCTTGATCATCGCATAGACCGTGGTTGGCACACCCATCTTCTCGCGGTCGAGCACGACGATGCGTCGGGCGATATGCCCGCTTTCCTCAAGCCGCTGTATGCGGCGCGAGCAGGCCGACACCGACAGGGCAACGCGATCGGCAAGTTCGGTGACGGAGATGCCGGCATCCGCTTGCAAAAATTCGAGAATCTTTCGGTCGCGTTCGTCCAGCATGTGCGGCGATCTCCATATACACGCCGTTATTTTGCACATAAATCGAAAAATGCGCAAACATTTGCAGATAGATCTTGATAAGCTTCAAAAAACGCAAACATACGGCGGATGAATCACCGCACTATTCCTCCCATCAAAATCTACGAGCGGAGAACAGCATTATGCGCACCATTGGCCTGATCGGCGGCATGAGTTTCGAGAGTTCTGCAGTTTATTATCGCCTGATCAATGAAATGGTCCGCGAGCGGCTGGGCGGCCTCTCCTCCGCCGAACTGGTGATGTACTCCGTCAACTTCGAAGAGATCGTCGCCTTGCAGAAGGCTGGACGCTGGAACGATGCCGCCGATCGCCTCGGCGATGCCGCACAGCGCCTGGAGGCCGCCGGGGCAGAATGCGTGCTCATCTGCACCAACACCATGCACCTGATAGCGCCTCAGGTTGCCGAACGCGTTTCAGCTCCACTCATCCATATCATCGATGAGACTGCAGCGGCCTTGAAGGCCGCCGGTAGGGTCAAGCCGCTGCTGCTCGCCACCCGCTACACGATGGAACACGGCTTCTATGCCGAGCGTATGGCTGAGAACGGCGTCTCGATCATGGTCCCCGGTCCCGAGGATCGCACCGTCACGCACGATATCATCTTCAACGAACTCTGCGCCGGCATCATCAAGGACGAGTCGCGCCGGAAGCTGAACGGCATCATCGAGCGTGCTAAAGCTGAAGGCGCCGACAGCGTCATCCTCGGCTGCACCGAGATCTGCCTCATCCTCGATCCGAAGGTACTGATGCTGCCCGGTTTCGATACCACGACGATCCACGCCGAAGCGGCTGTGGACTTCGCGCTCGCGAATGAAAAGAGTAGTAAGAGTTGCGCCGCCTGACTTCAAACAATTTACTTGACTGAGTCCAATAAATAATGGACATCGTCTTCTATAATGAGGAGACGATGCCATGCCCCCCGCTGTCGAATTCACCACCATCGATGCCATTCGCGACTTCAATCGCTTCTACACGAATTTTCTTGGCGTTCTGAACAAGGCCTATCTCGACAGCCCCTACACGCTGACGGATGTGCGCGTGCTGTTCGAAGTCGGCTTTCGCGGCGGTGTTGCCGCCTCGGCGCTGACGCGTGACCTCCATCTCGACCCCGCCTATCTCAGCCGTATCGTCAAGCGCTTCCGCGAGGATGGTTTGGTTGAGACGACGCCCGATCCGACCGATGCACGGAGCCAGGTCATAAAGGTCACCGATAAGGGACAGGTGCAATTCGAGGAATTCGTCCGCCGCTCACGCGCGCAGATCGCCGGATATTTCGAAAAACTTGCGATCGGAGAACCAGAGCGTGTCGCGGCGGCAATGCGGACGATCCAGGACACGCTCGGCGCCGGTGAAACGAGTAAACCACCCGCCATCATCCGCAACCATCGAGCGGGGGACATCGGCTGGATCGTACAAAGCCAGGCACGTTTTTACACCGAAGAATTCGGTTGGGACGACCGCTTCGAGGGATTGGTGGCCGAAGTCGCCGGTAAATTCCTGTCCAATTTCAATCCGCAGAAGGACCGATGCTGGATTGCCGAACGAGGCGGCCTGAATGTCGGTTCGGTCATGGTTACCGATGGCGGTGACGACACCGCAAAGCTGAGGCTGCTCTATATCGACAAGACCGCGCGCGGCCTCGGCCTCGGCAAGCTGCTGGTTGATGAATGCATCCGCTTCTCGCGCGATGCCGGCTACAAGAAACTATCGCTTTGGACCAACGATATTCTCGATGCGGCACGGGCCATCTACATCAAGGCGGGCTTCAGGCTTGCGGCGGAGGAAAGACATCGCATGTTCGGTCCGGAACTGAACGGCCAGACCTGGGAACTCGATCTCTATCCCGAGCCGGATACTCTACCGAGCCCGCTTCCTAAAGCCCGAGATTTCCAGTAGTCCTGGATCGAAAGCTCGGCATAATTTGGGCGGGCGGGAAGACCCCATGAACAGAGAGGGTTCCCATGGCTCTTTACGTCCTCTCTTCAGTAGGTGATCGGTAGTTTGCGAACCGAGCAGGCTGCCACTCTCAGCCTTCGTCCGCCTCCACGATTTAATGCTGTGGTGATTGGCGGTTCTGCCCATCCGATGCCGCAAGGACGACGTTGCGCGCGTGGATCAAGACAGATTTGAACTCGTCTGAGGAAACCTCCACAAATCCGAGTCCCCGGAGCAGAAAGATACCTTCAACGGCCAGGAATGCCTGACGGACTTCGGCAAACTTCCCTGATTTCGATCGCAGCGGATCGAGCAGTGTGCGATAAAGGCTCCGCACTGGCTCAAGCATGCCCGGAGCATGAACCAGCGCAGTTACAAGGAAGGCCGCCATTCGGGTCGAGGCATCATCCTCTTTAAGAGCCTCCTCAATATGCGCGAGGACCAATTCGATAGGATCAGCGGACCTGTCGCCAACACGGTGACGCACCGCCTGCTGGAAGCGAGTGATTTCCCGTTCTAGCGCCGCGTATATCAATTCATCCTTCGTAGCAAAGCTGTAGACGAGCCCGCCTTTGCTGATGCCGGCCCGCTCTGCGACCGCATCAAGCGTTAGATTTCGGCCATTGGAATCGAGAATGACGGCCTCGGCCGCGTCCAAAATCCTGTCTCGTTCGATTTCTTTTTTCCGGGCCATAACAACCTCTTGATTTTCCGACTGGCCAGTCGCATATAATTTTCGACTGTTCAGTCTGAATTAATTTCCGACTATACGGTCGGATTAGCACGGCAGTAGCCGTGCTGCAAGATTCCTTCCTAGCTAACCCTTAGGACTCGATGAAAGGACCTAAAATGGAAAATCACTTACCCGCCGCAGCGCTCGGTCACTTTGTTATGAAAGTGGAAAATATCGGGGCGAGCTATCAATTTTATATCGGGCTAGGCCTGCGCCCGTTCGGCACATTTCCCGGACTGGCGGTCGTTGAAATGCGTGGTGGTACGCATTTGCTACTGTTTCAAAAAGACGACGATCAGGTTTCGACCTTGCAAAACAGCCACAATGGCCAGAGGCCAGATTTTAGCGGCGAAAAAATAGATCTGATGATCGCAGGCCACGCCAAAGCGGATCTGGAACACTACAGGGTCAGCCTGATCGATAAGGGATATTCACCATCAACCATCGCGGACAGTGAGCTATACGGTCATCATTACTTCTCGCTACAGGACCCCGACGGCAATGGGATCAGTTTCTACACCAGCCACAGCGGCGACGAGCCCGTTTGATATTTCAGTCAGTTACATTCGCCGACAGGAAACTTCTCACTGCTGACGACATCAATGTCATGAACTAAGGCCGCACGTATCGAAAGTCCGCGTGTGGACCAACATTGGCAAACCTTCCGAGCCGTGTTTCACATGGCTCGGCTTTTCGTACCGTGCGGCGGAACCCTCGAGCTGGCTTTCGAACAGCCTCGAAGTGTCTGTACGAGGGGTTGCCCGAAACCGGCCCGGGTCGAGGAAGTAGGCCATTGGAAAGGTGGGTGGGTAGACAGCCACTTAGTTGAACCATATCCTCGATGCACCCTCTATTTGCATCGAGCCGTTTTCTATGACCACCGAAATCCGGATAGAACCCATATCAACCGAGTACATCGAAGGTTTTCACAAGGCGCTCGATACGGTCGCGCGTGAGCGGGAATATCTGTCGCTGCTCGAAGCCTTTCCGCTGGAAAAAACACGCATTTTCGTGCTTGGCATGATCGAAAAAGGCAATCCGCAGTTTGTCGCCTTAGATGATGAGAAGGTGGTCGGCTGGTGCGACATCAGCCGTCATGGCTTTTCCTCCCATGCCCACGCCGGCAAGCTCGGCATGGGCATCTTACCCGCCTATCGCGGCCGGGGGTTGGGACGCCGATTGATAGAGACGACGCTGATCGCCGCGCGTAATGCAGGAATGGAACGCATCGAACTCAGCGTGCATTCCGACAATGACAGGGCCATCGCGCTCTATGAGAAAGTTGGTTTCGTCCGAGAGGGCCTTGCCCGCAATTCTGTGCGCATAGACGGCCGCTATAAGGACGCGATCCACATGGCGTTTTTCCACGAGTAGCGAGACCAGTCGCAGTCACTATTCTTCCGATTCTTGCTGCGGCGCAAAAATTCGCTTGATTTGGAAACGATCATTTCCTAAAAGAGCAACATGACAATAGACACACTCGACATCGCACCGAAGCTTCGTGGACGCCCGCGTGAATTCGACATGGATTCCGCGCTGGACGAGGCCCTGCGCGTTTTTTCCGAGCGCGGCTATCATGCCGCCTCGATCAGCGAATTGACCGAGGCCATGGGCCTGACCGCAGGCAGCGTCTACAAGGCTTTCGGCGACAAGCGCGGCGTCTTCCTCGCCGCGTTCAACCGGTATCGCCAGGTCCGCCAGCAGCTCATCGACGAGACGCTTGCGGAAGCTCCAAATGCTCATGAAAAACTTCGTGCCTTGGTGATGTTCTTCGCGGAGGCCTCATCCGGGGAGATCGGCCGCCGCGGCTGCCTCGTGGTCGGAAGCGCGACCGAGCTTGCGCTTTTCGACGAAGAGGTCGCCGGTCGCGTCGGCGTCGCCTTCGATTTCGACGAAAGACGCATCCTCAATCTGATCCGTCTCGGGCAAGAGGATGGCTCCGTGCCGAAGCATGTCGATCCGGAAAGTACCGCCTGCACCCTGCTGGCCCTGACGAAGGGCATGCGCGTGATCGGCAAGACCGGCCGCAAGACCGAACAGATGCTCGCCGTCGCCGAGACGGCCATGAAACTGCTGAACTGATTTTCATTGAGATTTCGGGGAACATAACCCCGCCCCTATTGAGGACGAGACATGCCCGCAACTGCCGCCGCCAGACGGGAGAGCACACCGCTCCCGGAAAAGACCCTTTCACCACTGCTGACATTCATGTTCGCCGCCGCCTGCGGACTGGTGGCTGCCAATCTCTATTATGGCCAGCCGCTTGCCGGCCCCATCAGCCAGTCGCTCGGCTTCAGCCCGGCGGCGACCGGCCTCATCGTTACGTTGACGCAGATCGGCTACGGCCTCGGTCTCCTACTGATCGTGCCGCTCGGCGATCTTCTTGAGAACCGTAAGCTGGTGCTGACGCTGGTAGCGTTATCCGCCATCGCGCTCATAGGCGCCGCTTTTGCCTCCTCGCCGTCGCTGTTCCTGCTCGCCTCGCTCTGCATCGGCCTTGCATCCGTCGCGGTGCAGGTCCTTGTCCCTTTCGCCGCCCATATGGCGCCTGACGCCAGCCGCGGCGCTGTCGTCGGCAATGTCATGAGCGGCCTGCTCGTCGGCATCATGCTGGCCCGTCCGGCTGCGAGCTTCCTGTCCGAGCTTCTCTCCTGGCACGCGGTCTACATCATCTCGGCCGGCGTCATGATCGGGCTGATCGTTATCCTGCGCCTCGTTCTGCCGACCCGCGTGCCCCATACGAAACTCCATTATGGGCAGCTGCTGTCCTCCATGGGCCACCTCGCGCTCCGCACACCGGTCCTGCAGCGGCGTGCGCTCTATCAGGCCTGCATGTTCGGCGCCTTCAGCCTCTTCTGGACGACGACGCCGCTGCTGCTGGCAAGCCCGGCTTTTAGTCTAACACAGAATGGCATCGCCCTGTTCGCACTTGCCGGCGCCGCCGGTGCCGTCGCCTCGCCGATTGCCGGACGCGTTGCCGATCGCGGCTGGACGAAGCTTGCGACCGCCTTCGCCCTGGTGCTCGCCATCATCGCCTTCCTGATCGGCCATTTTTCCGGCAGCGGCTCGTTGCTGGCGCTGATCACGCTGACGCTGTCAGGCATCATGCTCGACTTCGGCGTCCAGACGAATCTCGTGCTCGGTCAACGCGCCATCTTCGCGCTCAGTGCCGAACATCGCAGTCGCCTCAACGGCCTCTATATGGCGACCTTTTTCGCCGGCGGCGCCCTCGGCTCGGCGCTTGGCGGCTGGGCCTATGCCACCGGCGGCTGGAACATGGCCTCCTGGATCGGCGTCGCCTTCCCGGTCATTGCGCTGCTTGCCTATCTGACCGAGAGGGAAAAATGATCACGACGGCTGCGGTACCGCCCGCCGCAGCCAGTCACATTCCCGCAAGCCTGCGCCGCGGAACGGGTCGATCAGCGTGCCGGAGACAATACCGGCTAGGATCTGCGGTGCGGGCGGCACTTTGGCGATGGTGGCGACCAACCGATCCCTGATCCAGGCCAATGCTGCCGAATCCGATTGGTAAAAGGGCGTGAAGGCGGCAGAGAGCAGCTGGAACAGCCGCACATGCATCCGCCGTGCCTTGGCATAGGCAGCAAGAGCAGCCTCGATGGTTTCATGCCCCGCAAGCGCATGCGCTAACGCAGCAACATCGAGCAACGCCATGTTGGCGCCCTGCCCGAGCTGCGGGCTGGTGGAATGGGCCGCATCGCCGACGAAGACAGTCCGCCCGCTATAGGGCGTCATCACAGTGCGATGGGCATAGCGTGCCAGCGTCAACTGATCCCAATCCGTGATCTGCTCCAGCAAGGGCTCGCATTCCGGCCAGTAATTACGAATCGTCTGTTTCCAACGCTCGAGCCCAAGCCTGCGCACCTCATCGGCGTCGGCGACTTTCAGGCTCCAGAACAGAGCCGCCTGCTTCGGCAAATCAGGCCTTCTGCTGGCGATCGGCAAGACGCCGATCATCACGCTGGCCTTGTCATAGCGCTGCGTCAGCGCCGCCTGATCTACGAGCCCATCCGGACAGTTGAGCGTCGCCCAGAAGGCGCCGTAGACGAGATTTCGTGCACGCGGCGCTACGCGCGATGCCGACACAAGCTCGGAGCGCGCACCACTGGCGTCGATGACGAGATCGTAAGGCCCGAGGCGCTCGTCGCCTTCGACAGAGAGATAGCTTTCATCGCCCTCCTCCGTCACACCGATAACCCGCTGCCCAGTATGAATCGGATGTCGCCGCGCAGAGACCTCATCGTAAAGCGTATCGAACAGGGCCGCACGATGAACGCCAAGCCCATAGCGCCCGCCTGGCAATGCATTGTAGCGCACATCGAGGACGATGCGGCCGCGGGTGGTTTCCGTGCCGAACAGGCGGTCGATGCGGTTGCCGGCGGCGTGGATAGCCGGACCAAGTCCGAGCGATTCCAGCACGGTCAATCCCGTCGGCTGCAGCATCAGCGCGGAGCCGACAGGGGCCGGGCTATCGAACCGTTCGATGATATCGGTCGTATGGCCAGCGCGAGTGAGAAAGAGGGAGGCGGCAAGACCGGCAGGTCCGGCGCCGATTATGGCGATCTTCAACGGCTTCACTGTGACGGCTCAGTCCGGCGATTGATCGAAACGCGCTCTTGCGGCCTTAACGGCTTCATGATTGGCCTCGGCCCAATTCAGAAGCAGCGCCAGCGGCTCGTAAAGCGAGTAGCCGAGATCCGTCATGCGGTATTCGACGCTTGGCGGCTTCGTGGGAAAGACCTCGCGATCGACATAGCCGTCGCGCTGGAGGTCGCGCAGCGTTTGTGTCAGCATGCGCTGGGAAATATCGGGCACCAGGCGGCGCAACTCGCCAAAACGATACGGTCGTTTAGCTAGTGTTTCCAGCAATAGCACCGACCATTTTCCACCGATCTGCGAGATAAGGTCCCGCACCGGACAGTTGCTGAAATCGAGATTGCTGAGATCGACGTCGCGTAACGGTGGATCTATGCTGTCACGCAGATTGACGACGGCGCTGGCTGCCATGCCGGTTCCCTTTTGGTAACTTGGAGCCGAAAAACTGCCTCCTTTACAGCGTGAAGTCAATTCCTATTCTAGTGCTAGTCTCTTTTTGAGAGCAACAAAGCCTCTGCGAATTTGCGGCGGTCCAACAAGGGAAAACATATGAGCAGCACTCTTCTCGTCACCGGCGCTGCCGGTAAGCTTGGCCAGCGCGTCATCCATCACCTGCTGGAGACATACAAGGTTGCTCCCGGCCGCATCATCGCCGCCACGCGCAGCCCGGAGAAGCTTGCCGATCTCGCCGCCAAAGGCGTCGTCACCCGCAAGGCCGACTTCGATGACGCCGCCAGCTTGTCCGCTGCCTTCACCGGCGTCGACCGGCTGCTGATCATCAGCACCGACGCGCTCGCCGTGCCCAGCCTGCGCCTGAAGCAGCACACGGCTGCTGTCGAAGCCGCCAAGAAGGCTGGCGTCAAGCATGTTCTCTACACCTCAATGCCAGCCCCCGAAGGTTCGCTCGTCAGCTTCGCGCCCGATCACCTCGGCACGGAAAACGCCATCAAGGCAAGCGGCATCGGCTACACGATCCTGCGCGACGCCTGGTATTTCGACAACTACCTGATGGGCCTGCCGCACAGCCTCGACACCGGTAAATGGTACACGGCAACCGGCGGCGGCCGGGTCAGCAACATCAGCCGCGAAGATTGCGCACTCGCCATCGCCGCAGCACTGGCTTCCGATGCAACAGAAAGCGTCACCTACACGCTGACGGGCTCGACTGCCGTCACCATCGAGGACGTCGCAAGCGTCGTGAGCCGGATCACCGGTCGTCCGCTCGAAGTCGTTCAGGTCAATGACGAACAGCTTGCCGCCGGCCTCACCGGCGCCGGTCTGCCGAAGTTCGTGGTGGACATGCTGGTCTCCTCCGAAGCCAATACCCGCGCCGGCAAATTCGACATTCTCACCAACGACTTCAACAAGCTCACAGGCAAGGAGCCGCAGACGCTGCGCAGCTTCTTCGAGGAACACAAGGCCGCGTTGGCTGGCTGAGTTTTGGCGAAGGTCAGGTGAGACTTCGTTTGCCGCACCCTTGCGCCTGGCCCCTCACCCCGGCCCTCTCCTCGCAAGCGGGGCGAGGGAGTTTTGGTGCTTCGTGCGCAAGCTCTAATCGAGTGATGCCGCCGCCATTTTGCGCTGTCGTCCCTTCTCCCCGCAAGCGGGGAGAAGGCTAGGATGAGGGGCCAGGCCAGAAGGCGCGGCAACAACAAACTTGCCCGACCAGCCCAAAGCCATCCCCCATCAAACCACCTGACCGCAAGCCCGACGGAAGCGGCGCACCGTTTCGGCCATGCCATATTCCAGCGCATCGGCGGTCAGCCCATGGCCAATCGAGGTCTCCGCGAGCTTCGGAATGCGCTTCAGCAGCGCCGGCAGGTTGGCAACAGTCAAATCGTGGCCAGCATTGACGTCGAGGCCGTTGGCAAAGGCTGCATCGGCGGTCTTGCCGAGCGCTTCGAGGATGACGGCAGCCTTCTGCGGATCATCATAGCAGCCGCCGTAAGGGCCAGTGTAAAGCTCGATGCGATCGGCGCCGACTTCCCTCGCGATCTTCACCGCCTCGGCATCGCCGTCGCCATCGGCAAACAGCGACACACGGCAGCCGATCGTCTTGTACTTGGCGACGACATCGACCAGCAGCTCGCGATTCTCACGAAAATCCCAGCCATGATCCGAGGTCGCTTGTGCCGGATCATCGGGCACGAGCGTCACCTGCTCAGGCTCTGCCGAAGCACAGAGATCGAAGAACTCGTCGCTTGGATAGCCCTCGATATTGAATTCCGCCTCCGGAAACTCGTCATCGATCAGCGCACGGATGTCTGGCAGGTCGGAAAAGCGCACATGCCGCTGATCGGGACGCGGATGAACGGTCAGACCGCTGGCGCCGGCGGCAAGCGCGATGCGTCCCAAGCCCGTGACGCTCGGCCAGGGAAGATCACGCCGGTTGCGCAGCATCGCGATGGCGTTGAGGTTCACGGAAAGCTTGGCGGGCATGGTGGAAATCCCTGATTTTCAAAGCGGATAGTAGCACCCGTTTTATGCCATTATCGCCAGCAAAACCAACGAGATTCCGACATCTATCCATGCAAAACTTTGATGGCAACACGGCACATGTGTCACCACATAGTGACGCCCCATCAAGGAGCTTGAAGCCATTAGCGGACGATGGTCAGCGTCTCGGCGGCGCGGGTAATGGCCGTATAGAGCCAACGCTCCCGCGTATCGCGGAACGCCCAGCTCTCATCGAATAGCACCACGTTGTTCCACTGCGAACCCTGGGCCTTATGCACCGTCAGAGCGTAGCCGTAGTCGAATTCGTCATAGCGCTTTCGGGTCGACCACGGAATCTCGCCCTCGACATCCTCGAAGGCCTGCTTCAAGAGCTTGATCTTCGCGGCCCCGCGATCCATGTCGTCATCTTCCGGGCGCACCAGCAGATTGATGCCCGGCTTTGTCGTTTCTCTGGAAGACGTCATCACCTGCCAGAGCGAGCCGTTGAGCAGCCCCTTGGCGGGATCGTTGCGCAGGCAGACCAGCTTGTCGCCGGATTGCGGGTACTCCGCAGTAAATCCTTTCAGCTCGCGCAGGCGCTGATTGTAGCGCCGCCGCGTCCTGTTGGTGCCGACGAGCACCTGATCGGCCTCCAGCACCAGCGGCTGTGTGACCTCGTTTTTCGAGATCACCTGCGCGGTGCCATAGTCGCCATGCATGATTTCCTTGCCCTCACGCACCTGCATGGCGAGCTGGATGATCGGATTGTCGCGGGCCTGACGATGAATATCCGTCAGCAGATAATCCGGCTCCTCGTTCGTGAAGAACCCACCGCCGGAAACGGGCGGCAGCTGCCCGGGATCGCCAAGGACGAGAATGGGCGTGCCGAAACTCATCAGATCCTTGCCGAGCGCTTCGTCCACCATCGAGCATTCGTCGACGATGATCAGCGCAGCCTTGGCGACCGGGCTCTGGCGATTGATGGTGAACATCGGAGCGATCGACGTCTTACCCGTCTCCTCGTCCTCGACGGCTTCCTCGCCGCGCGGCCGGTAGATCAGCGAATGGATGGTCTTGGCATTCGAGGCGCCGCGCGAGCGCAGCACCTGAGCCGCCTTGCCGGTAAAGGCCGCAAACAGCACATCGCCATCCACATGCTCGGCAAAATGCCGCGCAAGCGTCGTCTTGCCCGTGCCGGCATAGCCGAACAGACGGAACAACGGCGAACGCCCCTCTTTCAGCCAGTTTGCGACGGCCTTGAGCGCTTCATCTTGTTGCGGCGCGAATTGCATGGATCGACTTGGCAGGATTCGGCTGATGGAAGCAAGCGGTAAAAAGCCAGCGCCGCCGCGAGCGCTCATGTCGCATAGTGAGGATCGCTTTCCAACACGATCGGCTTGCCATGCGGCGTTGCCTCGGCCGCACGTTGCCAGCTTTGCTGTAAAGCCACAATCGCGTCGGCATCGGCAATGCCCTTCGCGACCAGCAGCCCTGACAAAGCAGCCACCCAGCAGTCGAAATAATCGCTGCCGTCAATCGCTCGGCCCGGCTTGTGCAGTTCCGCCGACAACTGCTCCGCCCATTCGCTCCAGGCAAACAGGCCGTTCTCATGCAGATGAACGGTCATGGCGAAAGCCTCTGCCGCCCAGGGTTCGGGAAAGACCGGCTCGCCATCGGCAGATTTCGGCAACTGCGGCGATTGCGCCAGAGGCGACGCGATCTCACACGCGCTCAAGATAGCTCTCCCAGGCATCGATCGAGACCGTCAGAGAGGGATCAGCTCCGTCGCCCCAGATCTCCACACCCTCGAAGACGACCGTATAGACCCATTGGGGATTTTCGCCCCGGCCATGGGCATTGTCGTCGGGGAAGACGAAGGAGCCCTGCACTGCCTCGACGACACCCATCTTTGCGCGGGCATAGCGCGGCAATCTGGTATGACCGGTCGGATTGAAGTTCCTAGTCCGCACATGATCGCCGACGGCAAAGAGCGGTGCAGTATCGAGCGGCCGATCGCAGGGGCCGCCCTTGGCCAAGACGCCATCGGCCATATCGGCCTTCAAAATTCGCTTCGGCGCCCTGCCCTGTTCGAGCGAATGGCCGCTGCGCAACTCCTCCGCCGTGGCAAAACCATGCCGCTCCAGCAGCATATCGACGGCGCGGGTCCAGATCTCGTAGTAGCTGGCATCCAGATAATCAGCAGGTGGAATGTTTTCGCGTGCATGCCGGCTTTCATCGATACTCCAAGCGCCAAAGGCACCGCAGGAGAGCGTGATGCCAAGCGCACGCTTTTCCCATTCGGCATGGAAAATGGGCTCGTTCTGTTCCGGCGCTACGGGGCCGAAGCCCATCTGGCCGCCGAGATCATGGGGGCCGTTCATAGCGCAGCCTCAGGTGTCTTGGCGACCGCCGTGCCGATCATCGCGTCACGGCTGACGAGATCCGCCAGCGCCGCCTCGTCCATGCCTTCGGAACCAGCCGGCGGCTCGGGGATCACCAGATAGCGAAGTTCCGCCGTCGAATCCCATACGCGGATCTTCGTCTCCTGTGGCAGTGTCAGACCGAATTCGGCGAGCACGCCGCGTGGGTCGATCACCGCACGCGAGCGGTAGGCGGGCGCCTTATACCAGACCGGCGGCAGCCCGAGCACGGCCCAAGGATAGCAGGAGCAGAGCGTGCAGACGATCAGATTATGCGTTTCCGGCGTATTGAATACCGCGCGCATGTGCTCGCCCTGTCTGCCGGTAAAGCCGAGGCTTGCGATCGCCGCTGTAGCATCGCGCCGTAGCCAGTCGGCGAAATCTGGATCGCTCCAGGCTTTCGCCACCACCTGCGCCCCGTTACGCGGCCCGACCTTCGTCTCATAGGTCTCGACGATGCGGTCGATCGCCGCCGGATCGATCAAACCCTTTTCCGTCAGCATTGTCTCCAGCGCCTTTACCCGGGCCTGCATGTCCGAATAGTAGTTGTCGTGATGATGGTGATCGTCGTCATCATGCGAGTGGTGGTGGGACATGGCCGTCTCCTGTCTCTTTGCGCCTACTTTAACATCGGCCAGAGACTGAGCACCAGCAGAACGGCCATGGTTATGTTGAACCATTTCAGCCTGATGGGATCGGAGAGCCAATCGCGCAGGACGGAGCCGAAGCCGGCCCAGGTCGATACGCTGGGGACGTTCACAGCGGCAAATGCGAACCCGACGAGAAGGACAGTGAAGAGATATAGCTGCTCATTTGTGTAAGTGGCCATGGCGGTGATGGCCATCACCCACGCCTTGGGGTTGACCCATTGGAACGCAGCAGCGCTGATGAAACTCATCGGCTTTGCATCGCTTTCCGCCTCGCTCAGGCTGCGCGAGGTGCCGATCTTCCAGGCAATCCAGACAAGGTAAGCTCCCCCGGCGAATTTAAGCGCGGTATAGAGCACCGGCACCGTGTGCAGAAGCGCACCCAATCCCAATCCCACTGCAATCAGCAGCACAAAAAAGCCAACCCCGATACCGAGCATGTGCGGAATGGTGCGCCGGAAACCGAAGTTCACACCGGAGGTAAACAACATCATGTTGTTCGGTCCGGGCGTGATCGAGGTCGTGAATGCAAAAAGTAGAAGAGCCAGAAATGTATCCAGCGCCATGATGCCTCCCAGGACACCGTATCGTGACAAGACGGCATCCAAAATCCTTCGTCATGCGCGCAAAAATGCGACCGCGCATGGTCGTGCGACATTAGTTCGGCGGCCATACGAAAGCCATAGGGTGATTGTCACGGTGACATGACGGATGTCGATTGAAATCCGGTTGAATGCTCCTATCCTTCGGTTTTCTGCAATGAGGAATGACCATGCGCGAGCCCATCCCAACCGTCACCCTTCCCTCGGGCATCCAGGTTCCGGCGCTTGGCCAGGGAACGTGGAATATGGGGGAGAGCGCCGCGACTGCCAGGGACGAAATCGCGAGCCTGAAAACCGGCCTTGATCTCGGCATGACACTGATCGACACGGCGGAAATGTATGCCGATGGCGGTTCCGAAGAAGTGGTCGGCAAGGCGATCGAAGGGCGGCGCGATGAGGTCTTCCTGGTTAGCAAGGTCTATCCCGCCAATGCCAGCCGCAAAGGCGCAATCGAAGCCTGTGAACGCAGCCTGAAGCGCCTGAATACCGATCGCCTTGATCTCTATCTACTGCACTGGCGGGGAAGCTACCCGCTTGAGGAGACGGTGGAAGCTTTCGAAGGCCTGAAGGCTGCGGGCAAGATCGAAGCCTGGGGTGTGTCGAATTTCGATGTCGCGGATATGAACGACCTGTTTTCCGTGCCGAACGGCGGCAATGTCGCGGCCAATCAGGTGCTCTACAATCTCTCCCGGCGCGGCATCGAATACGATCTGCTGCCCTGGTGCCAGGAGCGCAGCATTCCGATCATGGCCTATTCCCCGATCGAGCAAGGCCGCCTGCTCCACCATCCCGAGCTGATCCGCGTCGCCAAGACTTATCAGGCGACCCCGGCCCAGATTGCCCTCGCCTTTCTGCTGGAGCGCGATGGCGTTATATCCATCCCGAAATCCTCGAACGCGCAGCGCATCGAGGAAAACCGTGACTCTGTCGATATCGATATTACCGATGAGGATTGGGCCGTGCTCGATGCTGCCTTCCCGCCGCCGTCGCGGAAGAAGTCGCTGGACATGCTGTAGGTTCAGGCAGCCGCCTTCTGCTGCGCGACGATCAGGTCGATCGCTTGGAAAACATCCATTTCACGCCAGTCGCTGGGATCACGATAGGTCGGATAAAGTGAAAAAGCGGCAGCGGCGATCTGATCGACCGTCCGCAGCTTCGTTCGACGTCCGGCGAGCGCAGCCTTGGTATGGACGCCGAAATGATCCTCGGTCACGCCCCACCCGGCATAAAACGGCGCGGCATAGCAGCGAACCGGAATGCCGCGCAGCAACGCATCGAAGCCAAATTGGCTGGAGACCGTCCAGACTTCATCGACGACTTCGAGGATCGACGCTACCGACACCTCGTCGCCGACAAGGATTGCATCGCCTTTCGAAGCGCCATCCGTAAGATGGCCCTTACGAAGTCCGGCCATCACATCCGGATGGGTGCGGATCAGGCATTGCGCACCGCTCGCCAGCCCGTCCACAAGCATCTTCTCGAAAGAAGTCTTTGAGCCGAGCGCACGGCCGACGGAAACGTCGCCGACGACTTGATCGACGAGCAGAATGCGCCGCTTCTTCGTTTGCTCGATGCGAGGCGGACGATGAGGAAGATGATTGTATTTCGAAAGCCTGTTGAGAACGATCTGCTCGCGAATGGCGCGGCCGAGATCTCCTGCCTCTCCCGCGCCCTCTATCAGCCGCTCAAGCCGTGACGGCCTGTTTGCATCGACGGGCAGGCCAAGATCGTCGATGACGATGGACAGTGGAATGGCGCCGGACTTGCCAAGCCCCACGGATCGGAGAAAACCATCTTCCAGATG
Source organism: Rhizobium centroccidentale (assembly GCF_030182565.1). Taxonomy (NCBI): domain Bacteria; kingdom Pseudomonadati; phylum Pseudomonadota; class Alphaproteobacteria; order Hyphomicrobiales; family Rhizobiaceae; genus Rhizobium; species Rhizobium centroccidentale. The sequence goes on along the minus strand of NZ_JAQJCG010000002.1, from coordinate 316,840 downwards.
CCAGTGCCGAAGGCGGCGGAAGCGGGCAATCCTATGAGCCACTTTGGCCGGCGCACGGCCGCCCCAGGAGACGACGCCGCCTATTCCGGGAGAAAGGATCGAAGCCAGTTTCTGCGAGCCGAAATAATGCCCAAGCCAGGGAAAATCGCCACGGACGAAGAACGCAGCGCCGAGACGCATATCATCAGGCGGATGCCATGGTTTTCTGCCGATCTCAGCCATTGTTGCCGTGTTTCCCCTTCTCCCCTCCGGGAGAAGGTGCCGTCAGGCGGATGAGGGGGTGTCTGCCAGGAGCACGAAAATTCGTGAATTCAAATCGGGAAGTCCCCCCCATCCGGCCCTTCGGGCCACCTTCTCTCCAAGGGGAGAAGGAATTTGCAGCCCCGATTTGCCTCATATGCGATGCCCCCTCAACGCCGTAGGCCTTACATCCCCTGCGAACCGCGGTTCATCGCGGCAATGCCAGTGCGGCAGACTTCGATGAGGCCGAGCGGCTTGATGATGGCGATGAACTGGTCGATCTTCGAGGACTTGCCGGTGATCTCGAGAATGAAATGCTCGACGGTCGCATCCACCACCTTGGCGTGGAAGGCGTCGGCCAGCCGCAGCGTTTCGGCGCGCATCTCCCCGCTTCCGGTCACTTTCAGCAGCGCCACTTCGCGCTCGATCGGCCGTTCCTGGCCGAGTTCGCGGGCGCGCACCGTCAGATCGACGACGCGGTGAACGGGAACGATACGCTCAAGCTGCGCCTTGATCTGTTCCAGTACCTGTGGCGTGCCGCGCGTGACGATGGTGATGCGCGACAGATGCGCCTGATGCTCGGTCTCAGAGACCGTGAGGCTTTCGATGTTGTATCCCCGGCCGGAGAAGAGGCCGATGACGCGGGCAAGAACGCCGGGCTCGTTGTCGACGAGCACCGAAAGCGTGTGGCTCTCAGCCGCCGCGGTTTCCGGCGAAATGAAATAGGCGGAGCCCGTGGGTTGAAGGTGTGCGTTCATTATCCTTGTTCCGTTTCCTCGGTTCTTGTTCGATATGCTGGCGAGATCGGCGAGGCGCAGCTTTCGCCGCGCCCCAGCTGTCGATCAGACCAGCTGGCGACCCTTGGCGTCGATGGCGTTGGCAACCGCTTCGTCGGTCGCCTCATCAGGCAGCAGCATTTCGTTATGCGCTTTGCCCGAGGGGATCATCGGGAAGCAGTTGGCGAGATTGGCAACGCGGCAATCGAAGATGACCGGCTTTTTGACGTCGATCATTTCCTGGATGGCGGCATCGAGATCCCCCGGCTTTTCGCAACGCAGCCCGACAGCGCCATAGGCTTCAGCAAGCTTGACGAAATCAGGCATCGCCTCGGTATAAGAGTTGGACAGGCGGTTGCCATGCAGCAGCTGCTGCCACTGGCGAACCATGCCCATATACTGGTTGTTCAGGATGAAGATCTTGATCGGCGCATTGTGCTGGATGGCCGCCGACATTTCCTGAATGCACATCTGGATCGAGGCATCGCCGGCAATGTCGATGACCAGGCTCTCCGGATGGGCAATTTGAACGCCGAGTGCCGCCGGCAGGCCGTAGCCCATGGTGCCGAGGCCGCCCGAGGTCATCCAGCGGTTCGGCTGTTCGAAACCGTAGAACTGTGCAGCCCACATCTGATGCTGGCCGACTTCGGTCGTGATGTAGGTGTCGCGATGCTTGGTCAGCTCATAGAGGCGCTGGATCGCATATTGCGGCATGATGACATCGTCGCTCGGTTTGTAGGCGAAGGAATTGCGCGCACGCCAGCGGGCAACGTCAGCCCACCAGTCTCCCAGACGCTCCGCGGCCGGCTTCTGCGGCAGCGCGCGCCAAAGGCGAACCATGTCTTCCAGAACGTTGCCGACATCGCCGAGGATGCCGACATCGACGCGGACGTTCTTGTTGATCGAGGACGGATCGATATCGATATGGATCTTCTTCGAATTCGGCGAGAAGGCGTTCAGGCGGCCGGTAATGCGGTCGTCGAAGCGTGCGCCGATACAGACCATGACGTCACAATCGTGCATCGCCATGTTGGCTTCGTAGGAACCATGCATGCCGAGCATGCCGAGCCAGTTCTTGCCGGATGCAGGATAGGCGCCGAGGCCCATCAGCGTCGAGGTGATCGGGAAATCGGTGAGCTCGACCAGCTCGCGCAGCAGCTTGCAAGCTTCCGGGCCGGAATTGACGACACCGCCACCGGAATAGATGACGGGACGACGGGCATTCTTCATCAACTCGATCGCCTGGGTGATCTTGTTGAGATCGCCCTGGATCTTCGGCTGATAGCTCTTCTGGACATGGTGCGCTTCCGGCGGCGTATAGGTGCCGGTCGCAAACTGGATGTCCTTCGGGATGTCGACGACGACAGGCCCCGGGCGGCCGGATTGGGCGATGCGGAAGGCTTCGTGGATGACGGCAGCCAGCTCGTTGACGTCCTTGACCAGCCAGTTGTGCTTGGTGCACGGCCGCGTGATGCCGACGGTGTCGCATTCCTGGAAAGCATCGGAGCCGATCAGCGTCGTCGGAACCTGACCGCTGAGGCAGACGAGCGGGATCGAATCCATCAAGGCGTCCTGCAGCGGGGTGACGGCATTCGTCGCACCCGGACCGGAGGTAACCAGCATGACGCCGACCTTGCCGGTGGAGCGGGCATAGCCTTCGGCCGCATGGCCGGCGCCCTGCTCGTGGCGAACGAGAATGTGCTTGATATCGTCCTGCTGGAAGATCTCGTCATAGATCGGAAGCACGGCGCCGCCCGGATAACCGAAGATGTGTTCGACGCCGTTGTCCTTGAGCGCCTGCAACACGATCTCCGCGCCTGTCATTCGATTGCCGCTCGCCTGATTATCTGTGCCGGTCATACGTTTGTTCCGCTTGTCTGCTGGAGGTTTGGAAAGATGAAATCTCGATTTCGGGCATAAAAAAAGGCCCCTTGGGGAGCCTGTCATCTAGCGCATGGGTGGCTATCGCCGGATGGTTACACCATCCTGCCCATGCGCCTTCCCACCACGATAAGAACGATCGAGTTTTTCATGGGGCGAAGTGATAGACAGAAAATTTCGAAGCGTCAACGCGTGAAGCAATAAAAAATCGCGGCGCCGCGGAAACCCCATAAAAAGCGCGGGTGGTCGACAGGATTTTATTAAGCCAGCGTCTCTATGCTCCAGCCACTAATGATTGGGGTAACTGTTTGCTGAATAACGATCTGCAGACATCAGGCAACGCTGGAGATCTTGATCGCCGCGATAGATTGAAACCGGGAAATCGCTTCCTCGGTCGCGTCGTCGCGTGCAATGGCTCGAGAGCGACGATCGCCGCCGTGGCCGAGGCCGGCGGCACGGACCTGACCGAACTCTGGTCGGTCGGCCGGCTGATTTCCATTAGTGTCGGGAAGAACCGCGTCGCTGCCCTCGTCTATGCGATGAACACGCAAAGCGTCGGCTGGGGTGAAGGGCAGGATAATCTCTTCCGCATCGAGGTCGAGCTGCTGGGTGAAGTCCGCGTCGGACCGGATGGCCGCGAGGAGTTTTCGAGTGGCATTTCCGCTTACCCATATCTCGGCGCCATCGCACACCGCATCCGCGCCGCCGACCTCATGCGCATTTTCGATGCCGGCAAGGGCAGCAGCTGCGTCATCGGCAAGCTGACGCAGGACGAAAGCATCGATGCCGCCATCCACATCCCCTCGATGCTGGCGAAGCATTTCGCCGTGGTCGGCTCGACCGGCGTCGGCAAATCCACCGCCGTCTCGCTGTTGCTACATAAGGCGATCACTGCCGATCCGAAACTGCGCGTGCTGATCCTCGATCCGCACAACGAATTCGCAGCCGCCTTTCCGAAGCACGCCGTCGTCATCGACACCGATACGCTCGACCTGCCCTTCTGGCTGATGCGGCTTGAGGAATTCAGCGAAGTCGTCTTCCGCGGCCGGCCGGCGATCCCCGAGGAACTCGACGCGCTGCGTGACCTTATCCCTGAAGCGAGACGCGCCTTCCGAGGCAACGATTCCACCCTGATGCGCCGCCAGACGGAAAAGTCCTCGGTGACGGCGGACACGCCGGTTCCCTACCGCATGGCCGATCTATTGGCGCTGATCGACGAGCGTATCGGCCGCCTTGAAGGCCGCCAGGAAAAGCCGCATCTGCGGTCGCTGAAGATGCGTATCATCTCGGCCATCAACGACCCCCGCTATCACTTCATGTTTTCCAACAATACGATCACCGATACGATCATGGAGACGATCGCCAAAATCTTCCGCATTCCGGGCGACGGTAAGCCGATCTGCACCTTTCAGCTCGCGGGCATCCCCTCGGAAGTCATCAATTCCGTCGCCTCCGTCCTTTGCCGCATGGCCTTCGAACTGGCACTCTGGAGCGAAGGGGCGATCCATATGCTCGTCGTCTGCGAGGAAGCCCACCGCTACATCCCCGCCGACCCGACGCTCGGCTTCTTTCCGACCCGGCAGGCCATCGCCCGCATCGCCAAGGAAGGCCGCAAATATGGCGTTTCGCTCGGTATCATCACCCAGCGCCCGGGCGAGCTCGACCAGACGATCCTTTCGCAGTGCTCGACGCTCTTTGCCATGCGCCTTGCCAATGATCGCGACCAGGAAATCATCCGCTCGGCCATCCCGAACTCCTCGATCTCGACGACCAGCTTTCTCTCATCGATCGGCAACGGCGAAGCCATCGCCTTCGGCGAGGCTATTGCAGTCCCGATGCGCATGCGCTTTTCTCAGGTTGAACGGCATCTGCTGCCGAAAGCCAGCGGCAGCGTGGCGAAGGCCAGCGAGGACTCGCCGGATACGGTCGATCTGCGCACGATCATCAGCCGTATGCGCTCGATTTCCAGTCCCGATCTCAGCCCTCTGCAGAGCTACAATGCTATGCCCGTGACGGATATCAAGGATGATTTCGATGAAGTGCCGGTCGAGCAGCCAATCCGGCCCCAAGCGGAATCGAGCTTGCAACCGATCGAACCCTATCGTCCAGACATGCTGCCTCGTACCGCCGCACCGCAACCCGCGGCGGCTTCGCAAACGTCGATCGACAGCAAGCTTGCAGAATTGCGCCGCGAATTCCGCAGCGACGAAGGAGGCACGCGCTCGGTGTCGCCAAGAGAGGCCGCTCCATCCCTGCGGCGCGAACCCGGCTCGTCCTTGCGGGAGAGCATTCTGAGAAAACCGCTCAGCAGCCTTTACGACAAGGACTGATACCAGACTACGGGCTCAAGCGCTCCCAACTCTCGTCCATCTGATTACGGAACCAGGTCATCTGCCGCTTGGCATATTGCCGCGTCGCCGCGGATCCGGTTTCGATGACCTCGGAACGCGTCATCTCCCCTTTCAGCATCGCCGCGATCTGCATGACCCCGATCGCTTTCATGACGGGCATTTCCGAGGGAAGATCCAGTGCCAGCAGAGCCTGCACCTCGTCTTCCGCTCCCATCGCCAGCATTTTCTCGAAACGGCTGTTGATGCGTTCGTGCAGGATCGCGCGCTCGGGCATAACCACGATCTTTCGCGCGCGGTCGGGATTAATGATCATTGGTCCGTTCTTCCCCTGAAAAGCGGCGATGGACCGGCCCGTCGCTTCAATCACTTCCAGGGCGCGAACGATGCGCTGCCCATCCTGCGGGTTCAGCGTTTTCGCGACGGCGGCGTCGCGCTCCACAAGCTCACGATGCAGAGTTTCCGCCCCTTCCGCCAGCAGCCGGCCGCGGAGCCGATCGCGGATATCGGATGGAATCTCGGGCATATCGGAAAGCCCGCCCGTTAGTGCCTTGAAATAAAGACCCGTCCCTCCGACAAAAACGGGCATTCTTCCCTCGCCGCGCAGACGCTCGACCAAGGCACCTGCCTCGCGCAGCCACACGCCGGTCGAATAGGCTTGGCCGGCTGGAACGTGGCCGTAAAGACGGTGCGGAATGCCTTCCATATCTTCTTCATCCGGCCGCGCGGTTAGCACGCGCAGGGTGTCATAGACCTGCATGCTGTCGGCATTGATGACGACGCCATCATGCGAACGCGCCAATTCTACCGCCAGTGCGGACTTGCCGCTGGCGGTCGGCCCGGTTATCAGGATCGCGTCGATATTGCTCATAGGGTTTCTGCTCATGGCCTTCGTTGCCACGCTTATTGCCAATCCGTCAAACCCCGTTCTCGTTCCGGCCATCGCCGAACAGGCGGCTGATGCTGTCAAAGCGTCCGGGCTTTACTGGCTGGCCGACGGCATTGCCTGTGATATCGCGCTTCGCGATGGTACCGATATCGAGGCCGCCGAGGCCAATATATTGGCCGTGATCGGCAGCGCGCCGATCGATCTGGTGATCCAGGAAGCCGAAACCCGTCGCAAGAAATTGCTGATCGCCGATATGGATTCCACGATGATCGCGCAGGAATGCATCGACGAGCTCGCCGCCGAAGTCGGCCTCAAGGAGAAGGTTGCCGATATCACCGCGCGTGCCATGAACGGCGAGATCGCCTTCGAGCCGGCGCTCCGCGAGCGCGTCGCTCTTCTGAAGGGATTGCCGCTCTCCGTTGTTGACGATGTCATCGCCAGACGCATCACGCTGACGCCGGGCGGCCCCGAGCTCATCGCCACCATGAAAGCGAAGGGATATTACACCGCCCTTGTTTCCGGCGGCTTCACCGTCTTCACCAGCCGGATCGGCGCGACCCTCGGCTTCGACGAGAACCGGGCAAATGTCCTGCTGGAAGAAAACGGCATACTGACCGGTCTCGTCGAGGAGCCCATCCTCGGCAAGCAGGCCAAGGTGGATGCGCTGAACGAAATCGCCGAGAGGCTCGATATTTCCGTTGATGACGCGCTGGCCGTCGGCGACGGCGCTAATGACCTCGGCATGTTGCAGCTCGCCGGCGCCGGCGTCGCGCTCCACGCCAAGCCAACCGTTTCGGCACAGGCCCGGATGCGCATCGACCACGGTGACCTGACTGCCCTTCTCTATATCCAGGGCTACCGCAAGACGGACTTCATCAAACCATAGAGCGGCACAAATCGCTGAAATCAGGGGCCGCAGATGATTATCGTCGAAACCGAACGCCTCATCATCCGCAACTGGCGCGAGATGGATCGCGACTTGGCCTATGAGATCAATTCCGACGAGACCGTCATGGAGTTCTTTCCGTTTCGCCGCAATCGCGCGGAAGCGGACGCCTTCTTCGATCGCGTTCAGTCGATGATTAGGGAAATCGGGCTTGGCCTATACGTGCTGGAGCTGAAGGAAAGCAGCGAGGCGGTCGGCTATTGCGGGCTGATGCGAACGGATCATCTGGAGCCGTTCGTCCCGGTCGGAACGATCGAGATCGGTTGGCGGCTGGTGGCGCGACACTGGGGCAAGGGGCTGATCACCGAAGCGGCGCGAGCGCTTCTTGCCCACGGCTTCGACAAGCACGATCTGGATCAAATCGTTTCCTTCGCCGTGCATAACAATGTCAGGTCGACCGCTGTCATGGAGCGGATCGGTATGCATCGCGTCGAGGGCGGCGATTTCGATCACCCCAACGTTCCCGACACGCATCCTCACCTAAAGCGTCATGTCCTCTATCGCCTGACGGAAGCCGATTGGCGCTCCGGGCAATGACGACACTCGAAACATCTCGGCTGATCCTGCGACCATGCCTGCTGGAGGATCGCGAGCTGTTTTATGAGCTGAGCTCCGATCCGGCTGTCCTTGAATTCTTTCCTTTCAGCCGCAGCCGAGAGGATGCCGACACCATCTTCTCCATGATTCGAAACCTCACGCCCGAACCCGGCTTCGAGTTTCTGACCCTGACCTTGAAACATAGCGGCGAGGCAATCGGTTTCTCGGGTCTGTCCAGGCTGCAGCTCGAGCCTCATTTGCCCGGCGATGCGGTGGAAATCGGCTGGCGGATATCAGCGCGCCACTGGGGCAAGGGCTACGCAACCGAAGCTGGCACGGCTCTCGTGCGTCACGCCTTTGCCGCGCTGAGCCTCGAAGAAATCCTGTCCGTTGCCGTACATGACAACAGGCGCGTTCTCGCAGTAATGCACAAAATTGGCATGCAACGCGATCCGGCCTGCGATTTCGACCATCCGCAAATTCCGGAGACGCATCCACATCTGAAGCGCCATGTCGTCTATCGACTGCGCGCCGCCGAATGGCGGGCGCAGCACGCAAGACACGTTGGTAGCTGAACTCTACTCCAACGCGACGGCAATGAAGCGCAAGTCGCCATTCGGAGACGCGATCATCATCTGCGCGTTGCGGCGGCCTTCCCGCTTCAGCGATGCCACCTTGTCCGAAGCAGCACTCGGAGTCTGAACGAATTCCTGCGCGACCTCAACGACGACGTCGCCAGGCTTCAGCCCCTTTTCAGCGGCTGCCGAGCCTGGAGCCACTTCGGTGATGACGACGCCATCGACACTGTCGGCAATGCCAAAGCTCTTGCGGTTTTCGGCGGTCAACGTCGAGAGCTTCATTCCAAGGATATTCGAGGTCGCCTGAACTGGCGGCTGGGCCTGCGGCGATTGCTGCGGATCCCCGCCCTGATCCTGTCCATCCATGCCGTCGTCGTCACCCTCGTCTCCCTGGTCGGGATTGATGACGCCGTCACTGTTGCCCTTATCGTCAGGCGCAAGCTGCGGCTTCTTGTTTTTATCGGTGCTTGCGGCGGCCGCCTGATCGCTGTCCTCCAGCCGGCCGAGCGTCACCTTGACGGTCTGCTGCTTGCCGTCGCGATAGATGACGACATCAACCTCCTTGCCGACGGGACTTTCGGCGACGACACGCGGCAGATCGCGCATCTCGTCCACGTCCTTGCCGTCGAATTTCAGGATAACATCGCCCGCTTTTATCGAGCCGTTATCGACAGGGCCGCCCTTGATGACGCCAGCGACGAGCGCGCCCTTGGCTTCTGAAAGACCGAGGCTATTAGCAACATCGTCCGTTACCGGCTGAATGCGCACGCCGAGCCAGCCGCGGCGCGTCTCGCCGAAGTCCCGGAGCTGATTGACGACCCCCTCCGCCAGCTCCGACGGAACGGCAAAACCGATACCGATCGAGCCGCCGCTCGGGGAGATGATCGCCGTGTTGATACCGATCACCTCACCCTTCATGTTGAAGAGCGGACCACCGGAATTGCCCTTGTTGATCGCTGCATCCGTCTGAATGAAATTGTCGTAGGGGCCGGCATTGATGTTGCGGCCGCGCGCCGAGACGATGCCGATGGTCACCGAGCCGCCGAGGCCAAAGGGGTTGCCGATCGCCATCACCCAGTCGCCGATCCGCATCTTGGAGGAATCGCCGAATTTGACCGCTGTGAGGGGGTGCTTCGGCTCGACCTTGAGGACCGAAAGATCGGTCTTCGTATCCGTCCCGATCAGCTTGGCCTTTAGCTTCGTGCCGTTCGGGAAGATCGCCTCGATGTCGTCGGCACCTTCGATGACGTGATTGTTGGTGACGATATAGCCTGAAGAATCGATGACGAAGCCGGAGCCGAGCGAACTCACCTTGCGGTTGCTGTCGTCGTCTTTCTTGTTGTTGAAGAAATCCTTGAATTCATCCTGGTAGGGCGAATTGTCCGGCACCTTCGGACTCGCCGGCCCATTCCCCTCATCCTTGACCTTCTGCGACGTGGAAATATTGACGACCGCGTCGAGCAAGCCGGATGCGAGATCGGCAACCGATGCCGGACCGGCACTTATTGCCGGGTTCGTGGTGATCGAGGGAGATGCTGCCGGCGGTGTCTGATTATTGGTCGCGGCCGGCGGCTGGGCACCTGCGGCCGCACCGCTATTCTGCGTCTGCGCATAAGCCTGTTCGGCAACACCCGCAACGGGGCCGGCAATCAGTGCAATGCTTGCGAGCAAGGCAAACGAACGGCTGAAAGGCAGGCGATTGGTCGAAGCCATCAGGCATCCTCATAAAGAAAGGGAAAACTTGTATAAGCATCAACATAAGGCGGAATGATGAAGCGTGAAATCACCTTTTTGAGAAATCCCCGAACCTCCTCGCCGCCGATGCTTGCAGGCTGAAGGTGGTGCAATCCGTCATAAAGAAAAGGGCCACCCTGAGGCAGCCCTTTCGTTTCGGTGAAGCGACGCCTTAGTTCGCGGGCGCCGTCGGATTGGCGACTGCCGGCGCGCCCGAATTGGGCGCAGAACCCGCAGGACTGTCAAAATACTTGAAGAAGTCCGACTGGTTCGGCGGCAGGACAAGCGTTTTGCCACCCGAGGCAAGCGCCTTGTTATAGGCGGCCATCGAGCGATAGAACTCATAGAAGTTCGGATCACGCTTGGAGGCATCCGCGAAGATGCCGTTTCGTTCGGCTTCGCCTTCACCGCGCAGAACTTCGGAATCCTTCTGCGCGTCAGCAACGATCTCGACGACCTGACGGTCCGCAACCGCCCGGCGACGCTGCCCCTCTTCGTTACCGCGCGCGCGGATCAGCTCGGCTTCCGCCAAACGCTCGGCCTTCATGCGGTCGTAAGTGTTCTGCGACACTTCCTGAGACAGGTCCGTGCGGCGGATGCGGACGTCCTCAATGTTGAGGCCGAGTGTTTCCGCATCGCGATGCAGATCGTTACGTACTTCCGTCATCATCGCGGCACGCTCGTTGGAAAGCGCCGCCTCGAAGCCGCGCAGACCATAGACACGACGCAGAGCAGCGTCGAGGCGAGTCCTGAGACGTGATTCAGCCGCATCGCGATCACCCGAGACGGTCTCGCGGAACTTGCGAGCATCCATGATCTTGTAGACGACGAAAGCATCGACTTCGTAGAACTTGCCGCCGGAGACCTGGACACGAATATTGTCCAGATCGAAGCGGAGTTCCTGCAATTGCACATACTGGACACGATCGGCATCCATGAAGGCAAAAGGCAGCTTGAAATAAATGCCCGGCTCCGTCTTCACGTCACGAATCTGGCCGAAGCGCAGGACGATCGCCTGTTCACGGGCATTGACCACGAATACCGACGAATAAATAAGCAGCAGCACTGCCGCGAGCGCGATAAGAATGGCTGGCAAACGGCTGGATGTCATTATTTGGCCTCCGGCTGAGTTGCAGCAGCGGGCTTGCCCGCCTGGGTCGTGGACTGCTTGCCGACTTCATTCAGCGGCAGATAAGGCACGACGCCCTGCTTGTCGTCGATGATGATACTGTTGGAATTGCCGATGACGGACTCCATGGTTTCCAGGAATAGACGCTTGCGCGTGACTTCTGGCGCCTTGACGTATTCGTCGTAGATCGAGATGAAGCGCTGCGCCTCACCCTGAGCTTCCTTCACGACACGATCCTTGTAGGCAGCCGCTTCCTCGCGGATCTGAGCCGCGCGACCGCGGGCCTGACCGAGCTTCTGGTTGGCGTATTGATTGGCCTCTTCCACCTGCTGGTCTTCATTCTGCTCCGCACGCTGCACTTCTTCGAATGCGTCGGCCACTTCGCGCGGCGGCGAGACATCCTCGATCGGGACGGCATTGATCGAGATACCGGAGCCGTAGCGATCCATCGTATCCTGGATGATACTTCTGACCTCGGTTGCGATTTCCTGACGCTTGTCGCGATAGATGTCTTGAGCCGGGCGGCGACCGACGACCTCACGCATGGCACTTTCCGCAACCTGCTGCAAAGTCTCGTCGGGGGTCTCGAGATTGAACAGATAGGATTGCGGGTTGGTCACGGTATAGAGGATCGAGAATTGCACGTTGACGATGTTCTGATCGCCCGTCAGCATCAAGCCAGCATTCGAACCGGCCGAGGAGCGGCCGCCGATATTGCGCTGCTGCTCCGTGACCTTCACGAATTCGATGCGGTCCATCGGCCAGATATGGAAATGCAGGCCAGGCATGGAGACTTCCTCGCGCGGCTTGCCGAAGCGCAGCTCAACGCCACGTTCGTCCGGCTGCACGGTATAGATGCACTGGATCAGCCAGAAAACGGCAATCACTCCGATGATGATGAGCACGACGCCTGCATTGAAGCCACCAGGCACGAAACCTTTCAATCGGTCTTGACCGCGGCGAATGATATCCTCCAGGTCCGGAGGCCCTCCATTGCCGCTGCCCCGCGGCCGGTTCGGTCCCTGTCCCCAAGGTCCCTGATTATTTCCGCCGCCACCGCCGCCCCATGGGCCACCGCCGCCGCCATTCTGATTGCTCCAAGGCATCAAAACCTCTTTGTTTGTTGACTCCCGATATCGCGCCAAGCCCACGAAATCCGTGGGTGGCGGCGATTGTTTCCCGTTATAGGTATCGAAGCACCTGCTTTCAACGCGACTTCAGGAAGTTCGTCGGATTCATTGGAAAATATTTGCTTTTTGGGGGCAGCTCTTATGCTTTTCGCCTGAAATAGCGAACGAAACGCGTGGGATAAGTGTCCTTTTCTCCAGCCGGAACGGCAAGTTCGCTATCCGCCTGCCAGATGCCGGGATCGATCTTTGGAAAGGATGTGTCGCCTTCCACATCCGCCTCTACATGGGTGATCAATAGCCGGTCGGAGAGATCGATCGCCTGCCGATAGATTTCGCCACCGCCGAGAATGCAGATTTCGTCGACATTGCCCTCCTTGGCTAGACCGGATGCAACCGTGATCGCTTCATCGAGCGAGTGCGCGACCGTTATCCCCTCGGCTGTAAAATCGGTGTCGCGGGTAATGACGACATTTGGCCGGCCCGGCAACGGCTTCCCGATCGACTGGAACGTCTTGCGTCCCATGATCACGGGTTTGCCGAGCGTCATCGCCTTGAAACGCTTGAGATCGGATGACAGCCGCCAGGGCATATCGCCTTCACGCCCGATGATGCCATTGCGCGATACGGCAACGACGATGGTCTTGATCGGCTGGGTCATGCGTCTCCCTCAGTCTGCGTCGCCGACGCCAATGCGAGTCGGCTCGGCGACTTTACATCATGATGGCCGCAACGGCAGATGGAAGTCGCCCGTCTCAACCGCAAATCAGCCGCCGCTGTTCAATTTATCAAGCTGGCCAGCCAAAAGGCCTCCCTCCTCCCGATCCCTGGCCATCTTCCGATAGAACCCAGCCATGCCCTTAAAGATCAAGGCGGCCGGATCATCCTCGCCGAGGAATTCGGAAATCTCCTCCATCTCCGCGACCCAGCGATAGGCTTTCGGATACATGTCCGGAATGCCGTGGACGAATTTTGCATCGAGATCCGGCAGGCTTTCCTGAAGCTCGCGTTTCAGGGCAGCATCGGCATCCGAACGGATGGCCGCAAGCAACATGGCGGTGCCGAGCCCGGTCACGCCCTTGTTGATGCCGGCATAACACATCTTCAATGCCGAGGCCGCGCCGATCGCCCCATCGATACGGCGAACCTGAAGTCCGTACTCGATAAGCACATCACTGGCGTTGGCAATATCGCCGCTTGCGTAGAGTTTCGGCCCCTTCTGGCCAGGCTTCGGCGGACCGCCGATGATGGAGCCGTCGAGAACCATGCCGCAATCGCCGCCGAAAATTGCCGCAACCTCGGTCATGGTCTTCGGCGAGATCGCATTACAGTCCATGAACGTCGTCTTCGCACCGACCCGACGCAGTTCAGCGGCGACCTGCTTTGCAACGCCGACAGCTTCAGCCGGCGGAACGATGGAAAGAATGAGAGGCGACGCGGCTATGGCGTCCAATCCAACCAGCTCCATGCCGGCCGTTTTCGCTCGCTCGATGGTCGAAGCCGAGCGTCCTTCGAGATAGGTGAGCACCCTCGCCCCGTTTTCGACCAAGCGCCGGCCAATAGCACTTCCCATGGCGCCGGCTCCGATGACTGCGATCTCCACGGCCAAACTCCTTCTCCGATCGAGGAAGATGGCAGCATATCGCCTATCATCTGGCCGCACGAGCGGAATGCCTTGCGGTAACGCTAAGTTTAGCGCGGGCCGTCAAGCGTTGCGAAGCACGAGGACGGCATAGATGCAGGGCTCATCGCTTTCATTCTTGAAGACGCAATCCGTCGGCGGACCGAGTTCGAGGCAATCGCCCGGCGACATCGAGTGCCTCGTATCCCCCTCGAGAAAGGTCAGCCGTCCCTCCAGCATCCAGATGAGCTGCCGCATGAAGGCATAAGCCGATGCGGGCATCGGAACCTCCGCACCCGCAGGCAATTCGATACGGACGAGATCGAGCGGCAGGTCCGACTTCGGGGAAACGTGCCGGCGCTCATAGCCCGTCTGCGGATCGACCCAGACGGGCTGCTCTTGCCTCCGAAGAAATCGGCCCTGCTGCATCTCCGCGCGCGCCATCAAAGCCGACATGCTCAAGCTGAAGGCACCAGAAAGCTTGCCGAGCAGTGTCGCCGTCGGGCTGCTTTCGCCGCGCTCTATCTTGTGGATCATGGCACGAGAAACGGCAGAGCGTTCAGCGAGCTCCGTCAGCGACCAGCCGCGGCTTTCCCGTTCGATGCGAATGCGTGCGCCGATCCGCCTATCAATATCAGCATGAGACATTCGTTTTATTATAGTGGACTTACGCTGAGCTGGCAATTAGCGCCCTACGCATCCAAAACCTCGTCTCGTACGGACTTTGATAGCACGAAAAAAAGAAGCGGAATCCTCCAAACCTGACGGAGGCTTTTTTGGATTGCCGGATATCTGTATTAATATAGTGGACGGATATGGAAATCGATGTATGACAGGTAGAGCAACAACAGATCCATCTGATTTAGTGGATAGCCACGGAGCCACCGATGCATATTCGCGATGCGAGAGACGAGGATCTCGCGGGAATAACCGCGATCTACAATGACGCCGTCGCCAATACCGCAGCGATCTGGAACGAGACGCTGGTCGATATCGGCAATCGCAAACGATGGCTGCAGGATCGGCATAAGCTCGGTTACCCCGTGCTGGTAGCGATCGATGATCATGGAGAAGTGGTCGGCTATGCCTCCTTCGGTGACTGGCGCGCCTTCGACGGCTATCGGCACACGGTCGAGCATTCGGTCTATGTCCGCAACGATCAGTACCGTGGCGGCATTGGCAAGGCGCTGATGATCGAACTGATTGGGCGAGCCCGGGCGATCGGCAAACATGCGATGGTCGCAGGCATCGAGGCCGGCAATGTCGCCTCCATCCGCCTGCACGAAAAGCTCGGTTTCCAGCAGGTCGGCCTTCTTCCGCAGGTCGGCGCGAAATTTGGGCGGTGGCTCGATCTTGCCTTCCTGCAACTCCTTCTGGATGAGCGCGTCGATCCCGACAGCAAGCCCACGGCCTAGGGAACGAACGCCATGCCGATTACGGTGGCAACGCTCATTCTCGCCCGCATTGCCGGTCGAAACGCTTAAACCGCGACTTCGGCCGCGATTGCCGCGTGCGGCTCATACCCCAGAACCTCGAAATCCTCGATGCGATAGTCATCGATACTGTCGGGTCGACGTAGTAGGCGCAAGGTCGGGAACGGCTTCGGCTCACGGCTGAGCTGCTCGCGGATCGCATCCAGATGGTTGAGATAGAGGTGGACGTCACCACCCGACCAGACCAGCTCGCCCATATCCATATCGACCTGCTGCGCGACCATGGCGAGCAAAACCGCCTGTTGACAGATGTTGAATGGATTGCCGAGGAACAGATCGCATGAGCGCTGGAAAACCATCAGGCTGAGACGCGGCCGCTTGCCCCCTTCGGCCGAGATGTTCGATACGTGGAACTGATAGACCATGTGGCAGGGATGCAGCGCCATGTCGGCAAGTTCTCCGACATTCCAGGCATGGAAAATCATCCGGCGGCTGCTGGGATTGGTCTTGAGATCCTTGATGACAGCAGCGAGTTGGTCATGCACCCGGCCCTCTGCATCGCGCCATTGCCGCCACTGCTTGCCGTAGACCGGGCCGAGATCGCCCCATTGCAGCGAAAAGGCCTCGTCCTCCAGAATGCGCTTTTCAAAAGCGACCTGATCGATCTCTTCGCCTGTCGCCTTGCGATATTTCGCCAGCGGCCAGTCGGTCCAGATCCGCACATTCTCTTTCAGCAGATTGCGGATATTGGTGTCGCCCGTCAGGAACCAGAGCATCTCCTTGACGGCGAGCTTCCAGTAGACGCGCTTCGTCGTGAAGATCGGAATCTGTCCCTTCGAGAGGTCGAAACGCATCATCGCGCCGAGGCCGCTCAAGGTGCCCACACCCGTGCGGTCGATCCGGCGATCGCCGTGCTCGAGCAGATGCGCCATCAGGTCGAGATATTGATACTCTGGGTGACGAGCCATCTTCTGCTCCGAAATCGCTTGAATTTGCGGATGGCACGGATGCCAACAGCGGCCACTTGCCGCCGTGTGCCCGGCCGATTCCTTTTTCGCGATTTTAATGACAAGCCGAGACGAAACCAACCACGGCGAAACATAATTCAAGCGAATCTCGCGCCCGCAGATGCAAAGCGATGTTTCGGCGAAGCATTTATGACAATTGCCCTTCCCTTCGTCTGCGGAAAACACTATATCAGCCTTGCCGGTCCTCGGGCCGGCTATGGCGATAAATGAGCGGTGTAATAAACCTATTGGACCCGGGGGCGGTACCCGGCGCCTCCACCAAAAACCGGCCGGCAAGACTGGCGACAGACCGGCTTTTGATGGGGGCGAAACAGGATCGACAAGGGTGTAAAGATCGACTTTTCGCTCGGCATTGTACCGCCGTTATCGGGCTAAAATTGTAGTTGCAAACGACAACTATGCGGAAGCTCGTCTCGCTGCTTAATCGCGGTGTGACACTTCAAATAAAGTCCTAAGGGGTCGCACTCTTAGGCGGGGTTCGAAGGCACCTGGCAACAGAAGCCTTCACCTTCTTCTCCAGTGCTATATTATGGATCGACACGCGGTGACTCGCGCATAGGGCTTTTCCGGCGGCGCTCAGCGTGGCATAAGCCTATAAAAAGCATGGCCAACGAAAGACAGGAAAGCATGGGGCAGGATCATATCCGCTACGACATTTTGGCACAGGACGCCCTGCGTGGAGTGATCCGCAAGGTGCTGACCGAGGTCGGCGCTACGGGCCGCCTGCCCGGTGACCACCATTTCTTCATCACTTTTCTGACCGGCGCTCCCGGCGTGCGCATTTCGCAGCACCTCAAGTCGAAGTATCCGGAGCAGATGACCATCGTCATCCAGCACCAGTTCTGGGATCTGAAGATCAGCGAAAGCCAATTCGAGATCGGCCTTTCCTTCTCCGACGTTCCGGAGAAGCTGGTCGTCCCCTTCAACGCCATCCGTGGCTTCTACGACCCATCAGTCAATTTCGAACTGGAGTTCGATGTCCCGTTGGCTGACGACGAAGAAGAGACCTCCACCAGCGAAATCACCGCCTATCCGGTGCCGGCCGAAGGCGAGGAAGCGCCCGCGGCCGCAGCCAAGGAGGGCGAGGAAAAGAAGCCGGGATCGGTCGTCTCCCTCGACGCATTCCGCAAGAAGCAATAGGCATTGGAGGGGAAGCATTCGCTTCCCTTTTCATGTCGGTAACGGAAGAGATCGATGAGCGCCGAAATCGTCAATCTGCGCCAGTTTCGCAAAAAGCAGGCCCGTTCGGACAAGGAAAAGCAAGCGGAGCAAAACCGCATCGCCTTCGGGCGAACCAAGGCCGAGAAGAAGCTGACGACAGCGCTTAACGAAAAGGCCGAGAAGACGCACGAGGCCGGGCGAATCGAAACCAAGAAGACCGAAGACTAGTTTGGAGCCAGCGACAAAAAACTTCAGAAATCAGTTGCTTACTTCCGCATTTTGAATCACTTTCAGAGATATCCCGCCATTTCCGATTTTTGATCGATCCGCTGATGATCCGTAAACATTCCGCGACGCTTCATGGCCATCGCACAAGCTTTTCCCTTGAAGATGCCTTCTGGACAGAACTGAAGGCTATCGCCGCCGCGCGCGGCACGTCGCTCGCAGCGTTGATCTCCGAGATCGATGACGGGCGCGAAGCAGGCAGCAACCTCTCCTCGGCACTTCGCCTCTATGTCCTCAGATGGCTGAAGGATCGCAACTGAACGGTTGCGCGAAACTGGCGACAATGTCGTGAGCGCGCATCTGCCGCTCGACATAGATCGATTTGCAATTTGTCCGCCCTACTGGGCAACTCCCGGCAATTCATTGAAGTTCAACGGTGCCGTCGTTTGCGGCGCAGGCGGGTGCTGCGCTTCGGCCTTGGCTCGCGCGTCGGCCGCCGCCTTGGCCTTGGCTGCTTCCTCGGCTGCCTGCCTGGCACGAGCCTCTTCCTCCACCTGCTTTTGCGCAGCCGCCTGCCGGGCCAGATCGCGCAGCCGTTCTTCTTCCGCACGGCGCTGCTGCTCGACGGCGGCATCGCGCTGGCGCTGAGCCTCGCGCACGCCTGCAACATACTTGTACAGCGCCACCTCGCGCCGCAGCCGCTGCTTTTCAAGCACATTGGCCTGCAGGCGCTCGACACGCCGGCGCTCGCGCTCGAATGCCCGAACCGACAGGAAGCTGGTCACGTCCGTCACGTCCATTGTCCGGCCGGGTGAGTCCAGCGGTCCGGCGAAATCGAGGCGCAGCGCCGGTTCCGCCCCGCTCTGCGCTTCTGCGCCGGCGTTGAAATCGATGCCCAGAGAGCCGCGCATACGCTCATCCGGCAGGCTGATTTCGGCATTGCCCGAAAGCTTTGCCAGATCGTTGCTGGCAGCAATATTGGTCGCCCGCACCACGCCGGCGGAAATGTTGAAAGGGATGCTGGTCGCCGGAAGGACCGCTTCGCCGTTGTTGAGCAGCGTCTGCACGATCGGCAGCACCTTGGCGGCGGTGATATCGCCCTGAATCTGATCAGTCGCCGAGAGGAGCGGTGGCATGACGGAAAGATTGAGGCCACGCACATGCGTCTCGCCGAGCTTCATTTCACCCGAACCGCTGGCATTGGCCGCGAGGTCGGCAATGCTTTTGCCGCTCGCTTCGGCATTTATCGCGAGGCCGAAGCGGCCGGTGGCAAGCGGCGCACCATCGCGTTGCCAGGCGACAGCAGCAAGATCGCCGTTGGCAAGGCTAAGCTTCGTCTGCAGCAGACCGGTACCGTCGGAATTGGCGAACATTGCGCTGCCAGTCAGCGTGCCGCCGTTCCAGCCGCCCGTCAGATCGTTAAGCCGCAATTCTTCGCCCTTGTAGGTCGCATTGGCGGTGAAACTCGAAATAGGGCCGAATGTGCCGGGCCATACCTGTTTTGCGGAAAGCTTAACGCCGATATCCATCCCGCTGAAGGCAGGCAGGCCGAGCTTATCCCGGTTGAGAGCGCCCGTTTTCGGATCGCTCATCGGCCCGTAGATGGCTTCCGCCAGCCAATCGAGATCCGCCTTGTCGAGCGACAATTCACCCGACGCCTTGAGATTCGGCGCCTTCCGAGCGACGGTCAGCGTGCCGGACATATTGTTGTCGGCAAACAGCCCCTTCATGTCCGAAAACACGATCTTGTCCGGGTTTAGGGCGGCATTGGCCTGGAACTTCACCGGCAAACCGGCGCCCATCTGCGGAATGCCGATGCCGTTCATCACGAAATACGGATCGATGTCAGCGCTTTCGAGCGACAGCGCTATGTCACCGTTGAGGAAGGTAGCTGGACGGACATCCACCTTGCCATTTGCGGTAAACGACGTCTTGTCAGTCGCAAAGGTGAGTGCGGCATCCGCGGGATCGGTGCCGCTTGCAGACACTTTCAGCGTCAGACGACCATTGGCATCGGCCTCAACAGGCAATGGATCGAGACCCGCCTGGCCGAACAGGATCGACGTCACCGAATTTTCCAGCGTTCCCTCGAGCGTCGTGGTGCCCTTGCCTGCGAAAGCCGAAAGATCTGACATGCGATAATCGAAATTGACGCGGCTGCCGTTGGAAACGCCGGCAAGCGTCACCGTCAGCGCATTGTCCTGATTCCCGCCGAGCGTCACCGCCCCGCGAAGAGCCGTGTTTCCATACCAGGCAGCATTGCGCACCAACCGGTCCATGACAGGATGGTGCGGCAGATGCTGGCGCAGCATTTCGAAGAACGGCCCGGGATCGGCGGCCTTGAAGGTGATCTCGCCCGATCCCTTGTAATCGGAAGGCGAGCCGTCGGCGCGACCGGTTGCGGTGATTTCGGCGCCGGCGACATTGTGCACCGAAAGCTTGCCGATCGTCAAAGCGCCGTCGGCAACGGAAAATGAGGTATCGACATTATCGGCCGGCACGCCGAAGGCCATGAATTTCCCAGCCTGCAAATGCGCCGTGATCCGATGATCGAAGAGGGATTCCCCCGTATCCTGCCCCGTGAAGAGCCCAGTCAGCGCCCTCAGCGCGTCGAGGTCGAAGGCATCGCCGGTCAGGTCGACGGCAAGCTTTGACGGGGTCTTATCCGTCCCGCTCTGGCGATCGATCCGGCCTTTCAGTGTGGCCGAACCGATTGCGATCTCAAGATTTTCGAAGCGTTGTTCGTCATGCTTCAGGCTGACATCGGCAGAGAAACCGGCCTGACGCAGCTGGCGTATCGCCGGATCGACCGACCCAACAAGCCACGACGCCAATCCCGAGGGCTGATTGGACGCGACAATCAGATTGCCGATGAAATTCGGCTCTCCCATCAGCATGAGATTGCCGCGAGCTTCGACCTGCGTGCGGCCGGGCATGGTGCCGATCGCATGATCGATCTTCCATCCCGTTCCCGCCGGTTCGAGATCGAGCTGTACGTCGCGTATGGTCGTGTCACCCGCCACGATCGCAGGCAGGCGAAAGGTCGCCTTGCCGGGGACCTGTGGCACCGGGATTTCAGCCGCGATCGCAATCAGATTGTTGAGGCGCTGACGTGCCGAGATTGCCGGGTTGCGATTGGTCTTGCCGTTGGTGCCCTTGTTATTGCCGAGACGGTTGACGTCGATCTGCTGTCCATCGGCCGTCAGCAGGAATTCCGGCTTGGAGCCCGTATCCAGCGTCGCCTCACCGGTGACAACATAAGGATCGTCATCGGCGCCGACTTCGAGGCGGTATTCGGGGACGCGAATGCGATCATTCGTGAGCTCGAAACGGCCCTTGATACGGGGCTGCGCCTTCTGATCGGCAGAATCGCGCGTCTGCTTGTCGTTGACCCCGGCTATGAAGGAGCCCATGTAATCGGGCTTGCTGTTGACGAGTTTCAACTCGCCGTCAAGATCGACATTAAGCGGATGGCGATCCGGCATGAGCCGCGTGCGGACGCGCAAGACGCCGTTGTCGTCAGGCTGGCTGCTGGAAACCGTGAAATTGCCATGCTCGTTGTCGAGGGCCGCATCGCCCTCGATGCGCCACGGGCCGGCAAGCGACCGTGCCGACATCTGCGCGTTCAGGCCCGTGACATGCCGAGTTCTGCCCGTTTGCTCATCGATGAAGAGAATATCGCCGTCTTCAACGTGAACGCTTTCGAGCACGACGGATTTTGCGGGAATTTCCGGCTGGCTGCCGCGCATCCAATCAAGCGTGCCATCCTTCAGCAGCCGCAGCCGTACCTTGGGCTTGGATACCCGCATGTCGAAGATCAGCGCTTCGCCGGAAAGAAAAGGCGCAAGTTCCGCATCCATGGAGAATTCGGCCACCTGCACCAGCGGCGTGCCATCGGCCTCCTGACCGACACGGACATCGTGCAGCGTCACCGACGGGAACGGCAGGAGCCGCGCATCCACGGTGCCATGAACGGTCACCTTCTTGCCGATGATGCGGCTCGCCTGATCCTCGAAATTCTTGCGAAAATCGGTCCAGTCTATGAAGAGTGGAGCGAGCAGCGCCACGAACAGCACCACCACGAGCAGTCCACCCAGAAAAACCAGGACCCTACCTAACAACGCGTATCGTCTCCAATCTTCATTCCCAACATATGCAGGCGTCGCTTGTCAGAGCGCATACGCGGCATAACTTAGACCATGCACGGTTCTACCCGACCTCCACCTGTCACCGCAGCTCTTTTCAGGAGATACGCCCCATCTAGCGCATATCGGTGGCTTTTCATGGCAAAAACCGGAAAAGTGCGGATGCAGCCTAGCGTCATTCGCGCTTGTAGCAAGCCAAGATCATGAAAATATTCCATCTTTCAGTGCCTGCGGAATATCTTCCCTGGATTGAAAATGGCATCCGGATCGAGCGACTCCTTGATTTGACGCATCAGATCGACCGCATCGCCGAGCTCCTGCTCCAGAAACGCCATCTTCCCCTGCCCTATGCCGTGCTCGCCCGTGCATGTGCCATCCATGGCGAGCGCACGCGCGTTGAGGCGCGCGACGAATTCCTCGACGACAGCGATCCCTTCAGGGGTTTTGTCGTCGAACAGGACGAGCACATGGAAATTGCCATCACCGGCATGGCCGACAATGGGTGCCAGCAGGCCATGCGCCTCGATATCGGCCTGGGTTTCCGCGACGCATTCGGCAAGCCGCGAGATCGGCACGCAGACATCGGTCGATAGCGCAGCCAGCTCCGGCGCCAGCGCCCGGCAGGCCCAATAGGCGTCATGACGGGCTTTCCAGAGCTTGTTGCGCTCTTCCGCATTGCTGGTCCAAAGGAATTCGCCGCCGCCGCATTCCGCCGCGATCTCGGCAAATTGCGCCGACTGCAGCGCTACCGTCTCGTCGGTGCCGTGGAATTCAAGGAAAAGCGTCGGCTTCTCGTCATAGGTCAGGCCGGAATAGCGATTGCAGGCCCGCATCTGCATGGCATCGAGCAACTCGATGCGCGCGACGGGAACGCCAATCTGGATGGTCATGATGACCGCATCGCACGCCGCCTTGATATCCGGAAAAGCGCAGGCGCCGCCGGCGATCTTCTGGGGAATGCCCTGAAGGCGCAGGGTGATCGAGGTCAGCACGCCGAGCGTGCCTTCGGCGCCGACGAAAAGCCGTGTCAGATCGTAACCGGCCGACGATTTCTTGGCGCGGCGGGCGGTGCGGATTTCCTCGCCGTTGGCGGTAACAACGGTCACGGACAAGACATTGTCCTTCATCGTGCCGTAGCGCACGGCATTGGTGCCCGATGCGCGCGTCGATGCCATGCCGCCGATCGAGGCATTGGCACCGGGATCGATGGGAAAGAACAGGCCGGTATCGCGCAGGTAGGTATTAAGCTGCTCGCGGGTGACGCCGGGCTCGACCGTGCAATCCAGATCCTCGGCATTGATTTCGAGAATGCGGTTCATGCGGCTGAAATCGATGGAAATGCCGCCCTGGGGTGCATTCACCTGTCCCTCCAGCGAAGATCCGGTGCCAAAAGGAATGACCGGAACCTTATGTTCGGCACATGCCTTCACGACAGTCCGTACGTCCTCGCTCGTTTCAGCAAAGACCACGCCGTCCGGCAGCTGCGATGGGATATAGGTGGTGGTGTGGGCGTGCTGGGCACGAAAACTTTCGCCGGTCTGGAAACGCTCACCGAAGGCCTGCTTCAGAATGCCGAGAACGGCGGATATGCCGGCCTCGTTGCGTGTTCCCGCCTTTGCATCAGCCAAAACCATAGTCCGAATCTCCCATCGCGGTCGTCCAGGGCGTTAACCCTCTCGGTTCTATGGGGCATTTGGGGCGGGGCTGTCTAGTGATGAAAGTGAGCGGCTATCGCGCATAAGTTCAAGTTTTGTGCGACTGATCAAAGCCGGGACGATCGGTTGGCCGGAAAAAGCATCACCGCAGAATTTTGCCTATATTTTAATCAATCCACAGCGCCAACGATCACCGAACATTCACCTTCATCCATACCCTGACACCAAGAGGCAGTCTTCCGTCGACTGGCATATGTTTTGCCTTTCGCCTTTCAGCTTTCACACAGCCACGATTGGAAGGACATTCGATGAAGCGCAGACAAATGCTCACGGCACTCGGTATCGCGATGCTGGCGATGGGGTCGATTTCCGCCCCTGGCGCAGCTCGGGCGGATGCCCTGAGCGACATAACCTCGCGCGGCACGCTGCGCGTCGCCGTTCCGCAGGACTTTCCGCCCTTCGGTAGTGTCGGTACGGACATGGCGCCCATGGGCTATGACATCGACATGGCCAATCTGATCGGCGAAAAGCTCGGCGTGAAAACGGAACTTGTCCCAGTCACCAGCGCCAACCGCATTCCCTATCTGCAGACCAACAAGGTCGATCTGGTGATCTCAAGCCTCGGCAAGAATCCGGATCGCGAAAAGGTCATCGATTTCTCCGACGCCTATGCGCCCTTCTTCAACGGCGTCTTCGGCCCCGGCGATGTCGCGGCAACAAAGGCGGAAGACCTTTCCGGAAAGACGATCGGCGTCACCCGCGGCGCGATCGAGGATCTGGCGTTGACGAAGATCGCGCCGCAAGATGCGACGATCAAGCGCTACGAGGACAATAACGGCACCATTTCCGCCTTCCTGTCCGGGCAGGTCCAGCTGGTTGCGACCGGCAATGTCGTCGCGGCGGCTATTCTCGCCAAGAATCCGCCGAAGAAGCCCGAGATGAAATTCCTCATCACCAACTCCCCCTGCTTCATCGGCCTCAACAAGAACGAGCAGGCATTGCAGAAGAAGGTCGACGACATCATTGCCGCCGCCAAGGCGGACGGGACACTGAACAAGATGTCGCAGAAGTGGCTGGGCGCCGACCTGCCGGCCGGCTTCTGATCAACGCAGGACCGATCGCGCCGTCATCCGGCGGCGTGACCGGTTTGAGTAAGGCTTCCTACCATGCGCTATCATTTCGATTTCGGCTGGCTTGCCGAATACTATCCCACGCTGATCAAGGGCGTTCTCGTCACGGTGGAGCTGACCCTTATCGGCGCTGTGCTTGGCATTCTCCTCGGAATTGCCTGCGCCTGGGCTCGCGCGCTTGGCCCGAGCTGGCTCAAACCCTTCGTGGCTGCCTATGTCGAGCTGATCCGCAATACGCCGTTTCTGATCCAGCTCTTCTTCATTTTCTTCGGCCTGCCCGGCATCGGCGTCCAGATGAACGAGATGACCGCCGCCAATCTCGCCATGATTATCAATCTCGGCGCCTATAGCTGCGAGATCATCCGCGCCGGCATACAGGCAACGCCCCGCGGTCAGTTCGAAGCCGGCGCCAGCCTTGCCATGACCCGGTTCGAGACCTTCCGGCATGTCGTCCTCGTTCCGTCCCTGCAGCGCATCTGGCCGGCATTGTCGTCGCAAGTCGTCATCGTCATGCTCGGCTCCTCCGTCGTCTCGCAGATCGCCGCCGAGGACCTGACTTTCGCGGCAAACTTCATCCAGTCGCGTTCGTTCCGCGCCTTCGAAGCCTATTTCGTGTCCACGGCGATCTACCTCGCGCTGGCAATCCTGCTCCGGCAGATACTCGCGGCTGTGGGCAAGCTGATCTTTCCACGCAGGGTCCGCCAATGATCCAGTTCACTACATGGGACATCCTGCGCGGCCTGCTCCTGGCCGCACGCTGGACGATATTGCTGTCGCTCGTCTCCTTCGCTGGCGGCGCCATTGTTGGTGCAATCCTGCTGTTCCTCCGCATCGGCAAGGCCAAAGCCGGCCGCATCGCGGTCAGATATTTCGTCGAGCTGTTTCAGGGAACGCCGCTGCTGATGCAGCTCTTTCTGGCCTTCTTCGGTCTCGGGCTTTTCGGCATCGACGTGCCGGCCTGGCTGGCTGCCGGCGTCGCGCTCACCCTCTGGTCGGCTGCCTTCCTGACAGAAATCTGGCGCGGCTGCGTCGAGGCGGTCGCCAAGGGGCAATGGGAAGCATCGGCAAGTCTTGGCATGGGTTATCTGCAGCAGATGCGCTACGTCATCCTGCCCCAGGCGCTGCGCATCGCCGTGCCGCCGACGGTCGGCTTCTCCGTGCAGGTCGTCAAGGGCACGGCGCTGACCTCCATCATCGGCTTCGTCGAGCTGTCCAAAGCCGGCACCGTCATCACCAATGCGACCTTCCAGCCATTCACCGTCTATGGTTTTGTCGCGCTCATCTATTTCGCCCTGTGCTGGCCGCTGTCGAAAAGCAGCCAGATCCTGGAGAGGAAGCTCAATGTCGCTCATCGAAATCACTGAAGTCCGCAAGAGCTTCGGCACCAATGAAGTCCTGAAGGGCATCAACCTCGATGTCGAACCCGGCGAGGTCATCGCCATCATCGGCAAGAGCGGTTCGGGAAAATCGACTCTTCTGCGCTGCATCAACGGGCTGGAGACAATCAATGACGGCTCGATCTCCGTCGCAGGCGCGCAGCTTTTGCCTGACGACCTGCATCTGAAGGCGCTCCGGCTGAAGGTCGGCATGATCTTCCAGCAGTTCAATCTCTTCCCGCATCTGAGCGCGGGACGCAACGTCATGCTCTCGCAGATGGTCGTCAAGAAGACCGCCGAAGCCGAAGCCGAGGCGATGGCGCGGCGCATGCTCGACCGTGTCGGCCTCGGGCACAAGTTCGACGCCTATCCGGATGAACTTTCCGGCGGCCAGCAGCAACGCGTCGCCATTGCAAGAGCACTCGCCATGCAGCCGATCGCGCTTCTCTGCGATGAAATCACCTCCGCGCTGGACCCTGAGCTGGTCGCGGAAGTTCTCGCCGTCGTGCGCGAACTGGCCAGCGAAGGCATGACGCTGCTGATGGTGACCCATGAGATGAAATTCGCTCGGGACGTCTGCTCGCGCGTGGTCTTCATGCACCAGGGGCGCGTGCACGAAATCGGCCCGCCGGGCGAAGTCTTTGCCAATCCGCAAACACCAGAGCTCAAGCAGTTCCTCGGCCTGCATTGAGAGCCGGCAAGCCCGGCTAACCGGTTCTTTGAACCATAGTGTTCCAGGCACCCGGGGCGATGCCGAACGCCTTCTTGAAATGCCGGGTCAGATGGCTCTGATCGGCAAATCCCGTTGCCGTGGCCACCTCCGCGATCGGCTCTCCCGCGCCGATCATCGCCTTTGCCTGCTGCAACCGCCGCATCAGCAGGAACCGATGCGGGCTTGTTGCAAAGGCGGCACGGAAATGCCGCGCCAGCGCAAAGCGATCGAGGCCGGTGATGCGCTCCAATTCCTGCGAGCGCACGCCCCGCGTGACATGCGCCTCGAGATAATCCCGCGCTGCCTTCACCTGCCCCCACGCAATGCTGCCCAAGGGCCGTTGCGGCAAACGGGCATGCTGGACAAGTCCGTCGGTGAGCCGCGACACGAAATCGTCGACGAAGAGTTCATCCAGCTCGCGATCGAGCTCGCCGAGCGCTGCCAGCAACAAGCCGGCGAGACGGTTGTCTTCCACCACGGGGTCATCGACGAAAGGCAGGCCGACACGCGCCGCTTCAAGGCATTGAAACATTACCGATGGCTCCAGATAGAGCATGCGATAGACCAGCCCGTCCTCCGTCGCTGCCCCGCCATCATGCAGCTCGTCCGGATGAAGGATGATCACCCGCCCCGGCAGGCTGTAACGCTGTTCGCCGCGATAGCGGAACGTCTGCACGCCGCGCATGGTGACGCCGAGCGCATAGGTATCGTGCCGATGCAGCTCGAAAGCATCGCCGCGAAACTGCGCCTGGATGCGCTCAATACCCGGATAGGCCGGCGCGGAGAGGATGCGGTTGGCCTCCGGCGTCACGCACAAACGTTCAAGACCCTCGAAGATCTGTCCGGTTACATCCTCGTGCAATGTCCCATTTCCAGACTGCATGAAAGTGACCATCGATGTTCGATACCAAAATCGCGATCGTTCTGCGAAGCGACCTTCAATCCTGGCAAAAGCTGAATGTAACGGCCTTCCTGTCGACAGGCATAGCCGGACAAAATCCCGATATCATCGGAGAAGCCTATCGCGATCGCACCGGCAACGTCTACAACGCTTTATCGATCCAGCCCATCATCGTGCTCTCGGCTGACAAGGAGAGCATTGCCGCCATTCACCGCCGCTCGCTGGAGCGAGGCGTCACGTCTTCCATCTTCATAGAGGAAATGTTTTCAACCGGCCATGACGCGGCCAACCGTGCCGTCTTTTCCGAATTCGCACCGGAAGATGCCAAGGTCGTCGGCATCGCCTTGCGCGCGGACAAGAAAATCGTCGACAAGATCACCAAGGGCGCGAGCATGCACGCGTGATCGGATGCGCAAGGAAAACGGCCGGATCGTGAGACCCGGCCGTCTTTGTTGAAAAGGCTTAGCCGTTCTGCGTGATCGGTGCGATCTGGATCTCGACGCGGCGGTTCTGCGCGCGACCGGCCTCGGTCGCATTCGTTGCAACCGGCTGCGATGGACCGAAGCCGATGGCCGACATGCGGCGCTGATCGATGCCCTGACTGCCGAGGTAGGACGCGACCGATCCGGCGCGGCGCTCGGACAAATCCTGGTTATGCTGCAGGCTGCCAGTCGAATCCGTATGACCGTTGACGTCGATCAGCGTGCGGTTGAACTTGCGCAGAACGATCGCGACAGAATTCAGTGTCGAGAAGAATTCCGGCTTGATCGCGTCCTGGTCGATGTCGAAAGTGATTGCCGACGGCATATTCAGGATGATGCGGTCGCCGACGCGGGTGACCGAAACGCCGGTGCCTTGCAGCTGTGCACGCAGCTCTGATTCTTGCTGGTCCATATAATTGCCGATGCCCGCACCTGCGAGCGCACCGACGCCTGCGCCGATCAGCGCGGCATTCCGGCGCGAGGCCGGCGAATGGCCGATCAGAAGGCCGGCAACGGCGCCGACACCGGCGCCGATCGCCGCACCGCCTGCGGTATTCGATACCTTCTGCTCACCCGTATAGGGGTCGGTGGTGGTGCATGCGTTCAAAAAGGCTGCCGCTAGGGCAAAAATAGCAATTTTCTTGATCATAGAATCGTCGCTCTCCGGTTCGATGGCCGCAGCAGATATGAAGCATTGCGGCAATATCATGAAGAGAAATCTTATCCAGACCCTTGTCCCCTGTGCATAGAGCGTCGGCAAAGCTTTTTGGCGAAGCCGGCTCATCCGGAAGCGTGGAGCCTGCCATTTCCGACCCCACCAACTTCGACGCCGCACACCTGCAATCAGTGATTCTGGAAGAGCTGCAGAACCGTATTGTAGCTCGCATTGGCAATCGCCAGAGATTGCAGCCCGAGTTGTTGCTGGGCCTGCAGCGCCAGAACCTTGCTCGACTGCTGCTCCATATCGGCATCCACGAGTTTGCCGACGCCGCTGGTCAGCGAATCGTTGAGATTCTTGGCAAACTCGGTCTGAAGATTGATACGCGCTTCGAGGGAGCCGAAGGCGGATCCGATCGTCTTGAGCTGGTTCAGCATTCCCGTCACGGTGTTGACCATGTCGACAATGGCGCCCCCGGTCGTATTGGCATCGAGCGAAATCTCCACCTGGCCGCTCGTATTGCCGTTCTTGCTGCTGATCAGCACATAATTCTTGGCCGCTCCGGCTTCGGTGGCGAAAGACGTCGACGTCAGCACGCCATATCCGCCGGTACCGCTCGACTGATCATCGATCAGATAGCGCGCATCGGCTGAGGTGATCGGCCCGGTCGTCGAGCTGACGCCCGCATAGCTCAGCATGCCGATCGTCACGGTGCCGTTGGTGCCCCGGATAAGGGAGCCTGGAATTTCATGGGGATCAGTCGGGTCCGCACCGTCTTGCAGCACGGTCCAGTTGACCCCGTTGAACGTGGCCGACTCCCCGACGCTGCGCAGCTGCTGCTTGAGCTCGGTGATCTCGTCGTTGAGCTTCGTTTTATCGACGCTGGTCTCATAGGCGCCGACGAGCTTCGTCCTGATTTCGGTCACGACGTCGATCGCGCTGCTGACACCCGTGGAAGCGGTGCTGACGGTCGAGGCGGCTAGACCAAGCGCATCCTGAACCGACGAAATCGCGCCGATATCGGTATGCGTCAAAGTCGAGATTTTCCAGTATGTGGCATTGTCTCTGGCCGACTGAACCCGTAGGCCCGACGACATCTGTCGCTCGGCATTACCCAGTTTGGTCTGGGTGCCCCTCAGCACTTCCAGCGCTGTATTCACAGAGGGACTGACCCTGATGAAGGTCGAAAAAATACTCACGGCAAATGAACTCCGGACGCAACAATACGCAACAAATACAAGGAGACATCGGAACCTTGCCGCGGGCGCTCATGCGCGCGGGCCGAGCGTGTCGGCGAACGGGGAGCGAGGCAAAAACAACACCTGCACTCCAGCGGTTACATACCGCTATGATTAGCAAACATGCTTAAAAAAGCGCTAAACGAGACACGTGATTTACCATAAATAAGCGCAACGGCTGCAACGGGCGCAACCTGCCGACCTACTCCGCCGCGCGAAGATCGGTGAGCTTCGCGCGCAGCGCCGCGTTCGACATCTCGTCATGCAGACGCTGCTCCTCATGCGTCTGCGGCTTGGCAAAGCGGGCGATCAGCAGATAGGCGACGGGCGTGATGTAGAGCGTGACCAGGGTCGCAAACCCAAGGCCGCCGACAATGACCCAGCCGAGCGCGACGCGGGCTTCTGCGCCGGCCCCCTCGGCAAAGACAAGCGGCACGCCACCCAAGATGGTCGCAATCATCGTCATCATGACCGGGCGCAAACGCAGTGCGCAGGCTTTTTCGATCGCCTCGCGCACGCTTCCGCCCCTGTCGCGAAGCTGGTTGGCGAACTCGACGATCAGGATGCCGTTCTTGGCCATGACACCGACAAGCAGCACCAGGCCGATCTGGCTATAGATGTTGAGGCTCGATCCGGTGATGACGAGCGCAAAGACGGCACAGGCAAGGCCGAGCGGCACCGTCGACATGATGATGACCGACGACAGCACACTTTCGAACTGCGCGGCAAGCACCAGGAAGATGATGACGATGGCAAAACCGAAGGTCAGGGCCATGCCGCTGGAATTTTCCTCCAGTGTCGCAGCTTCGGCGAGCGGCATCAACCGCGAACCAGGCGGCAGGAGTGGCGTCGCGATCCGTGTGATCTCCTCGACCGCCTGCCCGAGCGACATGCCGTTCTTGAGCCCGGCCGTGATCGCAACCGAAGCCAGCTGCTGCTCGCGGGTCAGCTGCGGCGCAACCGCATTCTCCTTCAACGACGCAATGACCGACATCGGCACGATCTTGCCGTCGCCGGTCTTGAGGAAGACATTTTCGAGATCCGTGGGATCGTCGATCGGCCGCATGGTCGACGTCAGAAGCACCGGATAGGATTCGCCGGCGACGAATACGTCGACGACGGAGCGCCCCTCAAGCAGCGATTGCAATGCCACCGAAAGACCCGAGATGTCGACCCCGAGATCGGAGGCGCGCTCACGATCGATGGTGACCGAGACCTGAGCCTGTGTCGGCTCGTTGTTCAGCCGCGGCGTATCGAATTGGCCTGTCTTGTCGAGCTCCTGCACGAGTTTCAGCGCTGCTTCGGTCAGCGCTTCGTGATTGTTGCCGATGAGCGCCATCTGCACACCGCTGCCGGCGCCGCGTATCCTCAGGCTGTTGGCCTGGATGACATTGCCGCGAAGAGCCGGCACGCCTGCCATGGCTTTGTTGATGTCGGTGACGATATCCTGCTGCGTACGATGACGCTCACTCCAAGGCGCCAGCGCCAGCACCATGAAGCCGCTGTTCTTCTGGCTGTTCATGCCTGAAATCGCGTAGATATTTCGTATATCGCCGCTGTCCATCAGCGGCTGCAGCCGCTCTTCGACGCGCTGCAATTGATCCTTGGTATAATCGAGGCCTGCGCCTTGTGGCGTGGTGAGACGCAACATGACCATCGCCCGATCCTCGCTCGGCGTCAGCTCGCTCTTGACGTTTACGAATGCCAGGACGGCTGCAGCTGAAAACACGGCACAGAAGACGATGACGACGAAAGGCGCATTGAGACAGGCCTTGAGGGTACGACGATAGACACTGGAGAAAAGCTCGCCGAAACGCCCGAGCGCGCCATGCTCCTCGCGCATCTCCTTGGTCAGCATGCGCGAGGCAAGCATGGGGCACAGCGTCAGCGCCACGATCGATGAGAGGCCTACAGAGAAGGCAAGCACGAAGCCGAATTCGCGGAACAGGCCGCCCACCTGCCCCGGCAGGAAGGAGAGTGGTATAAACACGGCGGCAAGCGTTGCCGTCGTTGCGATGACCGCGAAAAAGACCTCACGTGTGCCAAGCACGGCAGCGGCGCGTGGTCCGATCTTTTCCGCCCTGCGTCGGACGATATTCTCGAGCACAACGATGGCGTCATCGACCACGAGGCCGGTTGCCAGCACGATCGCCAGCAGCGTCAGGATATTGACCGAGAAGCCGACCATATAGAGCGCGGCAAGCGTGCCGATCAGCGCCACCGGCATGGTGACCACCGGGATCAGCGTCGCCCGCCAGTCGCGCAGAAAGAGATAGATGACCGCCGTGACGATCAGCGCCGACAGGACCAGCGCCAGCATGACCTCGTGGATCGCGCCCTGAATGAATAGCGCGTCATCGCTGGTGACGACGATGCGCGTACCCTCGGGCAGCGATTTAGACAGCTGCGCAACGACGGCCTTCACGCCTTCGGAAATATTCAGCGTGTTCGACTGCGCCTGACGGATGATGCCGAGACCGACACCCTGCACGCCATTGGAGCGCAGCGCGGTCGTGCCATCCCGCGGCCCAAGCGTCACGGTCGCGACATCGGAGAGCCGCACGCGATCCTTGATAATCAGCCGGGCGAAATCCTCCGGCGTCTGCAATGCAGCCGTTGCGCGCACGACGATATCCTGGCGCGCGCTCTTCAACGATCCAGCCGGCACGTCGAGCGCCGCGGTCGCAAGCGCCGTCGTCAGGTCGCCGATGGTGAGGCCCCGGCTCGCGAGGGCGGCCTGATCGACATCGATGCGGAAGATTTTCTCCTGATCGCCGTAAAGCTCGACATCGGCAACGCCTTCGACAGAGGCCAGCCGGTCGGTGATCTCCTTGTCGACGAGCTGCGTCAGGTCGTCCATCGTCATCGTACTCGAGGTGACGGCAAGCCGCATGATCGGCTGCGAATCCGAATCCGCCTTGACGATTTGCGGTGCATCCGCCTGATCCGGCAACTGTTCGGTGATACGGCCGATCGCATCGCGGACATCGTTGGCGGCGACCGAAAGATCGGTCGCGTCGGAAAATTCGAGCGTTACCCGGCTCTGCCCGAAGGACGAGCTGGAGGAGACCGATTTCAGGCCGCTGACGCGGGCGACCGCCCCTTCGATGATCTTCGTCAGCTCCTGATCCACCGTCTGCGGCGACGCGCCGTCGAACACGGTTCTGACCGTGACGACCGGTCGGTCGACATCGGGCAGTTCGCGCACCTCGACGCCGAAATAAGCGGCAAGACCGGCGACGACCATCAGCGTGTTGAAGACCAACGCCAGGATCGGCCGGCGCACGAAGAGTGCAGTAAAGGATTGCTTGGCCGCCGCCGAGCCGGCATCCGTCATGTCATCGCCATCGGTCATCATTGGGTGATGACCTCCTTGGCCTGGGCG
This sequence comes from Rhizobium centroccidentale, assembly GCF_030182565.1. Lineage (NCBI taxonomy): Bacteria > Pseudomonadati > Pseudomonadota > Alphaproteobacteria > Hyphomicrobiales > Rhizobiaceae > Rhizobium > Rhizobium centroccidentale. The sequence goes on along the minus strand of NZ_JAQJCG010000002.1, from coordinate 283,505 downwards.
ACATCGCGGGCAAAGCGAACCTCGCCGCCTTCAGTCACGCGCTGCAATCCCTCGATGACGACGAGATCGCCATTGTGGAGATCGCCGCGGACCAGCACCGCATCCGGATTGCGCTGCACGATGCTGACGCGCACCTTCGAGGACTTGCCATCGACGACGCGCCAGACATGCGCACCCGCTCCATCCCATTGGACGGCGAGCGGATCGACGGAGGGATAGGATTCCCCGGCAAAGCGCATGCCGACGTTAAAGGACATGCCGGCGCGCAGAACATCGGAGGCATTGTCGATGCGGGCGCGCACGCGCAGCGTCCGGCTCGCGCCGTCAACACGATTGTCGACTGCCTCGACAACGCCCGAAAATGCCCGCCCCGGCAACGCCACCGACGTCGCTTCCACCGGCTGGTCGACCTTCACGGTGTTGGCGAAGCGTTCCGGCACCCAATAATCCACCAGGATTTCCGAGCGGTCGTCCAGCATCACGATATTGGTCGTCGTCGTCACGTTGTCACCGACGACCACCGGCACTATGCCGACGATTCCGTCGATCGGTGCGACCACATCACGGCGCTTCAGCGCCAGCTCGGCCGATTGCAGCGCTAGCTTGGCGCCCTGCTCCACGATCTCCGCATCGAACACATCCATGCGCGAGACGGTGGATTTGATGTTGCGGTAGAGCTGGGATTTTTCGACGGCGCTCTTCAGCGCCACCTCCGCCTGACCGCGAGCGATGATCTGCTCGTCGTCGTCGAGACGCGCCAGCACCTGCCCCTGCTTCACCCTGTCGCCTGACTTTATGAGAATTTCCCGGATCGTGCCCGCCGCCTGCGGCATGACGACGACCGAGCGGATGGCGTCGCCGGTACCGATGGCGCTCAGGCGATCGTTGACGACGCCGCTGACCACAGGCTCAGTGACGACAAGCGGTATGTTCTGGCCGCGCCGTCCGCCGGAGCTTGCCTTCGTCTCCGCCTTTCCGTCCGCCGAGTCGTGGTGCGGAGCAATCCAGGCCACGACGGTCTCGGGAACGCCGATCTTCTGCAGCAGGCCCGCCGCGCTGGGCATGAAGGCCACGACAGCGGCTATGCCAGCTGCCAGCAAGAGAAAAGACAAGGAAAGCTGCTTCCAGGCGGTCATGCACGTTTCCGGCTCGTTGTGTCAGAGGCGATGAAATCGCGTCGTTAGTTTTTAGTATGGCCCCTCTCACCCAGCGCACTTACAGGGCCAATCTCGGTTCGGGCGGCTCCATAACGCAAGATTGTGCCCGATTTGCTGCAATATCGTGTTTTTGTACATATGCAGCAAGTTCTGCGACAGATTATGACAAAGTTGTAATCTTGGTGCGGACAACGAGACGTTTTACTCGGCGTAAGGGCCGATCCTTTCCCACATGAAAAACAGCCCTCGGTCGAGCATTATGCCCTGCGAATGTGCACTTTTTGTTCTAATTTCGGCCCGTTTCTTTTGCCTTTCGGGGTAGAATCATTACATTGGGCCGCATGACCATTGGACATGATGATATTCCCTTCTTTGACGAGGAGCCGGAGCACATGGCGCCGCGCCGTTCTGCGCCGGCTGCCGGCAGCAACGGCGGCGGCATTGCAGCCCGCGCCATGGCAGCACGCGACAGCGGCCGCCGGCCCGATTATCTCTCAGGCCTCAATGCCGAACAGACGGAAGCCGTGGAAACGCTCGACGGCCCCGTCCTGGTGCTTGCCGGCGCCGGCACCGGCAAGACGCGCGTACTGACCACTCGCATCGCCCATATCCTTTCCACCAACCGCGCCTTCCCCAGCCAGATCCTCGCCGTCACCTTCACCAACAAGGCGGCCCGCGAGATGAAAGAGCGTATCGCGCTGCTCGTCGGCGGCGCGGTCGAAGGCATGCCCTGGCTCGGCACCTTCCACTCGATCGGCGTGAAGCTGCTGCGCCGTCATGCGGAACTGGTCGGCCTCACTTCCAGCTTCACGATCCTTGATACCGACGATGTCGTCCGCCTGATCAAGCAGCTGATCCAGGCCGAAGGGCTCGACGACAAGCGCTGGCCGGCCAAGCAATTTGCCGGCATGATCGACACCTGGAAGAACAAGGGCCTGAGCCCCGCCGATATTCCGGAGGGTGACGCCCGCGCCTTTGCCAACGGCAAGGGCCGCGAGCTCTATGCCGCCTACCAGAACCGCCTGAAGACGCTGAACGCCTGCGACTTCGGCGATCTTTTGCTGCATCCGATCAATATATTCAGGCAGAATCCTGATATCCTCAAGGATTATCACCAGCGCTTCCGCTACATCCTGGTCGACGAGTATCAGGACACCAACACGGCGCAATATATGTGGCTGCGCCTGCTGGCGCAGCGGCAGAAGGGCGAGCCGCAGAATGTCTGCTGCGTCGGCGACGACGACCAGTCGATCTATGGCTGGCGCGGTGCGGAAGTCGACAACATCCTGCGCTTCGAGAAGGATTTTCCAGGCGCCAAGGTCATCAAGCTCGAGCGCAACTATCGCTCCACCGAGCATATTCTCGGCGCTGCCGCGCATCTGATCGCTCATAATGAGGGCCGGCTCGGCAAGACGCTGTTCACCGACCGCTCCGATCCGGACGACATCAAGGTGCAGGTGCATGCCTCCTGGGATTCCGAGGAGGAAGCCCGCGCGATCGGCGAAGAGATCGAGCAGCTGCAGCGCAACAAGCACAATCTCAACGACATCGCCATCCTCGTGCGCGCCTCCTTCCAGATGCGCGAGTTCGAAGATCGTTTCGTCACGCTCGGCCTGAACTATCGCGTCGTCGGCGGCCCTCGCTTCTACGAGCGCCTCGAAATCCGCGATGCCATGGCCTATTTCCGGCTCGTCTGCCAGCCCGCCGACGATCTCGCCTTCGAGCGCATCATCAACACGCCGAAGCGCGGCCTCGGCGACACCACCGTCCGCACCCTGCACGATTACGCCCGCGTGCGCGATATCCCGATGCTGGCGGCAGCGGCTGATATCATCGAGACGGATGAGATGAAGCCGAAGGCGCGCAAGGCGCTGTTCGACGTCGTCCAATCCTTCCGCCGCTGGCAGAGCCTGCTCGAAAACACGCCGCATACCGATCTTGCCGAGCAGATTCTCGAAGAGTCCGGCTATACGGACATGTGGAAGAACGACAAATCGGCGGAAGCGCCGGGGCGCCTGGAAAACCTGAAAGAACTCATCCGCTCCATGGACAGCTTCGAGTCCATGCGCGGCTTCCTCGAGCACGTCGCCCTCGTCATGGATGCCGAGCAGAACGAGAATCTCGACGCTGTCTCCATCATGACGCTGCACTCCGCCAAGGGTCTGGAATTCGACACCGTGTTTCTGCCCGGCTGGGAGGAAGGCCTGTTCCCGCACCAGCGCTCGCTGGACGAAAGCGGCCGCGCCGGCCTGGAGGAAGAGCGCCGCCTTGCCTATGTCGGCATCACCCGCGCCAAGCGCCGCTGCCACATCTGGTTCGTCTCCAACCGCCGCATCCACGGCCTATGGCAATCGACCATCCCTTCCCGCTTCCTCGACGAACTGCCGGAAACGCATGTTCAAGTCGCCGAAGTCGAGCAATCCTATGGCGGGTACGGCCGCGGCGGCTACGGCCAGTCCCGCTTCGACAAGGCTGATCCCTTCGCCAACACCTATTCCACGCCCGGCTGGAAACGCGCCCAAGCCAACCGCAACGATGCGACCCGCGACAACTGGGGCAGCCGCTCCGGCCATGCGGTCGAGCGCATCGGCTACGGCGAAAGCGGCCCGAAGGTGCGCACCATCGACGGCGAGCTGGTGGCCAAATCCACCTCCTCCGAACCCTCCAAATTCGCCATCGGCGACCGCGTCTTCCACATCAAGTTCGGCAACGGCAATGTGTCGGAAATCGAGGGCAACAAGCTGACCATCGAATTCGACCGCGCCGGGCAGAAAAGGGTGTTGGATGGGTTTGTGGAGAGGGTTTGAGACGACGAGGCCTCTGGGTAGAGACCAGAGGCGCGGTGACAGGCGCCCTGGTCCATCCTAGTTCAAAGTGCACGCGTCGAACCCACTGTGGGGCTCCTCATCTCCCATCCCTTCCGTCATCCTCGGGCTTGACCCGAGGATCCACGCACAAGCGCTTCCACCAAGTGCGCTACCAGTTTGAATCACGGCAAGAGTGCAATGCGACGGTCGTGACCAAACCGTTGGCACGCCGATTTCATCCCCAAGCAACGAGGCCTGCGTTTGGATCCTCGGGTCAAGCCCGAGGATGACGGAGTGTGGGGTGGGGCAAGGGTGGCAAACGCAACACTGCCTGCTCATTCTAGCCCTTGACGGCTATCGTCTCAACCAACACCCTACACGCATGAGTGGATACACTTACATCACCACCAACCACAAACGCGGCACGCTTTACATCGGTGTCACCGCCGATCTCGAACGCCGCATCTACGAACATCGAGAAGGTCTGACGCCTGGCTTCGCGTGGAAATACGGATGCACACGGCTCGTATGGTATGAAGACCACGCCGACATCGTTTCGCCATACAAAGAGAAAAGTCCCTGAAACGCTGGTATCGCCAGTGGAAAGTGGAGCTGATCGAAAAGACAAATCCGGACTGACGAGATTTATACTACGAGCTCTGGTGAAGCCTCACGCTTCCCCCTCGCCTGTGCATCCCAGTCCTTCAACCACAATCCGAATCTCGCATTTCTGACGGTAGCGGGTGATGCCGCACAAAGGCTACTGCATCCCACTACGCCACTTCAGTTGCGCCCGCCATTTGCCCTGATGATCTGGCCGTTGATCCAGCCGCTCTGCGGCCCGGCCAGAAACGATACGATCTGGGCGATATCCTCCGGCAGCCCCAGGCGTCCGAGCGGAATGTCGTTTATCAGCCGCTGGATCAGTGCCTCGGATCTTCCCTTGAACAGCAATTCGGTCGCGATCGGCCCCGGCGCGACCGCATTGACCGTGACGCCGCGCGGACCGAGTTCCTTGGCAAGGATATGGGTCATCGCCTCCACCGCCGCTTTGGTCGCGGCGTAAACGCCGTTGCCGGGGGAGTAGTGACCGATGATGCTGGTGGAGAGATTGATGATGCGGCCGCCATCGCGCACCCGCTTCGCCCCTTCTCGCATTCCATTGAAGGTTCCCGTCAAGTTGACCGCGACCTGCTGCCGAAAATCCTCATCCGAAACCTCGGCCAATGGCGAGAATTTGCTGATCCCGGCATTGTTGACGAGCACGTCGACCTTTCCGAACTCCGCTTCGGCGCGATCGAACAATTCGGTCACGGCCGCGGCATCGGCGACATCGGCACGGACTGCAATCGCGCGACCACCCGCCGCAGCGATACCGGCGACAACATCGGCCGCCTCTTCGGAACTCGATGCGTAATTGACGACGATCTGAAAGCCGTCGGCGGCAAGCTGCTTCGCAATGGCGGCGCCGATGCCCTTGGATGCGCCGGTTACGATCGCTGATCTAATTTCGTTGGACATGCGTCAATTTCCTTGTCGTTCGTACACGCGCTCTCCGCCATGCCTGGGAACTCAATCCCTGCATGTCGTTGAAACGCTTCTTTCGTTGGGTCGCGACCTGTAATATGAGCGATAATTCGCTTTTTGCTACTCGCATTCCAGGAACATGTCCGAAAGCCCGCTCCACAGCCGCGCCACGCCGAGAAAAGCGCCAAAGCAAGCCCGGTCGCTTGCAACAGTCGAAGCGATCGTGGAGGCTGCGGCTCGCATTTTGGAAGAGCGCGGCCATGAGGCCTTCTCCACCAATGCCGTCGCTGAGAAGGCCGGTGTCAGCGTCGGCTCGCTCTATCAATATTTTCCACGCAGGGATGCGCTGATCGGCGCCTTGATCCTGCGCGAGACTTCCCGCCTCGTCGCAGAGGCGGAAATTGCCGCCGACAAAGCCACCGGCAGAGAGGCCCTATCGGCTCTCATCCTCCCTTGCGTCGAGCAGCAGCTTCGCCGGCCGGCGCTCGCCCGCCTGCTCGATTTCGAGGAAGCGCGGCTGCCGCTCGATGCCGCCACCGAAGCGGTCAAGCGGCGATTCTTGGAGCTCACGCGCGCAACCCTGCTGCGACGGGATTTGCCGCCGCAGGCCGATATCGAAGTGGCCAGCCGCGACGTGGTCGCCATCATTAAGGGAATGGTCGATGCCGCAGGGGACCATGGCGACAAGGATAGAAACCAGCTGGCTCTGCGCGTAAAACGCGCCGTTCTTGGCTATTTACACAGCCTCGACTGATATCGAATCGAAGGCGAGCCCAAAAGCCGGAAAGTGTGGCTAGACATTCCGTCTTTGCAAGCGATTGCATTGCAGCATTGCAGAATCCGCATGCCTAGCAAGCTACCAATGATAATCCAATCGATTATATCGATTGAAGCGGCTTCGGGATTCTGCGTTTCCCGCGGGTGTCTCGGCAAGCCGCCGCCAGTTCTTCTTTCGGCCCGTTCGGGCTTTTCGTCCGGCTCGAATCTCGAAGCCTGGTAACAACAAAAACCGAGGATAAAAAAGTGGCTGGCTCAGCAACAAGCTCTGCGCCCACCAGCGCGCGTGCATCCGCACACCAAGGCCAGGGCAATTACCAATTCGCACTTATCGCACTCACCTCACTCTTTTTCATGTGGGGCTTCATCACCTGCCTGAATGACATTCTGGTCCCGCACCTGAAGAGCGTCTTTCAGCTGAATTATACCCAGGCAATGCTCATCCAGCTTTGCTTTTTCGGTGCATACTCCATCATATCGCTGCCTGCCGGCGCGCTCGTGAAGCGTATTACCTATAAGTGGGGCATCGTCGTCGGCCTCGCGATCGCGGCTGTCGGCTGCGCGCTGTTCATCCCGGCTGCCAGCTATCGCGTCTATGCCCTCTTCCTGGGCGCGCTTTTCGTGCTTGCCACCGGCATCACGATCCTGCAGGTTGCCGCCAATCCCTATGTCACCGTATTGGGACCGCCGGATACCGCCGCCAGCCGCCTGAACCTGACGCAGGCCTTCAATTCGCTGGGCACGACGATTGCACCATACTTCGGCGCAATGCTGATCCTGTCCGCTGCGACCGTTGCGGCCACCAACGCGACCCCGGAACAGCTCGACGCTATGCGCCTTGCCGAAGCCGGTGCGGTCAAGTTTCCCTATCTGCTTCTTGCCGCCGCCTTCTTGGTGCTCGCGGCCGTTTTCGCGGCACTGAAACTTCCCGAAGTGGAGGATGAGGAAACCGTCGAGCCGATGCGCGGCGGCGGCTCCGCCTGGCAATACCGCCATCTCGTGCTCGGCGCTGTCGGCATCTTTGTTTATGTCGGCGCCGAAGTCAGCGTCGGCAGCTTCCTGGTCAACTTCCTGAGCCAGCCCGATATCGCCCATCTCTCCGAGGCCGATGCCGCCCACTACGTCTCCTATTTTTGGGGCGGCGCCATGATCGGCCGCTTCATCGGCTCGGCAATCATGCGCCATATCGATGATGGCAAAGCGCTTGCCTTCAATGCTGTCGCCGCAATCATCCTCCTGCTGGTGACGGTGCTGACGACGGGCCATGTCGCCATGTGGTCCGTGCTGGCGATCGGCCTCTTCAACTCGATCATGTTCCCGACGATCTTCAGCCTGGCGCTGCATGGTCTCGGCAAATATACGAGCCAGGGCTCCGGCATTCTTTGCCTCGCCATCGTCGGCGGCGCGATCTTGCCCGTCATTCAGGGCGGCCTTGCCGATACCATCGGCATTCACCTCGCCTTCCTGATGCCGATCATCTGCTACGTCTACATCGCCTTCTATGGCCTCAAGGGCCACAAGCCGGCATAAGCCTTTACAAACCATCGCGCCTCGCCGCCTTCACCGGCGGGGCGCAAAGGGCTTGATCCGAAGCGCGCCGCTTGGCATCGTGCGGCGCAACAAAATAGAAGGACGAGCCTCATGAAAGCGCTGCTGCTCATCGACATCCAGAACGGCTTCTGCCCCGGCGGCAACCTTCCCGTTCCCGAAGGAGATCTGGTGGTGCCTGTCGCCAACGAGCTCATCGACAGCGGCCGATACGATCTCATCGTCGCCTCGCAGGACTGGCATCCGGCCGGTCACGGCAGCTTTGCTTCCGCTCATCCGGGCAAGAAACCCTTTGAAATCGGCATGCTCTCGGGCAAGCCGCAGATGATGTGGCCCGATCACTGCGTCCAGAATAGCAAAGATGCCGAGTTCCACCCGGACCTCCACATCAACGCCGTCGATTTCATCCAGCAGAAGGGCCAGAACCCCGCAGTCGATAGCTATTCCGCCTTCCGCGACAACGATCAGGCAGCTCTCACCGGGCTGGCGGCTTACCTGCGCGATAAGGGCGTCACCGAACTCGATCTTTGCGGGCTGGCAACCGATTATTGCGTCAAGTTCTCGGCACTCGATGCCGTTGAAATGCTGCGCGGCGTTACCGTCCGCTTCATCGAAGACGCAAGCCGAGGCATCGATCCCGCCGGCGTCAAATCGGCAATCGACGAAATGCGAGCCCGAGGCGTTACCATTGCCAATAGCAAGGATACGCTTGCGTAAAATCGCGCAAATCCAGCTAAACCTTCTCTAAACAAAATGATGCAAGCTATGTCCCATCAATAAGTTATCGGGACCTTTAGCGTGCAGTCGATTGTCATCAATGGGCGTTTCCTCAGTCAGCCCTTGTCCGGCGTGCAGCGCTTTGCGCGGGAGCTCACCCTGGCACTCGACCGCAAGATCGCCGCGGGCACCCTGCCCTCCTCCCTGAAAGGAGTGCGCTGGCGCTTGGCCGTGCCGCGCGATACGCCCGTCGATATCAAACTTTCAGCCATAGAGATTGATAGTTTCGGTTCCGGCCCTGGTCATGTCTGGGAACAGACATCCCTGCTTTCCCGCTCGCGCGGCAGCCGGCTCATCGGCTTCGGCGGCAGCGGGCCGCTCCTGCATCGCCGCCAGGCCGTCGTCATCCATGACGTGACGATCTTCCGCCATCCACAGTCCTTCAAGCGCAGCTACCGCCTGCTGCATGGCGCCCTTGGAATCGTGCTAACGCGCACCGCCAAGATCGGTACTGTCTCCGAATTCTCGCGGCAGGAGCTTGCCTCCGTATTCCGGGTGCCATCGACTGGTATCGACGTCGTCTACAATGCCGTCGATCATTACGCCGTCATCGAGCCGGATGAGGCCGTCATACAGCGGCTCGATCTCAAGGCAAACGGTTTCTTCCTGCTCGTAGGCACGATGAAGCCGAACAAGAACCTCGATTTCGCGATCCGCGCCTTCGAGGCGCTCAAGGATGACAATCAGAAGCTCGTGGTCGTTGGCGGCTCCGCGCCGACCGTTTTCAAACCGGACAACCAGCAATCGAATGACACCCTGCTCTTTCCCGGCCGGCTCACCGATGCGGAAATCGCCGCCCTGGAGCGCCATGCCACGGCTTTCGTTTTCCCGAGCCTCTATGAAGGGTTCGGCATCCCGCCCCTGGAAGCGATGACCCAGGGCTGCCCGGTACTTGCGGCCGATATTCCTGCCGTACGCGAAGCGTCGGGCGATGCCGCGCTCTACTTCGATCCCTTCCGACAGGACGAACTTGTCTCCGCGATGCGAAGGATCGCGACGGACGAGGCGTTGCGCCAGGATCTGCGCCGACGCGGCCATGAGAACGTCACGCGCTTCTCCTGGGACGGTAGCGCAGATCGCGTCCTGTCCATTCTGGAAGATCTCTAAGAGATTTCACGACCCGGATTGCGGCCGGAACATCGTAACGAAGTAGCTATAGAGGCCGAGCAGGCAGAAGAGCGCGCCCCCGACAACGCCGACAGCCACAGATATCCAGAGCGAATAGCCAAAACCGGCGGTTGCCAGCACTGGCAGGGCCAGCCCGATGGCCGACAGAACGACGGGCGGCCAGACGAAATCGAAGGCAAGAGACATCATAACCTTGACGCCGATCGCCGTGGCGCATAGCGCGCCAATCATGCCGCCGGCCATGAGGGCTGCATCGCTGAAGGAACCGAGATAGCCGCCGATGAGCGTGCCCGCATTCAGCAGCAGGCAATCCAGCGCCGCGAGCAGGAAGATCGTCAACAGCCGATGCTGCAGGTGCGCAGGAGTGGGCATCATGTTGGCCGTCAGCGCGCGGCATGTCGCAAGGCCGATGACAAAGGGGGCGACGGTAAGAAACTCCTTGCGCAAACCGGCGGCGATGACCAATTGCCCGACCGGCTGCAATAGCGCGAAAATGCCGGCGGCGGTTATCAGCGTCAGACCGGTCAGCAGCGAATAATATTCTCCGAGCTGCTTGGCAAAGGCAGGCGTCCGCCCATCGCGATCATAGGTCGTGACGACATCGGGATATTGAATGGCCTGCAGCGCAGAGACGATCAGGACGAAGGGCCTCTGCAGCAGATCAAGCGCCAGAAGTGCGCCGGCCGCGCCGCCTGCCCCCAACATGGCCGTAAGGATGGATTTCAATCCCAGCGGCGTCAGCATGCCGATAACGGAGGCACTCGCGGCAACGCTGCCATAGACGAAATGCTTGCGTACCAGTGCTTTTTCGAACGAAGCCGCCTCGTGAAGACCGTTGCGCGTCAGAAATGCGGCAAGGAGCCCATATGCAAGATAGCCGGCCATCAGACCGATGACGGTGCATGTGAAAGTCGGAGCAACGGCGGCGCCCGCAAGCGTACCGATTGCCAGAATCGTCGCGCGCGAACCCTGCAGCCGTGAAAAGACGCGAAACTCCTGACGGAAGCGCAGCATGGTAAGATGCAAGTCGCTGCCGCCCTGGAAGATCGCAACCAGGCCGCCAAGCACGGCAATCTCTGCCGAGACCGAAAAGAAGATCGAGACGGAAGCGGCGATCAGGCAGATTGCCGAGCATGCCGCGAATTCTACCGTCAGTGCGTTGCGCTCCAGTGCCTCGCTCTCTGGCCCCTGCCCCGGATAGAATCGACTGCAGGCAAAACGAACCCATTCGAAGCAGAGGATCGCCGCAAACTGGCTGATTGAGATGAACAGCGAATAGGCCGCATAGTCCGCCGGAGCCAGGAGATGCGCCACCGCGATCAGCAGCCCGAAAGCCACTGCCGCCTGATAGAAATATGCAGCCAACGCCACGATCTTTGCCATGGCGACAGCTAACAGGAAAAGATTGAGGAAAGCGCTAACCCGGAAGGGCAATTGCAGTATTCGGCAGCCCGACCGCGCCTGATGGGCCGCCGTCGAAAACCGGCGGGCATTTCATTGCTGAAGAACCTGCTCGCTCCCAACACCAGGGGAGCGGTATCCGCTATTTCCTGCTCGCCTCTCCCCTCATCCAGGCGATAACCGTCTCAAGAGCTGCGGATTTGCGATAGCGCGGCCAGACGAGATAGAAGTCGGATGGGCCGCTTAGCGACCCCTGGATGATCTGCGTCAAACGACCTTCCGCCATATCTCGCGCCACGAAATCGCGGTTGGCAAGAACGATTCCCTGCCCGGCGATCGCCGCCTCTATCGCATGCGATGTCTGGTTGAAGCTGATCCCTTTATAGGAAGCATGAGCCACCCGCCCGAAATGCTTGTCGATGAATTCGGGCCAGGAATTATGGGCGTCATGGAGAAGCGCGTAGTCGGCAAGCTCTTCGGCAGTCCTCGGCGGCTTTCGGTCCTGCAGCAGCACCGGGCTGCAAACGGCGATGATCTCTTGCTCGAAGAGCAGTTCGGTCGCAAGTCCCGGCCCGAAAGGAGGTCGCCCGTAGCGGACTGCAAGATCGACTCCGTCCGTCTGAAAGCCAGACATGCGTTCCGTCGCAAGGATGTGAAGATCGAGATCCGGATGACGAGCCGTAAAATCCGGCAGGCGCGGGATCAGCCATTTCGACGCGAATGTCGGCGTGGTGCTAATGGTGAGCCTGACGGGTTGCGGCTTGAGGTCGCCGGTCGCTTGCGCGATAATTTCAAAGGCACGCCTGATATCGGCGAAATAGCCGCGCCCCTCGCCCGTCAGGGCAAGGCTTCGTGGCATCCGCTCGAACAGTTTGACACCGAGCTCCGCTTCCAACCCTCTCACCTGTTGAGCCACCGCCCCTTGCGTGACGCCGAGTTCCTCGGCGGCGAGCCTGAAGCTATGATGCCGCGCCGATACCTCGAACGCCTTGAGGCCATTGAGAGAAGGAAGCTTACCGACCGAGCCGTCCATGTGATAGTTTTTCTACTGGCAAATAAGAACGCAACTGCTTCGCTTGCGCGCGAGAAAGATGATATTCGATCGGTAAGTTCAAGGCAATCAACTCTACCGAAACCAGACGACGGAGGACCGAAAATGTCGATAGAAAAAGTGGCTGTTATCACGGCGGGCGGCAGCGGCATGGGCGCCGAAAGCGCCAGGCGCCTTGCCGCCGATGGCTTCCATGTCGCCATCCTCTCCTCCTCCGGAAAGGGTGAGACACTGGCTCAGGAGCTTGGCGGCATCGGCGTTACCGGCTCCAATCAGTCGAATGACGATCTCAAGCGCCTGGTCGATGCGACGATCGAAAAATGGGGTCGCATCGATGTGCTCGTCAACAGCGCCGGCCACGGTCCGCGCGCCCCGATCCTTGAGATCACCGACGAGCAATGGCACACCGGCCTTGATGTCTATCTGATGAACGTCATCCGTTCGGTCCGCCTCATCGCTCCCATCATGCAGAAGCAGAAATCCGGCGTAATCATCAACATTTCCACCGCCTGGGCGTTCCAACCATCGGCAATGTTCCCGACTTCGGCCGTATTCCGCGCGGGCCTTGCCTCCTATACGAAGATTTTTGCAGACACCTACGCCGCCGACAACATACGCATGAATAATGTGCTGCCCGGCTGGATCGACAGCCTGCCGGCGACCGAAGAACGCCGTGACAGCGTGCCGATGCAGCGTTATGGCACCAGCGCCGAAATCGCCGCCACCGTTGCCTTCCTGGCCTCCGACGGTGCTGGCTACATCACCGGCCAGAACCTCAAAGTCGATGGCGGCCTGATGCGCTCGGTCTAGCCTTCACAAAATAACATTGTCTCGCTTTCGTTCTCTCGGGCACCGCCTGGGAGAGCGATTTTGTTTGGAGGGCGATAGCGGAGATGAAACTGTCTCCGGCCTGCACCATAAGCTGTAAACTCGCAGTCTGAAAGCGAAGCCCTGGTTGGTGGCTTGGCGAATTGCCTTTTTGCACTGCACACGTTAGAAGTCCCGGCAATTTTGAGGGATGGAAACCGGCAATGCGGAAACCGCATTGCCTGGGGAGGAGTGCCACGATGGAGATCGTCCACACGATAGCCAATCTGCGCGAACGGCTTGGCGAACACCGTAAAGCCGGCAGGCGCATCGGCCTGGTGCCGACCATGGGCTACCTGCATGCCGGCCATATGGAACTCGTCTCGCGCGCAAAAGCCGAGAATGATGTCGTCGTCACCTCGATTTTCGTCAACCCGCTACAGTTCGGCGCCAATGAGGATCTGGCAAAATATCCGCGCGATCTCGATCGCGACAGCGCCATGTTGCGCGATGCCGGCGTCGACTTTCTCTTCGCACCCGGCGTCATCGACATGTATCCGGGACCGATGGAAGCGGTGGTCGACGTGCCGAAGCTCGGGGCGGAGTTGGAGGGCGCCGTTCGTCCGGGACACTTCGCCGGTGTTGCCACCGTCGTCACCAAGCTCTTCAATATCGTCCAGCCCGACAGCGCCTATTTCGGCGAGAAGGACTACCAGCAGGTCACGATCATCCGCCGCATGGTCGAGGATCTGGCCCAGCCTGTCCGGGTCGTACCAGTGCCGACCGTTCGCGATGCGGATGGCCTGGCCCTGTCATCACGCAATATCTATCTGTCGAAGGAAGAGCGTGCCGCCGCTGTTATTGTCCCCAGAGCATTGACGGAAGCTGCAAGGCTTTACGATCTCGGCGCGGACGATCCAGCGGTACTCGAAGAAGCGCTTCGTGCCTTCATCGAAAGGGAGCCACTCGCGACCGTCGAAGTTGCCGCCGTTCGTCATCCCGAAACGCTGGAACCGCTGACCAAACTACAGGGGCAGCCGATCCTCATCGCCTTGTTCGTCCGCATCGGCACCACCCGCCTGCTCGACAACCGGGTTATCGGCAGCAAATCCGCCAACGAAGGGGCCGCCTGAGATGAGCACCGTCGGACACACCAGGCGCACGACGCCGGCAGCCATCGAGGCGATGAAGGGCACGCGTCCGATCGTCAGCCTGACAGCCTATACGACGCCGATCGCCCGCCTGCTCGATCCGCATTGCGACCTGCTTCTGGTGGGTGATTCCCTTGGCATGGTGCTCTACGGCATGGAAACGACCGTCGGCGTCACGCTGGATATGATGATCGCCCACGGCCAAGCGGTCATGCGTGGCGCAAAACATGCCTGCATCATTGTCGACATGCCCTTCGGCTCCTATCAGGAGTCGAAGGAGCAAGCCTTCCGCAATGCGGCGCGCATCCTGAAGGAAACCGGCTGCGATGGCGTGAAGCTCGAAGGTGGCGAGGAAATGGCAGAAACCGTGGCCTTCCTCACCAGTCGCGGTATTCCGGTCTTCGGCCATGTCGGACTGATGCCGCAGCAGGTGAATACGACCGGCGGCTATCGTTCGCTCGGCCGCTCGGAGAAGGAGGCGGATAAGATCCGGCGCGACGCGAAGGCGATCTCGGAGGCCGGCGCCTTCGCAATGGTGATCGAAGGCACGATAGAGCCGCTCGCCCGCGAGATCACCGCCGCCGTCGCCATTCCCACCATCGGCATCGGCGCATCTGCCGCCTGCGATGGACAGATCCTCGTTTCCGACGACATGCTCGGCCTGTTCAACGATTTCAAGCCGCGCTTCGTCAAGCACTTCGCGGAGCTGGCGCTCATGATCTCGAAAGCCGCGGAAGCCTATGCCGAGGAGGTGACAACTCGCACGTTTCCGGCACTGGAGCATACGTTCCAGCCGAAGAAGTAAGACGCCATCAGCTCTTGGCCGGCTCTTTCTCCAAGAGATAGATCGCCTCGCCGAAATCCTCCATCTTGCTCATCAATGCTGCATGGGCATCCCGCAGGCCTTGATTGTAGTAGTAAGGGCCGATCTCGGATGTGAAGAAATCGAGCAGGAATTCAGCGGGCAAGGTGCCGAGCGTCTGGTCCAGCTCATCGGCGAAATAGCGCTGAACGCGGGCGACCATGGCCGCCTTCTCCTCCTTCGAAAAGGTGATCTTCTTCATCTTTCCATCTCCCATTTTGCGAGCGGGCCGAAGCGCTGGATCAAGGAAATCAATTGATCCATCAAGGAAATTCAATTGCTGGCTCCAAAGGTACGGCATACACCTCCCGCCATTGAACAGCGTGGCACTAAATGCGCAAGGGTATAACCATCGTTGGTTCCATGCGGAATGTGCGCCCTCGACACGACATCCAGGCAAAAGCGCCGGATTTTCCACAAAGGACAAAGCGGACCATGAGTCGCGCGGAATTTCTTGAAGGCTTGAAGGGCGGCATTCCCGTCGGCCTCGCTGCGGCGCCCTCCGGCGCCCTCTTCGGTGCGTTGGCGCGCGATCAGGGCATGTCCCTTGGCGAACTGACCCTGATGAGCGGCACCGTCTATGCCGGTGCCAGCCAGATGGTCGGGATCGATCTCTTCGGCCACAATGTTCAGGCCTGGCTCATCGTCCTGTCGATCCTCGCCGTGAACTTCCGCCATGTGCTCTATTCGGCAGCGATCGCTCGCTATATCAGACACTTTTCCGCTGTGGAGAAGTTCTTCACCTTTTTCCTGCTGGTCGATCCCCAATTCGCCGAGACGATCAAGCGCCATGAAAGCGGCAAGCCGGTGACTTTCGCCTGGTATATCGGCTTTGCGGCGGTGATCTATGTTCCCTGGGTGGTGGTGAGCCTGATCGGCGGTCTTCTCGGCAGTTTCATCGGTGACCCCAAAGCCATCGGCCTCGATATTCTGCTGCCGGTCTATTTCCTCGGCATCGTCATGGGCTTCCGCGCGCGCGACAACTTCCTGCCCGTCGTAGCGGTCAGCGCCGTGGCATCGGCCATTGCCTATCGTTATGTGGGCTCACCCTGGCATGTCAGCATCGGCGCACTGGCGGGCGTCTCGCTTGCCGCAATGCTGCCGCCGGTCAAAGCGAATCGCAAGCCTGATATCGCGCACGAAAGCCACGAGGTCTGACCATGCTCGATTTCAATTCGCATATGGTGTTGCTGATTGCGGCCGCGGCCGTGGTGACCTTTCTGACGCGCATCGGCGGCTATATCCTGATCGTCAAGATGACCCGCATTCCGCCACGCGTCGAGGCGGCGCTGAATGCCGTGCCCGCTGCTGTTCTTACGACCCTCGTCGCACCCGCCTTCTTTATCGGCGGCTGGGATATCAAGGTGGCGATGCTCGCAGCCCTTCTCGTCGGCCTGCGCTACCCGTCGACTTACATGCTCGTCACCGGATGGATCGTCGTCATGGCATGGCGCCATTCCATTGGCGCTTGAGACGGACCCATCCCTTTCGAGATGGGATGAGGCCCCTATTTCTCAATGGCTAAGCTCGAGCGTGGCATTTTCCAGCCACGCCCGTACGTCATGATCATGGATCAGCGGCATCAGCGCCTCGCGCGTCCGCGCGTGATACTCGTTCAGCCAATGCAGCTCCTCATGCGTCAGCAGTTCCACCAGCACCAGGCTGCGATCGATCGGGCAGAAGGTCAATGTTTCGAAGCCGAGCATCGGCATGTCACCACCCTCGATCTCCTCCGGCTCGCGAATATAGATCAGGTTTTCGATGCGAATGCCGAAATGACCCGGACGATAGTAGCCGGGTTCGTTGGACAGGATCATGCCGGGAAGCAGTTCCTGCACCGCGAGCCGCGCAATGCGCTGGGGCCCCTCATGCACGGACAAATAGGAGCCAACGCCGTGGCCGGTGCCATGGGCGAAATCGACGCCTGCCTTCCAGAGCGCGATGCGCGCCAGCGGATCGAGATCGCAGCCGCGCGTTCCCTTCGGGAAACGAGCCGTGCTGATGGCGATCATTCCCTTCAGCACCAGCGTGAAGAGGCGCTTCTGCTCTTCGGAGACAGCACCGATGCCAACTGTACGGGTGATGTCGGTGGTACCGTTGATATATTGCGCACCCGAATCGATCAGGAACAGTTCGCCCGCCTGGATCAGCCGGTCGCTCTCCGTGGTCACGCGATAGTGCATGATCGCCGCATGCTCGCCGGCACCGGAGATCGTATCGAAGGAAATGTCCTTCAGCGGGTTTTGCATGCTCTCGCCGACGCGGGCGCGGCAGGCTTCCAGCCGTTCTGCCGCAGCGATTTCCGTCACCGTCCCCGGCTTGTTTGTCTCCAGCCAGTAAAGGAACTCGACCATGGCGGCGCCATCCTGCAGATGGGCAGCCGCAGAACCGTTGATTTCGGCAGCATTCTTGCAAGCACGCGGCAGCTTCGCGGGATCACTGCCCTCCACGACCTCTCCACCTTCACGACGGATGATGTCGGTCAAGGCATAGGAGGCAAGATCCGGATCAACCAGGATGCGCCCGCCATTCGCGGCCACAGCGGCAAGGCGCTTCACGAGCTCCGAAGGCGGCAGTTGCTTGCAGATCTGCGTGAGATAGGCTTCGGCCTCGACCTTGGTCTTGCGTTTGTCGAGGAAGAGCGCCGCTTCCCCTTCCGCATAGATGATGGCGCGGGCTAAGGGATGCGGCGTGTGCGGCACGTCGCTGCCGCGGATATTGAAGATCCAGGCGACAGAGGACGGATCGGTAATCAGTGCCGCCTTGAGGTTCTTTTCCTTGAGGCCGTTTGCAATCGTCGCAAGCTTGTCCTTGGCGAGGATACCGGCCTGGGCGATATCCTGAATGATAACGTTGCCCAGCGGCTCGGGCGGCCGGTCGGTCCAGAGCTTGTCGAGCGGATTGTGGGGCAGGAAGACGAGCTTGCCGTCGATCTCGGCTAGGGCCTTTTCCAGTCGGCGTACTTCCGCACCCGTATGCAGCCACGGATCGATGCCGAGCCGGAAACCTTTCTTCACATAACGCGGCAGCCAGACATGCGGCGGCTCGTTCACCAGATCGCCTCCGCTGAAGACGCTCCGATCCACCTGTTCGGCAAGCTGAGTCACATAACGGCCATCCACGAAAACCACGGCCTGGGAGTGTGTGATAAGCGCAACACCGGCCGATCCCGTGAAGCCTGTGAGCCATGCGAGACGCTCCGAGCATTTGGGCACGTACTCGCCTTGATACTCGTCAGCCCGCGGCACGAGGAAGCCGTCAATGCCGAGATCGCCGAAGGCAGCGCGCAAACCGGTAACACGCTCGCGGCCGAATTGCGGGGTGGAAGTGACGTCGAAAGACTGAAACATGGGCTGATCCGGTAGTAGTGGAGAATCCGTGAAACTGAATAGTGCCAGTATGTTAGAGCATCACGATCGGAAGTGCGACGTGATTTTCGATCTCTAAGACGCTATCTACGATTACCGCAATATCACACCAGATGAGAGTAGTTTATCTCATGTCGGGCCGTTAACGAATCCGCCCATTTCGTGAGCATGCCGGTCCGAATATGACAACTTCACGGCACGAAACATGCATATTGCGCATAGCTCCCATGAAGCTGCCCCCCTGCCACGCCGACGGGCGAGTCGCTATATCCGCAGCATCAAACGGGGTTCACGAAGAACCAGCTCAAAACCAAGGACTTAAGACAATGCCTATCTCTCGCTCCGCATATGTTAGCCCGGCGCTGGCTGGCGAGCGTCGTACCGTACGCCATTCCGTCGGCTCGCTTCGTCAGCTCGAAGTCGAAACCGCAAAGGCAATCGGCGCCAGCCGCGGCGGTCGCCGCTAACAAGTTTACGATCTACGCGTTCCAAGACGATCGCAATCCGGTTCTCCTCCTCCCTCGGATTATGATCAGAACGCTTAGAGCCCGCTTGAGCACTCCTCCTCCACACGCTCGCGGGCAAGATCGGTGAAAACCGATCTGAAGGCGGTGCTTCGGCACCGCCTTTTTTTATTTTCGCGATTGTTGATGCGGGACGTGACCGGCTCAGGGCCGATCAAGATGGATGGTGACCCAGCCGTTGCGCCAGATCGTGCGCACATGACGCAGGCTTGCGCCATTATAGGCAGCCAGAACTTTCCAGCGCTGCTCGGCAAGGATACCCGAAAGAATGACCGAGCCGCCCGGTGCCAGATGCGCCACAAGCTGCGGCGCCATCTTGATGAGCGGACGCGCCAGAATATTGGCGATGATCAGGTCAAACGGCCCATGGCGGGAAAAGGCCGTGGAATGGAATCCCGGTGCCGTCTCCAGCGTGACACCCGAGGCAATGCCGTTGCTGCGGACATTTTCCTTCGCGACGCGAACGGCAATCGGATCGATATCGGTCGCCAGAACCGGAATGTTGCGCAGCTTGCGCACGGCGATCGCCAGCACGCCGCTGCCCGTCCCGAGATCGAGCGCATTGCGCACGCGGCGGCTCGCAACAACCTTCTCGATCGTCTCCAAGCAGCCCGCAGTCGTCCCATGGTGACCGGTGCCGAAGGCTTGCCCGGCTTCGATCTCGATGGCGATGTCGCTGGGGCCGACTTTGTCGCGGTCATGCGAACCGTGCACGAGGAAGCGTCCGGCGCGCACGGGCTTCAACCCTTCCAGCGACTTGGCGATCCAGTCGATATCGGGAAGCACTTCCTTTTGAATGGCGAGATCGGGGAAAGTCGGCTTCAGGAGCGCTTCGAAACGACCACGGACCTCATCCTCGTCCGCAGCATAGAGATAGATCGACGCTTCCCAGACATCGTTCTTTTCGTCGATTTCCGTCGTTGCAATCGGCAATTCTTCGTCTTCGAACACCGGCGTCATCAGGTCCAGAACCTGCCCGGCCTTCTTCTCGGTCGTCGTCACATAAAGGCGGATTTCACTCAACTCGTCGTTCTTTCTCGTTCTTATTCGGCCCAGTCGATCCAAGGCGGTTTCGGCGTGTCATAGCCAGCCACACTCCGAAGCAATGTCCGGCGGATCGGGCCGAAGCGCAACAATAGCGGCGCAAGGAAATTACGCGCCACAACTGCCAGCGGGCGTTGCATCGTCACCAATCGTGTCAGGCCATAGGTCTGTTTCAAAACCTGCTTGACGGCGGGAATTCTCAAAGCCGAATACTCCTGTTCGCGGCCTTCCGCAATGAGCCACGCAAGCCAGCAGGCATCTTCGATACCGAGATTCATGCCCCGCGCGCCGGCCGGCGAATGAATATGGGCTGCATCGCCGGCAAGAAAGACATTGCCCTTGGCCATGGGTTCGACATGCCGGAAGTGGATGCGGAACTGCGAGACCCAGGTCTTTTCGGCAATAGCGGCTGGATGAACGATGCGGCTTTCGAAATTTTCCAGCGTCGAGATGTAGCGGATGATATTGGCCGTGACAGGCAGGCGCCCGACCATGCCGGGATCGAAGAGCGATATCTCTGCAAAATGCGCATCTGCCGGCTCCGCATAGCGAAAATCGGCAAGATAGAAATAAGCCTCCAGCGCCTCGCCCGGGAAGCCGGCACCAAGTGCCTTGCGCACCGCAGAATGGGCGCCATCTGCACCGATCAATATGTCCAGCTGCACCGTTTCCAACGTACCATCAGCTCGACGCAGCGTGACCTCCGGCTTTTGAGGGTCCGATATGGCCTCTGTAATCACTGTCGTCTGCCATTCAGGCGAGATGCCATAGGTTGAAAGCGCTTCCATCAGCAGGCGTTCGGTACTGCCCTGCGGCAGAGCGCAAATAGCACTGAAGGGGCCTTTCACCTCGCGAGTATCCAGCTCGATCAAAATTTTCTTATTCGCGCGGACGCGAAACTGCTCGATCGGTTGCGCGTCGGTGACGATGCGCTCGGCAACGCCGGAAGGAGACAGCAGCGTCAGCGTTCGGGCATTAACACCGAGAGCCCGGCTTTCCTGCAGCGGCGTCGGACCAGTGCCGTCATCGACGATACGCGGCGAGAAGCCGCGACGGGCGAGCTCGAGAGCGGCGGCAAGGCCGACCGGCCCAGCCCCCGCGATCAGGATGGATCTGGATTTTCCCCGTCCGCCAATCCCCTCGCCCATGCGGGTCCTATCCCTTCTTGACCAGGTTCTCCAGCTTCTTCACCGCCACGTCCGGATCCTCCTCATAAGCGATGGTCCCGGCAAAGCGGCCCTGCGAATCCAGCAGGAAGACGGAAGCCGTGTGATCCATCGTATAGTCGCCATTCGGCTGCTTGTCGTCGACCGGCACTTTCTTGGCATAGACACGGAAGCCCTTGACCATATCCATCACCTTGGCGGGATCGCCGGAAATGCCGGTGATGCGCTTCGATACGTTGGAGACATATTGGTCCATGATCGCGGGCGTATCGCGTTCGGGATCAACCGTCACAAAATAGGCGTTGAGCTTGCTCCCATCAGGGTCGACCTTCTGCAGCCAGGCGTTCAGCTCGAACAGCGTCGTCGGGCAGACATCAGGGCAATGAGTATAGCCGAAGAAAACGGCCGACGGCTTGCCACGAAACGCCTGGTCGCTGATCGGCTGGCCGCTCTGCGAAACGAGCGTGAAGGGCACGCCATAAGGCCCGGATGCCGCCACCTCGGGCGACTTGCCGCCGCCAAAGCTAAACCAGCCCAATAGTCCGGCCACGATCAACACGGCCACCCAAACTGCAATCCGCACGCTTCTCATGAATGCCATTCCTCACCAATACGGACGATCACGCTGAAAGTGCAGTGCAATCGACCTTCTAGTCGATGTAACGGCTCGAAGTGGAGGACGCAATTCAAGAAGATGTTCAGAGGAGGCCGAAATCGTCGCAGCATGCGGTGCGGTTCGGTGGTCTTCCAAGCCTTGATCACTCCATTTCGTCGCTCTTCTTGGGCCGGAGAGACAAAATCTGCATTCATGTTAAACCAATCCTAACCAGTCCGCGCCAACATCTGCAGCAAAGGTCGAATTCCACTTCGCTCGCCGCCCGAAAGCGCGGCAAACCTCTTTATTCCAGAAGGGCATGACGCCCGCCGGAACGCTAGGCGCATCTTGCGCCGAAGCACCGGACGCTGCCGCTGCCCAAGCCGCTCCAGCCGATCTCTCTTTTCAATCGCGAGCGTCGCTTGCGGCGATGCCAAACGGGAAGTTCTCGAATATGACGAACGCCATCAAGCAATCGGGCACCTATCTGGAAATCGTCTCCTTTCACCTGGGCGATCAGGAATTCTGCATCGACATCATGGCCATCCGCGAAATCCGCGGCTGGGCTCCGGTGACGCCGATGCCGCATACGCCGCCTTACGTGCTCGGCCTTATCAACCTGCGCGGTGCGGTCATCCCGGTCATCGATATGGCCTGCCGCCTCGGCATGAAGATGACCGAACCTTCGGAGCGCTCCGCAATCATCGTCACGGATATTGCCGGCAAGCTCGTCGGCCTGCTGGTCGAACAGGTCTCTGATATGATGTCGATCAAAAGCGAAGACCTGCAGCCGGCGCCGGAAATCATCCCCGAAGCACAGCGCGCCTTCTGCCGCGGCATCGTGGCGCTGGAAAAGACCATGGTCTGCTTCCTCAACCTCGATACGGTCATTGCGGATCAGTTGGCACAGGCAGCCTGATTTCAATAAGTTAGCTCAACAAAAGAAGATCGCCCTGCAGCCGAGCTCCAGGGCGATCGCTTTTTATACAACCGGTTTTGGCAGGGGTGTAGCCAATCACACGGTCTTGCAGGCCGTGAACAGGGGCGAGAGTCGCCTCCCTGTTCGCCTTCGAAATTGCATCAAAAAGGTGCAAACCGAAAGCAACCAGAAGCAATTCGACAACCCAAGAGTATGACTTTTTTTGGTATTATCTTCTACGGGTTATTTTTGAGGTATAAAAATACCGTCATTTCGGTTTGCCGTTCTTCCAGGTCACCTGCTGGCCGAACAAGGGGATCGTCGAAATGGCCATCTTGGCAGAACCATCCGTCAGCTGCCGGGAATGGATGAGATAGACCAGCGTATCGTTCTTCTTGTCGTAAATACGGGTGACGACCAGCTTCTTCCAGATGAGCGATAGCCCAGCGCGAAATACCTCCTCACCGCTCTGAGACAGGTTGATATCACCGATCTCGATTGGACCGGTCTGACGGCAGGCGATGGAATTGTTGGAAGGATCTTCGAACCAGTTGCCCTTGCGCAGCCGGTCGATCACGCTGCGATCGAAATAGGTTACATGGCACGTGATGCCTGAGACTTCGGGGTCCGGCACGGCATCGACCAGTATATCATTGCCCGTCCAGTCCACACCGACCTTGCCGATGACCTCGGCTGACGCAGAAACGGGCGCCGCGACCAGAAAAGACGCGGCAATGGCGGCGAAGAATTTGGGTGAACGCATCGAACATCCTCCAACAACAGCCGCCGGGAGCAAGAGCGGCTTGGCTAAGGTAAGATGGTCCATGAACGATGCAAGATGGGCCGCCTATTTCCGCGTGCAACGCTTCACGGTCGATGCAGCAGCGATCCACATAATGGACGCCGCAGCCAAAGCAACGGCGTCCGAACCCACGCAGGCAGCGCGTCATCTCACTTCTGGCTGATTGCGACCGTTCCGGTTTCCAGCAGCGACTTGAGGTTGGACAGGATTTTCGGCCAGCCACCGGAAACCGCCTCGATAAGCTTGGAGTTTTCAACCTCGATCGTGTGGGCAACGGTTAGCTTCACGACACCGTCCGCCGGCTCCAGTTCCATCACGCAACGCGACCAGCCTTCGGCCTTCAGATCCGGGCGCCACTCATTGCGCCAGTTAATGGCGAGCCGCCGTGGCGGATCGAACTCAGCAATCTCTCCTGCATCGGCAATCCGACCATCCGGAAAGAGCATTTTCCACGGCGATCCAACCTTCCACTCGGTCTCGTGGACCATATCGAACCAGTATTGCTTGATGAATTCCGGCGTGGTCAGCGCCGACCAGAGCTTTTCCGGCGTGGTGCGGATGAAGGTGACGTAGACGAATTTGCTTCCAGTCATGCCATTTCTCCTTGTTTGAATTTTATTGCTTGTTGAACTCACGAACCGCCGCCGTCCTCCAGCACTTTCTTCAAGGCCGAAAGCGCATTCAGATGCCGCTGTTCGAACTTGTTGATCCAGCGTTCGGCGATGCCGTTGATCGGGATCGCGTTGATGAAATGCAGCTTCTCGCGTCCATGCTTCTCTGAGGAGACGAGATTGGCCTCCTCCAGAATGGCAAGATGCTTGGCGACCGCCTGGCGGCTCATGTCCAGATCTTCGCAGAGCGCATTCAATGTCTGCCCGTTCTGCTCATAGAGCCTGTCGAGCAATTGTCGCCGGCTGGCATCCGCCAGCGCCTTGAAGATCGCATCATCATCATCCACGGACACGAAACCATTTAGTTGCCTTTTCTTGTTTATAGGCAACCAAATGGTTGCCTGTCAAGTAATATGTGAAGCGACGCAAACCCATCGCGCCGTGAGGAGGCGGCGGTTCCATCTAGGGATTTATGCAAGGAACGATTGACAACTTCCGCATCGCGTCGGATCATCCGCCCATGATCGCAAACCGCACCATGGTGACACACCTTCACACCATCTCTCCCTTTGCAGGGCGAGTGGAAGCTGTGTTGCGCTGAGCTGACCGCGATCCATCTCAACCCTGCCGAGGCGAGCAGGGTTGAAGCCTCCTTGCTCTCCTCCCCATTGTCAAAGGAGAGCCCATGAATTCCGAGCAGCAAGAACCGGACGAGCGACGATCAAAAAAATTTGGCTCAGTCGAGATTCGCGCAGCACGCCCATCCGATGCCGAAGGGATCGCCGCGATCGCCAATCTTCCCGGCTTTCGCGCCGGCACGCTGCGGCTGCCTTTCCAAAGCACCGAAGAGACGCAACGGTGGCTGGACAAGCATGATGCCAACGCCGTCAGGCTCGTCGCCGTGCTTGATGGGCAGATCGTCGGCAATGCCGGCATGCAACGCCTTGCCGGCCGGCGGATTCACAGCGGCAATATCGGCATGGGCGTGCATGACGACTTTACCAGCTGCGGCATCGGCTCCGCGCTATTGGGCGCGCTTATCGATACCGCGGACAATTGGCTGGCGATCAAGCGGCTGGAACTGACCGTCTATGTCGACAACGCGCGGGCGATCGGCCTCTACGAGAAATTCGGATTCGAAACCGAGGGTCGCCTACGCGCCTTCGGTTTCCGCAACGGCGAATATGTGGATGCGCTCACCATGGCGCGGCTGAGATTGTGAGCAATCGCGCGGCGGCGGATGCGATTCCGCCGCCCCCCATCATCAGTCGATCAAATCCAGCCACTCATCCTCGGTCATGACCTGGACATTGAACTCGCGCGCCTTGTCGAGCTTCGAGCCGGCGCCCGGCCCGGCCACGACGATATCGGTCTTCTTCGACACCGAGCCGGAAACCTTGGCTCCCAGGCTCTCAGCCTTCGCCTTAGCCTCGTCGCGGGTGAATTTTTCCAGCGAGCCGGTAAAGACGACGGTCTTGCCAGCGACGGGGCTGCCAGAAGTCACCGGCTGCTCGGCCTCCTGCGGCTGCACTTCTTCCAGGAGCTTCGCGATAACTTCGATATTGCGCGGCTCCTTATAGAATTCGACGATGGCCCGCGCCACCACTTCACCGATACCCTCTATATTGTTGAGGTCATTCCACGCATCACCGCTAAGGGGTGCCGCTTCCTTCATTCCTGCCTCGAAGGCGGCATAAGTGCCGTAGGACCGCGCAAGCAACTTGGCCGTCGTCTCGCCGACATGGCGGATGCCAAGCGCAAAGATGAAGCGATGCAGGGCGATCTGGCGCCGCTCATTGATCGCGGCATAAAGCTTGCCAACACTCACCTTGCCGAAGCCGTCGATATTTTCCAGCTTCGCAAGCGATGCCTGCTGGCGCTTTTCCAAAGTGAAGATATCAGGCGCGATCCTGATCTGCAGCGCCGGATCGTCGCTTTCGAAAAAGAAATCGATCTGCTTCGAGCCAAGCCCCTCGATGTCATAGGCATTGCGCGAAACGAAATGCTTGAGATGCTCGGTCGCCTGCGCCCGACAGATGAAGCCGCCGGTGCAACGCGTGACAGCGTCGACCTTACCGGTCTTCTCGTTGATATCGCGCACAGCATGGCTGCCGCAGACGGGGCAGACCTTAGGAAATTCATAGGGCGCGCTCGACGCCTCCCGCTTCTCCAGGACAACATCGACGATCTGCGGGATAACGTCGCCAGCCCGCTGCACGATCACAATATCGCCGACGCGGATATCACGGCCATCGCGGATCGGCTCGCCCTTGTTGCCGATACCCTTGATGTAGTCGGCATTATGAAGGGTCGCATTGGTCACGACGACGCCGCCGACCGTGATCGGCTCCAATCGCGCGACCGGCGTCAGCGCGCCGGTGCGGCCGACCTGGATATCGATCCCGACCAGACGCGTGAAGGCCTGCTCCGCCGGGAATTTATGCGCGGTCGCCCAGCGCGGCGAGCGCGAGCGGAAACCAAGGCGAGCCTGCAGTTCCAGGCTATCGACCTTGTAGACGACACCGTCGATATCATAATCGAGATCCGGCCGCTGCAGCCCTATCTGATCGTAATGCGCGAGAATATCGGCAACCGAATTCAAGCGCTCCATCAACGGGTTGACCGGAAAGCCCCAGGATTTGAAGGTCTGCACCATGCCGTATTGCGTATCGGCCGGCATGTCCGACATCTCGCCCCAGGCATACGCAAAGAATTTCAACTTGCGGCTCGCCGTCACCTTCGCGTCGAGCTGACGCAGCGATCCTGCCGCGGTGTTGCGCGGATTGACATAGGTCTGCTTGCCTTCAGCTTCCATTTGCGCGTTGAGCGCCAGGAAATCGCTCTTGGCCATGTAGACCTCACCGCGCACTTCGACGACGGCAGGAGCGCCTGCGGGCAAGGTCTGCGGGATTTCCTGGATGGTCCTGATATTGGCGGTGACATTCTCGCCGGTCGTGCCGTCGCCGCGCGTCGCGGCGCTGACCATGCGGCCATTCTCGTAGCGGATCGACATGGAAAGGCCGTCGATCTTCGGCTCAGCAGTAAAGGCAATCGAATTATCCGGCAGGCGGCCGAGGAAACGATAGACGCTGGCGACGAAATCCTCGACATCCTCCTGCGAGAACGTGTTGTCGAGCGAGAGCATCGGTCTTGCATGGACGACGGGAGCAAACGTCTCAGATGGCGCCGCGCCGACCCGCCGCGACGGGCTATCGGCGCGAATCAATGCGGGAAACCGCGCCTCGATGGCATCATTGCGCCGCTTCAGCGCATCATACTCCGCATCCGAAATCTCAGGCGCATCCTTGCCGTGGTAAAGCGCATCGTTGCGCGCGATCTCCGCAGCTAGATAGGCAAGCGCCGCGGCCGCTTCCTCTTCGGTCAAATCCTCGACAGGCTTCTGTTCGGTGCTCATGAATCTACACTCCCCGATTTTGAAGATGTTTTAGAGCACTTCCGTAAAAAGTGGGAAGCGGTTTTCGGTCCGGAACACGGAAAAACAAAGGGAAAATCTGCATTTCAGTTACCGAACGCCGATAACCATCATGGTAGCGTTCACGACAACTTTACGCCATGATCGGCCGTTCTTGGTGTTACAGATGCGGGAAACATCGGCCTCGATACAGCCTTGGTGGAATTCTCTTCCCAATTCCTGGACTGCGGCCCTTCCCCGCCTATCGCAGGCGATTTAAGATAAGTTATTATGAGAACGAGAGACCTCTGGAAATGATCGGATCGTCAGCAGAAATTCGAAATCACGCATGAAGCATCGCCTTGCCGTTCTCTCCATTTTTCTCATCGCTGCAGTTTTGATCATGAGCTCGTTCGTCAGCCGCTCTGCTTTAGGGCTGGTCGTTAGAGCTTGCGAAGTCAACTCTACCCTGACAGGCTCACCATATCCGTGCCTCAAGATAGTCCGGTCGCAGGAGCCATTGTCTTCATACGTTGTTCTTCGCGAGCCGGCCGACAAAGAGCGAACCATTCTTGCACCGCTCGCCGATGTACCCGGCATCGAGGACCCACGCCTTCTGGCCACGGGAGCGCCGAACTATTTTGACGAAGCGTGGAGAGAGCTGTCAGCGACCGATCCGCGTGCAATGAAAGCTTCGCGACAGAATTTTGCCCTGGCGATAAACGCAGCCAGTTGGCGCACACAAGACCGACTTCATATCCACATGGGGTGCGAGACGCCTCGCTTTAGGGCGCTCTTGAAGGCCCATGTGACGGAAATTGAAAGCGGCCGGTTTACGGACCTGAAGACGCGAGCTGGTTGGTGGGCAACCTTCCATGCAGCCGATGACCTCTCGAATTTGAACCCGCTGAAGCTCGTCGCAGACGGCGTTGATGGCGCCCGTTCAAATATGGAAAACGTCGTGGTCGGCGTCTTTGGCTCGATATTGCCGGACGGACAGCGTGGCTTCTATATTCTCGCGAGAATAAACGAAGCGCACAAATCCCGCGGGTCGGCGGAGGATATGATCGATCCTAAATGCCAGCTCTAATGCATGTTGCTCAGACGCGGATCAAGACCAGCGCTCGCAAAAGGCTTCTATGTCGCTTGACTGAAAATCGACAAGCCGCTCCATGATGGTTTCGAACGGCCAATCCCACCAGGCAATGGACGTAAGTCTCTCTGCGATACTTCGCGAAAACCGCTCTCGAATGAATTTGGCGGGAATACCGCCGACGACAGTATATGGTTGGACATCTTTCGTGATGACCGCACCCGCTGCAAGCACGGCGCCGTCTCCAACCTTTACGCCCGGCAAAACGATCACGCCATGACCAATCCAGACATCGTTGCCGATGACGGCGCGGTCTTCCTTTCGCCGATCGAAAAAGGCGTGGTCCCGCACGGCGCCCGCCGCGTAATATTCCGGACAATAGGTGAAGCGATGCATGGACGGCCGGTCCATCGGGTGATTGGGAGCGCCAATTCTGACCTCCGCCGCAATGGCACAAAACTTTCCAATCGTTGCGTCACCGACAATGCAGCGCGGCCCCAAGTAGGAAAAATCCCCCAGTTCGGCCGTGTGCAGAGATGTGTCGGCTAAAATCTCGCAGCATCTGCCTATGCTCGAATCCCTTACGTTCGCCGTCGAGTGAATAACGGTTTCTCCGATTTTTGGGCGATTGGGCTGTGCGGTTGAGTGCATTGACGTTCTCCGGATTCTGGCCTGCCTAACCGGGGACGATGAAGGCTATATGACGCAAGACCGTCGAAAACCGAGGCAAGACGTCGGTGGCAGATGACGAGTTCAGGCGCGCGTCAGCGCTATAATCGCTGACCTTGCTGCTATGTCTGCTTCGGGCAAGTGGTCGCCGGCATCTGCCTCGGACGTCGCCATGGGAGAGATCACCCGTTACCGGCTAGCAAGCGCTTGGCGGCTGCCCTCGCCTCTTCGGTTACCGAAGCACCCGCGAGCATGCGGGCGATTTCCTCGGTACGATCCTTCGGTTCCATGGTGGCAACGCGTGTGGAAATCTTTTCCGAGCCGTCCGCGACCGGTCCCTTGGAGATCAGGAGATGCGTTGCAGCGCGAGCCGCGACCTGCGGGGCGTGGGTGACCGACAGCACCTGTACGCGATCGGAAAGGCGCTTCAGCCGCTGGCCGATGGCATCGGCCACCGCGCCGCCGACGCCGGTGTCGATTTCGTCGAAGACGAGGGTCGGCGCCGAGCCGCGATCGGCGAGCGCCACCTTCAGCGCCAGCAGGAAGCGTGACAGTTCGCCGCCTGAGGCAACCTTGGTGATCGGTCCTGGCCGCGTACCAGGGTTCGTCTGCACGTGAAATTCGACGACGTCGATGCCATCGGCCGTCCCGGCCTCTGGGTCGCTTGATATCTCCACCATGAAACGCGCGCGCTCAAGCTTAAGGGCCGGCAATTCGGCCATGACGGCTGAGGCAAGAGCCTCGCCGGCATGGCGACGTTTCTCTGACAGACTGCGCGCGGCAACATCGTAATCCGTCTTGGCGGCGGAAAGCTCGGCGGTAAGACGCGCCAGCCGCTCTTCGCCGGCATCGAGATCAGCGAGATCCGAAATCATGCGTGCGGCCAGGGCCGGCAGTTCCGTCACCGGCACGGAATATTTACGCGAGGCGCCCCGCAACGCGAAGAGACGCTCTTCGACCCGCTCCAGTTCGCGAGGATCATATTCCGTCTTGCGGAGTGCTGTCTCCACTTCCATCTGTGCGTTGGACAGCTGGTCGAGAGCGGCATCGAGCAGCGCCACGGTATCTTCGAGCAAACCCGGCGCTTCGTGGCTCTTGCGCTCCAATCGGCGCACCAGCGATGCGATATGCGGCACGGGCGATGCGTTCCCATTGAGGAATTCGGAAGCCTCGGCGATATCGCCGGCAATGCGCTCGGCCTTCATCATCCGCGAGCGCTTCTCAGCCAGTTCATCCTCCTCGCCATCCTGCGGCGAGAGCTTCTCCAGCTCCTCGACGGAGGCGCGGAGATAGTCCGCTTCACGCGCAGCCTTCTCGACCTGCTCGCGATGCTTCTTCAAGGTGCGATCGGTATCGCGCCAGATTTTGTGCAGCTTGGCGACCTCCTGTGCCTCTTCGGCAAGGCCGGCAAAGGCGTCCAGCAAGGTGCGGTGCGCGTCGGTATCGACAAGGGCGCGGTCATCATGCTGACCGTGAATTTCGACGAGGAGCTGGCCGATCTGACGCATGAGCTGCACACTGAGCGCCTGGTCGTTGACAAAGGCCTTGGTGCGGCCATCGGCGGATTGGACACGACGGAAAATCAGATCGCCATCATCGTCGATGCCATTTTCGCGCAGGAGCTTGCGCGCCGGATGCTGTGTACCGACATCGAAAACCGCAGTCACCTGGCCGCGATCCTCGCCATGGCGCACGAGCCCGCCATCGCCGCGCCCGCCAAGGGCCAGCGACAGACTGTCAAGCAGGATGGATTTGCCCGC
This sequence comes from Rhizobium centroccidentale, assembly GCF_030182565.1. NCBI lineage: Bacteria > Pseudomonadati > Pseudomonadota > Alphaproteobacteria > Hyphomicrobiales > Rhizobiaceae > Rhizobium > Rhizobium centroccidentale. The sequence continues at coordinate 252,549 of NZ_JAQJCG010000002.1, read as the reverse complement.
ACCCGTCTCGCCGGTCAACACCGAAAGTCCGGACTCGAAGGCAAGATCCAGCCGCTCGATCAAAACGATATCGCGGATCGAAAGCTGGATCAGCATATGCGCTCAATCTCACGTCCCAAGAAGAAGTTTCTTGCCCGCTCTGGAAATCCAGGAGCCCGAATTTTCGCTCGGCTCCACGCCGCCCTTCTGCAGCAGCTGATAGGAATCCTTATACCAGCGGCTGTCCGGATAGTTGTGGCCGAGAACGGCAGCTGCCGTTTGCGCTTCGGGTACGATACCCATTGCATAATAAGCTTCGACGAGTCGCGCCAGGGCTTCTTCGATCTGGTTCGTCGTCGGATACTGCTCCACCACCACGCGGAAGCGGGAGATGGCAGCCAGATAATCCTTGCGCTCCAGATAATAGCGGCCGACCTGCATTTCCTTGCCTGCAAGCTGATCCTTGGCAAAGCGGATCTTTTCCTGAGCGTCGCTGACATATTGCGACTTCGGATAGGTGTTGACGAGCTTGGTCATCGCCTCGATCGTCTGCTGCGCCGCACGCTGGTCCTGCGTCACGTCGACGATCTGCTTGGCATAGGACGAACCGACCAGATACTGCACATAGTCGGCATCTTCCGAGCCCGGATATTGCTTGAGATAGGTATTGCCGGTCTGTACCGCCTCATCATAGCGACCTGTGCGGTATTTCACGAAGGTGCTCATCACCAATGCCTTGCGCGCCCATTCGGAGAAAGGTTGCTGCTGGTTGATGGCATCGAACTTCTTGCCGGCCTCGGTCATGTTGCCGGCCTTGATGTTGGCAAGGCCCTGATTGTAGAGCATCTCCGGCGGATCGGTCTCGACACCGAGCTTGGTGATGTCGATATCCTTTTTCGTATTACATCCCGTCACCACCGCACCGGTACCGGCCAGAAGGAGCGATACGAGCAAAGCCCGTGCTGTGATATTCATGCGTTCAGACCTTGCAAAACCCATCGGATGACTGTCCCATAGCCGTCGTTGCGGAGACGGCGTTCTCTCTCGCTGGCGTTTCTAGCCGCAAAAACACCATCAGGGCAACGCATTGATGGTGCATTAACGCATTTTTGTGGCAAAGACCGCATATCCGCAGCCTTTAATCACTGTTTTGACAGCGATTTCTCATACCGTCCCTTCCGCATACCGCCACATCGCGAGCGAAGGCAGACCCGATGAGTCGCCGCCAAAAAAAGAGCCGCCCTTCATCAGAGCGGCAGCTTTGTCTCATTTCGATCCCGAAAAAATCACGCCGACCAGGGAGCGAATTCAGGAGCGTTGACTGCGATGAACTCGCGACCATGACCGCGCTGACGCGGTGCAGAGGTTTCGACGACCTCGTAAGCCGAAGCGTCGCTGAGCAATGCCTTCAGAGCATTCGCATTCATGCGATGGCCGCCGCGATAGGAGCGATAGCAACCAATGAACTGAGCGCCGGCCAGAGCCAGATCGCCAACGGCATCGAGCGTCTTGTGGCGGACGAACTCGTCCTTGGGATAACGCAGGCCTTCGACATTGATGACGGTGTTATCGTCCGAAATGACGACCGAATTTTCCAGCGACGAACCCAGCGCATGGCCCGAAGCCCAGAGAGGTTCGACATCGCGCATGAAGCCGAAGGTACGGGCACGCGACAGTTCAGTCTTGAAGGTCTCAGCGGTCAGATCGCCTTCCCACTTCTGGCGGCCGATCAGCGGGCATTCGAAGTCGATCTCGACTTCGAAGCGCGTGCCGTCATAGGGCCGGAACTCACACCAGGAACCGCCGGCCTCGATCCGCACCGGCTTGATCACGCGGATGTAGCGACGCTTGACACCGAGCGAGACGACACCCGCCTGTTCGATCGCCTCGATGAAGGGATAGGAGCTGCCGTCCATGATCGGCATTTCCGCACCGGACACCTCGACGACGACGTTATCGAGGCCGATCGCATAGATCGCAGCCATGACGTGCTCGACCGTCGCAACGGAGCGCGCCGGAGAAAAACCGAGAACCGTGCAGAGATCCGTATTGCCGACCTGCGAGGAAACGGCGCGCAGTTCGGTCACATCGCCATTGTCATGCAGGCGCTGGAAAACGACACCGCTGCCGGCTTCGGCGGGGTAGAAGGTGATCGACACGTTGGCACCGGAATGAACGCCAATACCGGAAAGTGTCACAGGGTTTGCAATGGTGGTCTGAAAACCAAGCAATCCAATTGCCATGTAATTCTGCCTTCGTCTGTCTGATCCAGGCCGGGCGGTCATCTTCGGACGCTTACCCTTTATTGCCGGTTCAGTCTGTTAACTATGCCACGCACCTCACATACATTCGTCACCGAATGTGATTCAGCGGGCTTGCTTGATATCTACATACGCGCCAGGGCATCGCATTCCAAATCACTGTTTCTTTCGTTTTGTTACGAAAGCAGCCAATTGAATTCGTTGGATAATTTTAAATAAGACAATCGTTATAAAATAAGAAAATCCGGAGCCTTTCGGCCCCGGATTTCTCCAATATGGTTAGCAACCTATTAAAGGGCTGCCTGTTGCGGGTCAGTTCGACTGGCGGCGCAGGAAGGCCGGAATCTCGAGCTGATCGTCCTCATGGCTTGCCATGCGCGCCTGCGGAACCGGTCGGCCCTGATCGTCGAGATTGCCACGGCGTGGAGCATAGAGGCTCGCTTCCTGCGACGGCGTACGACGCTGCTGCGGAGCGGCATTGTTCGTCGAAGCCATCATGTCGTCGAAGGCCGGATCTTCTTCGCGGCGGCCGAGCGAATTGGTGATTCGCTTCAGCAGCCCCATCGGGCCGCGCTCTTCGGTCGCCTGGGCAGCGGCCGGCTGGGCGCGATGTTCCATTTCAGCCTTAACGACCGGCGGGAAATCCTCGACCTTCGGCATGCGGACCTGCTCGGGAGCCTGACGGATGACCGGCTGCTGATGCATGACCGGTGCCTGCGGCTGTGGCTGAACCGGGGCCTGACGAACCGGCTGAGGTTCCGGAGCGGCTGCGAAGATGCGGCTCTGCGGACGGAAGTTATCTTCCGGCGCTGCGGCCTGTTGCATGACCGGCTGTTGCGGCGCCTGAGCCTGCCGGCTCATCTGGAATTCCAGCTCACGCTCGAGATCGGCTTCTGCCGCACGAATGGTCTGAGCGACCGGATCCACGGTACGAGGAGCCGGAGCGGCAGCCTGTGCGGTTTGGGCCTGCGAGACGTGGGCAGGCTGAACTGCGGCCGCTGCCGGAGCGGCGGCCGCGGAAGGACGCATAGCAGGCTTTGCGGCCGGGCGGAATTCCATGCCCCGGTCGGAAGCCTCGTTCATCGCGCGATCGATGCCCGTTGCGACGACAGAAACGCGGATGATGCCCTCAAGCGATTCGTCGAAGGTGGCGCCCAGGATGATGTTGGCGTCAGGATCGACTTCTTCGCGGATGCGGGTTGCAGCTTCGTCGACTTCGAACAGGGTCAGGTCACGGCCGCCGGTGATCGAGATCAGCAGGCCTTGTGCGCCCTTCATCGAGGTTTCGTCGAGCAGCGGGTTGGCAATGGCGGCTTCAGCGGCCTGCATTGCACGACCCTGGCCGGAAGCCTCGCCGGTACCCATCATGGCGCGGCCCATTTCGCGCATGACCGAACGGACGTCGGCAAAGTCGAGGTTGATGAGACCTTCCTTCACCATCAGGTCGGTGATGCAGGCAACGCCCGAATAGAGAACCTGGTCGGCCATCGAGAACGCGTCGGCGAAAGTCGTCTTGTCGTTGGCGATGCGGAACAGATTCTGGTTCGGAATGACGATCAGCGTGTCGACCGACTTCTGCAGTTCCTGGATACCCTGCTCGGCAAGACGCATGCGGCGACCACCTTCGAAGTGGAACGGCTTGGTCACAACACCGACAGTCAGGATGCCCTTGTTGCGAGCCGCCTGCGCGACGACAGGAGCGGCACCCGTACCCGTACCGCCGCCCATGCCGGCGGTGACGAAGCACATGTGCGTACCGTTCAGGTGATCGATGATTTCATCGATGCACTCTTCGGCAGCTGCACGGCCGACTTCCGGCTGCGAGCCGGCGCCGAGACCTTCCGTGACATTGACGCCGAGCTGGATGATCCGCTCTGCCTTCGTCATGGTCAGCGCCTGAGCATCCGTGTTGGCGACGACGAAATCGACGCCCTGCAAGCCTGCCGTGATCATGTTGTTGACGGCATTGCCGCCACCGCCACCGACACCGAAGACGGTGATTCGCGGCTTAAGCTCGGTGATATCTGGCTTATGCAGCTTGATAGTCATTGTACCCGTTCCTTCTCTTTATGGCCGCATCGCCACGCCGGCCAATTCACTCGATTTCACTTGCCTGACGCTTGCCCCGGAATGAACTCCGGGATCAGGCACTCAAAAACTCTCTTTCAGCCATTGGCCGACGCGGCCGATCCGGCTGTTGTTACCTCCAAACGACGAGAGCAGACCGCTGCTCGGCGCATGTGTTTCCATGTCTGCGACCTGCGGATAGATCATCAGACCGACCGCGGTCGAAAAAGCCGGCCCCTTGGCTGCCGTCGGCAAACCAGACACGCCCATCGGACGACCGATGCGGACATTGCGGGCAAGAACACGGCGTGCCACATCGGGCAAACCGGTCAGCTGGCTCGCGCCACCCGTCAGGACGACGCGCTTGCCGACGATCGGGCTGAAGCCCGAACGCTGGATGCGATCGCGAATGAGCTCGAGGGTTTCCTCGATGCGAGCCTTGACGATGCGCGACACCAGCGCCTTCGGCACTTGTGTCGGCTGATCACGCTCGTCTTCGCCGATCGGCGGGATGGAAATCAGTTCACGCTCTTCCGAAGAATTCGCGAGCGCCGAAGCATGAACGACCTTCAGGCGCTCCGCATCCTCGATGCGGGTGGAAAGGCCACGGGCAAGATCGGTGGTGACATGGTGGCCGCCAAGGCTGACGGCATCGGTGTGCACCAGCTTGCCCTCGGCAAAGACCGAAATCGTCGTCGTGCCACCACCCATGTCGATCGCAGCGCAGCCAAGCTCGACCTCATCGTCGACCAGAGCCGCAAGACCGCTGGCATAAGGTGTTGCCACCATGCCTTCGACCGAGAGATGCGCACGGTTGATACAGAGCTCCAGATTGCGAAGTGCCGCACGCTCGGCCGTTACCACATGCATATCGACACCAAGCGCGTCGCCGAACATCGCCAGCGGATCGCGGATACCGCGCTCGCCGTCCAGGGAGTAACCGGTCGCCAGCGAATGCAGGACGGCACGCTCCTGGCGGACCGACTGCTGGCAGGCCGCGGCCAGAACCTTCTTGAGATCGTTGGCTTCGACTTCCTGACCGCCGAGATCGATGGTCGCGGTGTAGATATCGCTGCCGAGACGGCCAGCCGAAACATTGACGATCAGGCTGTCGACCGTGAGGCCCGCCATGCGCTCGGCGGCATCGACCGCAAGCCGGACGACACCTTCCAAGGCGTCGAGATCGGCGATCACACCGGTCTTGATGCCGCGTGAACGCTGATGGCCGATACCGATGATCTCGATATTGTGCGTGCGGTTCGGGAGAACCTGGCTCTCCTCGCGCGGCGTCAGCCGGCCGATCATGCAAACGACCTTCGTCGAGCCGATGTCGAGGACCGACACGATATGCGACCGCTTCGAAGAGAGCGGCTTCAACCGAGGCAGGCCGAAATGGGACGAACCAAATAAGCTCATGTATCCTGACCTGCTTTCTTCAAAGCCTTGTTTCTTGCATCGACTGCGGCCTGGCGACGAACTGCGGCATCCGGGGTTAACTCAATGGCGGTACGATCATCGATACGAAGGTCGACGGCAGCGATATCGCGCTGCAAAAGATTTTGATCCTTGTCGAGCTTGGTCAGCCGCGCGAGTGCGTCATCAATATTGTCTTCCGGCAATTTGATGATCACGCCGTTGTCCAGATAGAGATCCCAGCGGCGACCGGCGACACGCACAAAAGCCTTCACGTGACCGCGAATTTCGGGCCACTTCGCAAATTGGTCGTCAATGGAGGCAGCCGCGGTTTCAGCATCACGGCCGACGAAGAGCGGCAGCTTTGCAAACTTGTTGTCACGCAGCGGCGCAATCACGCTGCCATCCTTCTCGATTAGCGAAAGCTCCGAACCGTGCTGCCAAATGGCATAGGCCTTGCGCTCCTTGAGCTTCACTTCGACGGCCTTTGGATAGACCTTGCGAACCTCGACATCCTGAACCCAGGGCAGGTTGGCGATCTTCTGGCGGGCCGCATCGGCATTTAGGGCAACGAGCGAAGTCGTACCATCAAGACCGAGCAGCTGCAGGATTTCAATTTCGGAGGTCTCGTCATTGCCGGAGACTTTTACATCCTCGATCGCAAAGCCGGCAGCAGAGGTGGTTGCCTCCGCGACCGCCTGGGTGTGGCCGCCAACGGACATGCCATAAAGGCCAGTCGCCGCAAGTAGAACGAGGGTCGAGACCGTACCCGTGTGAGCCGGAATATTGATGCGACCCGAACCGAGACTGACCAGGAAGCGAACGGCACGGCGCAGCGGACGCGGCAGGACGAATGCGTCCTCGACGTCGTCGATGGCGAGCGGGACGCGATGACGGGACCGCCTCATATTTTTGACCGTCAGCGCAAACAAGACGCGTCCTCCACCATCCACCGGAGAAATTCACCAAAAGAGTAGCCGGCATGAGCGGCCATTTCAGGCACCAGGGAGGTAGGAGTCATGCCGGGCTGGGTGTTGATCTCCAACCAGACAAGTTCGCCCTCTTCGAAAAAGCGATCGTCAAAACGGAAGTCAGATCGACTAACACCGCGGCAGCCGATAGCTTCATGCGCCCTTAACGATAATGTTTGTATCTTTTGGTAAAGATTCGGTGAAATTTCCGCCGGCAAGACATGTTTTGAGCCACCCTTGGCGTACTTGGCGTCATAATCATAGAAGCTGTGGCCGAGCGGCACGATCTCCGTAACACCCAGAACCTTGCCATCCATCACACCGCAGGTCAGCTCACGTCCGTGGATATAGCGCTCGACCAGAACCTCGTCGCCATAGCGCCATTCGGCCGAAGTAACGATCTGCGGCGGATGCGCCTGATCTTCCTTGACGATCACGACACCGAAGCTAGATCCCTCGCGCACCGGCTTGACGACATAGGGCGGCTTCATCGGGTGCTCGCCGACAATGGCGAAACGATCCATGACGATTGAACTCGCAACCGGAATGCCCGCAGCAGCAGCAACCGTCTTCGCACGCGATTTATCCATCGCAAGAGCCGAGGCAAGCACGCCGGAATGCGTATAGGGAATCTGCAGATATTCCAGAATGCCCTGAATGGTACCGTCTTCACCGAAAGGGCCATGCAATGCATTGAAGACCACGTCGGGCTTCAACTCGGCCAAGCGACTGGCGACGTCATGATCGACATCCACACGGGTAACCTGGAAGCCTTCCGCCTCAAGGGCATCGGCACATGCCTTTCCCGAGGACAGGCTGACAGGCCTCTCCGAGGAAAATCCGCCCAAAAGGACAGCCACATGCTTGCCACCCATCAATACCCCCGACTCCACGGTCCCTACTTTGCGTTTGCAGGGCCTCGCCTAACCGCGATTCTCGCCCCGCTTTCAATAGGTCGATTAGAACGACATTAAGGTTAATGAAGCGTTTACTTTCGTTAACTTTCCACCGCCCTAGCGATGGCCGAATGGTTCGAATCAAACCGACTTAAAGAATTCTGCCATTGGAATCATGGAGTTGCTACTTTTGAAATCGCTACATTTAGATTTTTTTAAACAATAAGCCTCGCATCGACGGACCGATGCGAGGCTCCAGGCTTTAAAATAAGGCCGAAATCACTCGCTGTCGTCGACCAGTTTCCAGACCAATCCGCCCAACGCTCCGCCGATGATGGGCGCCACCCAGAACAGCCAAAGCTGCTGAAGAGCCCAACCGCCGACGAATAAGGCCTGCCCCGTCGAGCGGGCCGGGTTGACCGACGTGTTGGTGATCGGAATCGAGATCAGATGGATCAGCGTCAGCGCTAGGCCGATGGCGATGGGCGCAAAGCCGGCCGGCACCTTGCTGCTCGTTGACCCGAGAATCACGACGAGGAAAAACAAAGTCAGCACGATCTCGGCCACCAATGCCGAAACCAGTGAATAGCCACCCGGCGAATGTTCGCCATAACCATTCGCCGCAAAGCCGCCGAGCTGGAAATCAGCCTTGCCGCTTGCGATCAGATAGAGCACGGCCGCGGCGACAACGGCGCCGATGACCTGCGCGACAATATAGGGGATGAGCTGCGTACCGGGAAAGCGGCCAGCCACCGTCAGGCCGACCGAAACGGCCGGATTGAAGTGCCCTCCTGATATACCGCCGACGGCAAAAGCCATGGTCAGCACAGTCAGACCGAATGCAAGAGCAACGCCTAGAAAACCAATACCGAGGCTCGGAAAGGCTGCTGCGAAGATCGCACTGCCGCAGCCGCCGAAAACGAGCCAAAACGTCCCAAGAAACTCAGCGATGAGTTTTTTCTGCATGAAACCCTTCTCCTCAGCCCGCAATCCAAGCGAGAATCGGCCATTGGCGAAAAGATTCCGGTAAGGACTCGCCGGAGCACGCCTCTCCAACAACAAACGCCGCCTGATTGCCCACGAATCAACATTACGGCAAAATAGTAGCACGCAACCGCTGATTTCTTGCGCAGTTAGCGTTTGCGTTGAACAAAAATTACGCTAAGGACAATTTTTATCCGCTAAGCGTACCTTAGCATCCTCTGAATTGGTGGGAACATGACTGACGCGATATCTCCTTTATCGCCGACCCCCTCGTCATCGAACAATGCTGTTGCGAATTCCCCGGCACGTGTTCTGATCGCGAGCCTTATCGGCACAACGATCGAATTTTTCGATTTCTATGTTTATGCAACGGCGGCGGTTATCGTCTTCCCGAAGCTGTTCTTCCCGGCAAGCGATCCGACTTCGGCAACGCTGCAATCCTTCGCGACCTTCTCCATCGCCTTCTTCGCGCGCCCGATCGGCGCGATGATCTTCGGCCATTTCGGCGACCGGATCGGCCGCAAGGCGACGCTTGTCGCGGCTCTGATGACCATGGGCCTCTCGACCGTCGTGATCGGCATGCTGCCGACCTATGAGTCGATCGGCGTTCTCGCACCGATTCTGCTGGCGCTCTGCCGCCTCGGCCAGGGCCTTGGACTCGGCGGCGAATGGGGCGGCGCTGTCTTGCTTGCGACGGAAAATGCGCCGGAAGGCAAACGCAGCTGGTACGCCATGTTCCCGCAGCTCGGCGCACCCATCGGCTTCATCCTTTCGGCAGGTCTCTTCCTCATCCTGCGCGAAACCATGGCAGATACGGATTTCCTCAACTATGGCTGGCGCGTTCCCTTCCTGATCAGCATCGTGCTGGTCGCTGTCGGTCTTTATGTCCGCCTGAAGATCACCGAAACCCCGGAATTCCAGCGCGCCATCGAGAAGGAAGAGCGCGTTTCTGTTCCGATCGCAGTCATCTTCCGCTCGCACTTCCGCAGCCTGATTCTCGGCACCATCATCGCGGTGGCGACCTTCGTGCTGTTCTATCTGATGACGGCATTCACCCTGAGCTGGGGCACCCGCCCCCCGGGCAACGGGCCGCTTCCGGCCGGTCTCGGCTACTCACAGGGCCAGTTCCTCGTCGTTCAGCTCGTCGGCGTCGTCTTCTTCGGTCTGATGATCCCGGTCTCCGGTCTCCTGTCCGACCGCTATTCCCGCCGCCTCGTCCTCATCCTGACGACGATCGGCATCCTCGTCTTCGGCCTGTTCTACTCGTCGCTGCTGACGGCCGGCCTTGCCGGCGCCTTCGCCTGCTCGATCATCGGTCTTGCCCTGATGGGCTTTACCTATGGCCCGATCGGCGCCGCTCTGGCGGCGCCCTTCCCGACCACCGTGCGCTATACCGGTGCGTCCATGACGTTCAATCTCGGCGGCATCGTCGGCGCATCCTTGGCACCCTACATTGCCACATCGCTCGCGACCAATTACGGCCTTGTCTACGTCGGCTACTACCTCGCCGGCGCCGCAGTGCTCTCGCTGATCGGCATCCTGCTCTCGGGCAATGACGAAGTCTGAGAAAACAGGCATAACCAATTGAAAAGGCCGGGTGAAAACCCGGCCTTTTTCTTGAATCATTTTATGAAGACGGCACCGATTGCAATCGGGATCTACTCGGTCGTCACGCCCTGGAACGGGCGGACTTCCCGGCCCGGCATGAAGTGGCCGAGGCGCTTGATTTCCCACTCCAGCTTGATGCCGGATTTTTCGAAAACCTCGCGACGCACCTGCTCGCCGAGATATTCCAGATCGTAGCCCGTCGCCTGCTCCATGTTGATCATGAAGTTGCAATGCAGCGACGACATCTGGGCGCCACCGATAACCAGACCACGGCAACCCGCCTCGTCGATCAGCTTCCAGGCAGAGAAACCATCCGGATTCTTGAAGGTTGAACCACCGGTCTTCTCGCGTACCGGCTGCACCGTTTCACGATGAGCGCGCACTGCATCCATCTCGGTGCGAATCTTGGCACGATCCTCCGGATAACCTTCGAAAAGGACATGCGTGAAGATCAGATCTTCAGATGCATCGGAATGGCGGTAGCTGTACCCCATCTCGGCATTGGTCAGCACGTGCTTGTCGCCCTTGCGGTCGACTGCATGCACCTCGATGACGCGCTCACGGGTTTCGGCGCCATTGGCGCCCGCATTCATCCGCGCGGCACCACCGATGCTCCCCGGAATACCATAATAGAAATGGAAACCGCCGATGCCGTTATCCATTGCCATGGCCGCGACATGCTTGTCCGGGCAAATCGCACCGGCCAGGATGCGGTTCTCGCCGGCAAGCTCGACCGAACCGAAGCCCTTGGCCGAAAGCCTGAGGACAACGCCCGGAATGCCGCCATCGCGCACCAATATGTTCGAGCCCACGCCGACGACCGTCAGCGGCACATCTTCCGGCAAGATTTTCAGGAACGTGATGAGATCGTCCGTGTCATGGGGCTGAAACATCAGTTCCGCCAGCCCGCCGGCCCGGAACCACGTCACACGATCCATCGGAGCGTCCGGCGTGAGCCGTCCCCTGATGTCCTTTACACCGTCGCCGAGCGACGCCAGAAGCTTTTCCCCATCTACTTGTTTCATGCGGACTTACCCGAGAGGCCTTCCAATTCCTTTGGCAATGATGCTGCCCAATACGTGATGCTACCAGCCCCCAACAGAACCACAAAATCCCCTGGTTGCGCAATCTCTGCAACCATGGCGGCAAGATCTTCCTGTGATGGCAGATAGCGTGCGTCGCGATGACCGCTAGCTTTGATGCGCGAAACCAGCGTTTGCGAATCCACGCCCTCGATCGGCTCTTCGCCGGCGGCATAGACCGGCGCCAGGAAGATGCTGTCGGCATCATTGAAGCAGGCCGCAAATTCCTCGAAGAGGCTCGACAGGCGCGTATAGCGGTGCGGCTGGTGGACGGCGATGATGCGGCCCTTGCAGGCTTCGCGCGCGGCCTTCAGCACAGCTTTGATTTCGACGGGGTGGTGGCCGTAATCGTCGAAGACCTTGACCCCGTTCCATTCGCCGGTCAGCGTGAAGCGGCGCTTGACACCGCCGAAGGATGCAAGCCCCTTGGCGATCGCCTCACTGGAAATCCCCAGCCGGTTGGCAACAGCAACTGCAGCCGTCGCATTGGAAATATTGTGGCGGCCGGGCATAGGCATGACGAGATCCTTGATCTGGATCACCTTGCCGGTACGGCGCCTGCGAATTTCGATATCGAACAGCGAACGTGTGCCGTCGATCCGCACATTCGAAAAACGCACGTCTGCCTGCGGGTTCTCGCCATAGGTGATGACCTTGCGATCCTCGATGCGTCCGACAAGCGACTGCACTTCCGGATGGTCGATGCACATGACGCCGAAACCATAGAACGGTACGTTCTCGACGAATTGCCGGAAAGCGGCGCGGACGGCATCGAAATTGCCGTAGTGGTCGAGGTGTTCGGGATCGATATTTGTGACGACGGCGACATCCGCCGGCAGCTTCAGGAAGGTGCCATCCGATTCATCGGCCTCGACCACCATCCACTCGCCCTCACCCATGCGCGCATTGGTGCCATAGGCGTTGATGATGCCGCCGTTGATGACCGTGGGATCAAGGCCGCCGGCTTCGAGCAGCGTCGCGACGAGCGATGTCGTCGTCGTCTTGCCATGCGTGCCACCGATGGCGATGGCGTTGCGGAAACGCATCAACTCGGCCAGCATTTCGGCACGGCGCACGACCGGCAGCAGCTTTTCACGCGCGGCGACGAGCTCGGGATTGCTCTTCTTGATGGCGGTGGAGACAACGACGACTTCTGCATCGCCGAGGTTCTCAGCCTTGTGACCGATATGGACCGGGATGCCCTTGTCGCGCAGCCGCTGCACGTTGGCGTTTTCCGATTGATCGGAACCTTGCACGCGATGGCCAAGGTTATGCAGAACCTCGGCAATGCCGCTCATTCCGATGCCACCAATACCGATAAAATGCACAAGGCCGATTGCCTTCGGCAGCTTCATGCGCCTGCCCCCTTGAATTGCTGAATTGAACGTCCCGCGGCAATAGCCTCAACCATGTCGGCAAGCAAGTTTGCCGCATCCGGCTTGCCCGCCTGCTTGGCTGATGCAGCCATCTTTGCGAGCTTTTCCGGCATGGTCATGGCGCCGCGCAGGATGGTGGAAAGTTTCTCCGGCGTCAGTTCGGACTGCACGATGACCTTGACGCCACCGGTTGCCGCGAGTGCAGCCGCATTGGCTGCCTGGTCGTGATCGAGCGCATGCGGATAAGGAACCAGGATCGCCGGGCGCCCGATGACGGCAAGCTCCGAAACCGTGGAGGCACCGGAGCGGCAGAGAACCAGATGCGCAGCACCGATGCGCTCCGCCATGTCGTTGAAGAACGGTGCGACATCGGCGCCCATGTCAAGCTTTCTCGTGCAGCTGTTGACCGTCTCCATATCCTCAGGGCGCACCTGCTGCGTGATCCGCAGCCGCTTGCGCAGCGGCTCCTCAAGCAGGCTGATCGCTGTCGGCACGGCCTTCGAGAAATATTGCGCGCCCTGGCTGCCACCGAACACGACGAGGTTAAACGGATCTTCCGGACCAGATGGCACATACGGACGCTTGGCCGCCTCGATGACGGCCGGACGCACGGGATTGCCCGTGGTCACCGTCTTCTCGGCAAATGCGCCGTTTTCCGTGAGGAAGCCGCCGGCAATCGCACGCACGCGCGTCGCCAGCATCTTGTTGGCGCGGCCCATGACGGCATTCTGTTCATGCAGCATGGACGGTACGCCCATACGCGTCGCCGCGAGAAGCGGCGGAACCGTCGGATAGCCGCCGAAGCCGACGACACAGACGGGCTTGATGCGCTGGATCAGCTTGCGCGCTGCGCGCATGCCGGTCCACAGCGTCCAGAGGGCTTGCGCGACCTTCACCGGGTTCTTCGAACCGATCGTTGCCGAGGGTACGACATGGATTTCGTCGGCCGGGAATTTGCCGGCATAGCGTTCGGCACGGCTGTCGGTGACGAGGTGCACGGAATAGCCGCGCTCCTTCAGCTTATAAGCCAGTGCTTCGGCCGGAAATACGTGACCGCCGGTACCACCGGCGGCAAGAAGGACAATGCCTTTACTCATGATTTTCGCTCCCGCGAATACCCCACTACTCGGGGCATCTCCCTAATATAGGAAGCCGCTCCGACCGCGTCATCGGCGCGGGCCAAGCCCTCCTCATAGACCGGCGCTTCGGGAAAAGCGACCGGAGAATGAGGAGCAGGCGAGAGATATGAGGAGCATATGGCCGATAGTTCCAAGACGCTCACTCCGCCGGCAAACCGTGCGTCACGCGGAACATGGTCCGATCCTGCGCGCGCTTTTCCGGCCTGTGACGCGTGAGTGCCAGAATGAAGCCAGCCGTCACACAGATCGCGGTCATCGACGAACCGCCATAGGAAATCAGCGGCAGCGTCATGCCCTTGGCCGGAAGCAGCTGCAGGTTCACGCCGATGTTGATGATCGACTGGATGCCGATCTGCAGCACCAGGCCGGCGACGGCAAAACGATTGAAGTCGTTCTTCTCCTTGTAGGCATGCGAGAGGCCGCGCAGCACGAGGAAGCCGAAGATCAGCACGAGCACCATGCAGAAGATGGCGCCGAACTCTTCGGCCGCCACCGAGAAGATGAAGTCGGTATGGGCGTCCGGGATGATGCGCTTGACGATGCCCTCGCCAGGACCGACGCCGAACCAGTTGCCATGGACGATCGCTTCCTTGGCGGTGTCGACCTGGAACGTGTCACCCTCGCCCGTCAGGAACTTGTTGACGCGCTGCGCCACGTGATCGAAGACATAATAAGCGGTGACGAAACCGCCCGCGCCGAGGCCGCCAAGCACGATGATCCACAGCCAGGGCATGCCGGCCATGAAGAACATGCCACCCCAGACGGCAGTCGTCAGGATCGTCTGCCCAAGGTCAGGCTGGGCGACGAGCAAAGCGACGACGATGCCGAAAAGAATGATGGCGAAGAGATTGCCGGGAATCTCCGGCTGGCGCGCATGTTCGGAAAACAGCCAGGCGCAGACGACGACGAAAGCCGGCTTCATGAATTCCGAAGGCTGGATCGACAAGGCGGCGATATTGACCCAGCGCCGCGAGCCCTTGACTTCGATGCCGAAGAAAAGCGCGAAAAGCATCATCGCCAGCGACACGATCAGCAGGATGACCGCCGTTCGTCGCACCTGCCTGGGCGTCATGAAGGAAATGCCGATCATCGCCGCTATCGCCGGGACGAGGAACAAGGCGTGGCGCTTGACGAAGTGGAACGGCTCAAGCCCGATACGCTCCGCCACAGCCGGGGAAGCAGCGAAGGACAGCATGAAGCCGATGCCGATCAAGAGGATGAAAAGGGCGAGAAACACGCGGTCGATGGTCCAGAACCACTCGGCCAAGGCCCCACGTTCAACGCGGCTTACCATATCATTTGCCTCCAGTTGCTGAACCGATCAGCATGGTGACGCCATCGATCGCAGCGACATAGCTGACGAAGGCGTCGCCTCTGACCTCGAAATTCTTATACTGATCGAAGCTTGCGCAAGCCGGTGACAGCATCACCGCCGCGGACTCCCGTTCATCCCTATCCGCGTCCGCGGCAGCATGTGCCACGGCGCGTTCCAGCGTGCCGGAAATCTCGTAAGGAACCTGATCGCCGAGCGTCGCCGCAAAGGCGGGTGCCGCCTCACCGATCAGATAGGCCTTGGCGATACGCGGAAAGAGCGGCGCCAGACTGGTGATGCCACCCTCCTTCGGCAGACCGCCCGCAATCCAGTAGATATTTTCGTAGCTCGAAAGCGCAGGCGCGGCCGCATCCGCATTGGTCGCCTTGGAATCGTTGACGAAGACAACCCGGCCGCGCTTTCCCACAGGCTGCATGCGATGCTTGAGGCCGGGGAAGGATTTCAGTCCGGCCCGGATCTCCTCGGCGGAAACGCCGACGGCGAGGCAGGCGGCAATTGCTGCGGCTGCGTTCTGTGCGTTATGGCCGCCGCGCAAGGTCTGGATACCGTCAAGATCAGCAATCTCGCTTGCCGCACCGTTCGATGCATTCAGGATGCGGCTGCCCTCGGCATAGAGGCCATCCGCCAGCGCATGCCGGCGCGAAATTCGCGTGACCTTGCCGCCGGCTCGCTCGATACGGTCGGCGATCAGGGAGGAATAGCTGTCGTCGACACCGACGACGGCGACATCACTGCCCGCGACAAGCCGCTCCTTGATGTCAGCATAGTGCTGCATCGTGCCATGGCGATCGAGATGATCGGGCGTCAGGTTCAGCAGAATGCCGGCGGACGGGTTGAGCGTCGGCGCCAGATCGATCTGATAGGAGGAGCACTCGACGACGTAGAAACGTCCGGACTTCGGCGGATCGAGCGTCAGCACCGCCGTACCGATATTGCCGCCGAGCTGCGTGTCGCGCCCGCTCGATTGCAGGATATGGGCGATCAGCGCCGTCGTCGTCGATTTGCCGTTCGTTCCGGTAATGGCGATGAACGGGCAATCCGGTGCATGTGCCCGCCGCTCTCTGACGAAAAGCTCGACATCGCCGATAATCTCAACGCCGGCAGCGTGGGCAAGATCGACGGTCCAGTGCGGCTTTGGATGCGTCAGCGGCACGCCGGGCGACAAAACGAAGACCGATAGACCATTCCAATCGATCGTTCTCAAATCGGCGACCGCTATCCCTTCGGCAGCCGCCTTCGCCACGCTGTCCGGATTATCGTCCCAGGCTGTGACGTCGGCGCCGCCGGCAACGAGAGCGCGCGCCGTGGCAAAGCCTGAGCCGCCAAGGCCGAAGAGAGCGACCTTTTTTCCGTTCAGCGTGGAGACTGATATCATCGAGGCCTCACCGCAGCTTCAGGGTGGAAAGGCCAATCATCGCCAGGATGACGGCGACGATCCAGAAACGCACGACGACCTGGCTCTCCGTCCAGCCCTTCTTTTCAAAGTGATGGTGGATGGGCGCCATCAGGAACACGCGGCGCTTCGTCATCTTGAAGAAACCGACCTGGATGATGACGGAAAGCGCCTCGAGCACGAAGAGACCGCCGATGATCGCCATGACGATCTCGTGCTTGGTGGCAACAGCGACCGAGCCGATCATGCCGCCGAGCGCCAGCGAACCGGTATCGCCCATGAAGATGGCCGCCGGCGGCGCATTGAACCAGAGGAAACCGAGGCCGGCGCCGATGACCGCGCCAAGCACCACGGCAAGCTCGCCCGTGCCGGGCACGAAATTGATCGCGAGATAGTCGGCGAAGACGAAGTTGCCGGCGAGGTAGGCGATGACGCCGAATGACGCGGCAGCGATCATGACGGGCACGATGGCAAGCCCGTCGAGACCGTCGGTCAGATTGACAGCATTGCCGGCGGCAACAATGACGAAAGCGCCAAAAAATACGAAGAACATGCCGAGATTAAGCAGCAGGCTTTTGAAGAAGGGGAAGGCGACCGACGAGCCGAAGGTCGAACCGGCCGGACCGGAAGACAGCGCCGTCGTCATCATGAAATAGACGGCAATCGCGGCAATCACGAATTCGATGCCCAAACGCGCACGGCCGGAAAAGCCCTTGTCGCTCTGCTTGGTGACCTTGAGATAGTCGTCATAGAAGCCGATGGCGCCGAAGCCGAGCGTTACCAGCAGGGTGGCGACGACATAGACATTGGCAAGATCAGCCCAAAGCAGCGACGAGACGACGATGCCGGCGAGGATCATCAGGCCGCCCATGGTCGGCGTGCCGGCCTTCTTGAAATGTGTCTGCGGACCATCGGCGCGGATCGGTTGCCCTTTGCCCTGCCGCACGCGCAGGGAAGAGATGATTCGCGGCCCGAAGAGAAAAACGATCAACGCTGACGTGAACAGGGCACCGCCGGTACGGAACGTGATGTATCTGAACAGATTGAGGAATCTGAAGTGGGTACTGAAAAAATGAATATGGTCCGACAGTTCGGCAAGCCAGATCAGCATAAGAGCCCTTTCTAAAGCCCCTGATGGGTATGGGGGCTCGTGTCGGAAAATGCGGGGAACTTGTCAAGCAAGCCCGCGATGATCTTTCCGAACCCCATTCCCAGCGACGATTTCACCATCAAGACATCGCCGGGGGCGACAGAATTGAGCGCGAATTCCGAGAGCTCCTCAGTCGTCTCGTGATATTCGACATGAACACTTTCCGGCAGCTCATCCCTCAAAGCCGCCATCTCCGGACCTGCCAGCCAGACATGCTCGATGCCGGCGGCCAGCAACGGCCCGGCAAGGTTGGCATGAACGCGCTGGGCATAATCCCCCATTTCCAACATGTCGCCGAGCATGGCGATCCGCCTGCCCGACCGTCCGCCTGGCCCTGCATGCGGCGATGTCGTCGCCAGCAGCGCGATGGCCGCGCGCATGGATGCGGGATTGGCGTTGTAGCTTTCGTCGATCAGCGTGAAATAGCCGTTGCCGATCGCGCGCTTGTGACGTTGACCCCTGCCCTTTTCCGGCTGCAGGTCTGCAAGGGCATCGACCGCCTGGTCGAGATCGGCCTCCACGAGCATGACGGCTCCGAGCACGGCAAGCGCATTTTCCGCGATATGGCGGCCGGGTGCGCCGAGCGCCACCTCCATGGTCTCGCCGCCAATCGTCAGCCAAAGTGTCGAATTCTCTTCCGAGGCGTTGAACTCAGCGAGGCGGACATCCGCCTTCGCATGCTGGCCGAAGCTATGGATATGCTCGATACCGGCTGCCATGGCAGCCTTCTCCAGCATTTCGAACTGATCATTGTCGTGATTGAGGATGGCATGACCACCCGGCACGACGCCGTCGAAAATCTCCGCCTTTGCGGCAGCAATCTCGGTGATGCTGTTGAAATTGCCGAGATGGGCCGGCGCTATCGTGGTGATGATCGCCACATGCGGCTGCACCATCTTGACGAGCGGCCTGATCTCTTCGGGATGGTTCATACCGATCTCGAAAACGCCGAAATCGGTATCTTCCGGCATGCGGGCCAATGTCAGCGGAACGCCCCAATGATTGTTGAAGGAAGCAACGGAGGCGTGCACCTTGCCCGAAGGCGTCAGCGCACGGCGCAGCATCTCCTTGGTCGTCGTCTTGCCGACCGAGCCGGTGACGGCGATGATCTTCGCCTGCGTGCGCTTAC
Source organism: Rhizobium centroccidentale (assembly GCF_030182565.1). Classification (NCBI taxonomy): domain Bacteria; kingdom Pseudomonadati; phylum Pseudomonadota; class Alphaproteobacteria; order Hyphomicrobiales; family Rhizobiaceae; genus Rhizobium; species Rhizobium centroccidentale. The sequence continues at coordinate 233,768 of NZ_JAQJCG010000002.1, read as the reverse complement.
GGGCGGCGACACCGAGCCGCGCAAGCGCCGCCAATACGTCGTCCACAACGACTTTCGGCACGGTCAGGCTGCCCATCGCCGGCAGCCGTGCCTCACTGATCACGATGAAGGCGGCGCCGTTCGCCATAGCGATATTGGCATAGTCATGGCCGTCGACGCGATCGCCCTTGATGGCGAAAAAGGCTTCGCCTGGCTGGATGGAACGACTGTCTATGGAAATGCCCGTGATACCAGCGGGCAGCGATCCAACGAAGCGGCCCGAGATTGCAGCGATCAGATCCTCAGTTGTCCATAGCCAGCTCAAGACTTCAAATCCTCCAATGCTTTGCGCAATTCGGCATGATCGGAGAACGGTAGCGTGACGCCGCCGATCGTCTGACCTTCCTCATGCCCCTTACCGGCGACGATCAGCGTGTCGCCGGATTTCAGCAGACCGACAGCCTTGCGGATCGCTTCGGCGCGATCGCCGATCTCCGTCGCGCAAGCCGCAGCCGCCATGATTTCCGCGCGGATCGTCGCCGGATCCTCGGAGCGCGGATTGTCGTCGGTGACAACGACGACATCGGCAAGACGGCAGGCGATCTCGCCCATGATCGGACGCTTGCCGCGATCGCGATCGCCGCCGCAACCGAAGACGACGATGACGCGTCCCGTCGTGAACGGCCGCACCGAATTCAGGACGTTTTCCAGCGCATCCGGCTTGTGGGCATAGTCGACATAGGCGAGCGCACCGTCATGTGTATGACCGACAAGCTCCAGGCGGCCAGACGCACCGACGAGCCTTTCCAGCGCTGCCATGGCAACCGGTGCGGCAACACCTGTCGAAATGGCGAGGCCAGCTGCGACCAGCGCATTGGCAATCTGGAAATCGCCTGCGAGCGGGATATGAACTTCAAAGATGTCGTCGCCGACATGAACCTCGGCGATCTGCTTGTGGCGAAAGTGTTCGACGCGCTTCAACGTCAGGAAATCACCCTTGCGCCCGACAGTGCGGACATCATGCCCAGCCTCCTGTGCAGCGGCAATCGCCTGCGCGGACCAGGCATCATCGGCAAAGATAACGGCTGGTAAACCCTTCGGCAGCAGGTCGCGGAACAGCCGCATCTTGGCGGCCATGTAGTCCTCGATCGTCGGATGATAATCCATGTGATCACGGCCGAGATTGGTGAAGGCGGCAGCGGCAAGCTTCACGCCATCAAGCCGGAATTGGTCTAGGCCATGACTGGATGCTTCCATGGCCGCATGCGTGACGCCCTCGTCCGCCAATTCGCCAAGAAGCTTGTGCAGCGATACCGGATCGGGTGTGGTCAACGCGCCATATTCGTTGCGGCTGGGCGAAACGACGCCCGTCGTGCCGATCATGGCGGCCGGATGGCCGGCATGAGCCCAGATCTGACGTGTGAAGGAAGCAACCGAAGTCTTACCCGCAGTTCCCGTCACCGCCACCATCGTTTCCGGCTGCCGTCCGTAGAAACGTGCAGCGGCGACAGCAAGGAACCGGCGTGGCTCGGAGACCTGCAAGACGGGCACATTACCGGCATTGGCCTCATGACCCGCAATGATAACGGAGGCACCGCGCGAAACGGCATCGGCGATAAAGCTTGCGCCGTCGGCCTTTGTGCCGACAACGGCTGCGAACGCCATGCCTGGCGCCACCTTACGGCTGTCGGCGGAGATCCCGCTTATCTCAAGATCGCCAAGCGCTCCGCCAATGTGTGTGTTGAGTTCCGGAAACACGTTTCCGGCAATATCCCGCAAGTTCATCGAATGTACTTTTCGCCTTCTCGATCAGTCCGCCCCTCGCGAATCGACGTGTGTATTCTTTCACGCTTAATAAGACGCCAGCAAGGCCGAGTCATCTTTTCCAAAACTGGGCTGTACCCCGAGAATCGGCGCCGAGCGGGCGACGATATCACGGGCGATCGGCAAGGCCGTGAAGGCCGAAATCGTTCCGCCGCCGCGCTCGCCGCTCTTCGGCTCGTCGATGAAGGTCATGACTATGTATTGCGGATTGTCGATCGGAAACACGGCCATGAAGGTATTGAAATTCAGCGTATTGGAATACCGGCCGTTGACGACTTTATCGGCCGTGCCGGTCTTGCTGCCGACATTGTAACCGGGAACGCGTGCATTGCGACCCGAGCCTCTCGTGCCGTTGAACTCGAGCAGGAAGCGCACGTCATCGCTGGTGCTCTTCTTCACGACCATCTTGGCGATGGCGTCGGCCTGGTCGCGCGTGCGCGGCAGGAAGGTCGGCTCGATCAGCTTGCCGCCATTGACGAGCGCAGCACCGGCGACAGCTGTCTGCAGCGGCGTCGTCGAGACACCGTGACCGAAGGAGATCGTGATGGAGTTGATCTTCTTCCAGACGCGTGGCTGCGACGGCATTTTCACCTCGGGCAATTCGGTCTGCATCTTCGTGAGCAGGCCGATACGGGTGAGGAATTCCTTATGGCCATCGATACCGACGAGATCGGCGATCTTGGCCGTGCCGATATTCGAGGAATACTGAAAAATTTCAGGAACGGTCAGAACGCGACGCTGGCCGTGGAAATCCTTGATGGTAAAGCCACCGATGCGGATGGGGTTGGTGGCATCGAAGGCGTTACGCAACGTCACCTTGCCATCATCCAGCGCCATCGCCATGGTGAAGGTCTTGAAGGTCGATCCCATTTCGAACGTGCCGTTCGTCATGCGGTTGAGCCAGCCTTCCGTGGCGCCCTCATTCGGATAATTCGGATCGAAGTCGGGAGCCGAGGCCATGCCCAGCACCTCGCCCGTATGCACGTCGAGCACCGCGGCGCCTGCGCCCTTGGCCTGAAAATTCTTCACGGCGTTAACGACCGCGTCGCGGACAATACCCTGCACTCGCAGATCGATCGAAAGCTTGACTGGCTGCAGCGGCTGATCGCTGGTCATACCCGCAGCAGCGAGGTCGGCGAGCCCCTGGTCGTCGATATATTTCTCCATGCCCGCAACGCCGCGATTGTCGATATTGACGTAGCCGAGAATGTGGGGAGCAGTCGTACCGCCCGGATAGAAGCGGCGCTTCTCCGGACGGAAGCCGATGCCGGGAATGCCGAGTGCCAAAATCTGGTTCTGCTGCTTCGGCGTCAGCTGCCGACGCAGCCAGGCAAAATGCGAGGACTTCGCCGAAAGCTTCTTGTAGGTGGATTTGGTATCGAGATCCGGCAGGACCTTGCGCAATTCCTCGACAGCTTCGTCCGCGTCGATGATCTTATTCGGCTCGGCAAACAGCGAGACCGTGCGGATGTCGGTTGCCAGCAGAGCGCCGTTACGGTCGACGATATCAGGACGCGAGGCCATCAGACGATCCGGCGGCAGAATGCTCGACGTCATCTCAGGCAATGTCATGGCGAACTGGACAAGCCGGCCGCCGATCACGCAATAGACGGCGACGAAGCTTGCGACCAACAGGACGACGCGGCTTTTTGCCTGATTGGACTTGCGCTTGCGCACGCCCTCGAAGCTCGAGCGAGAAAAGCCGTCGCCTGGGCGGTTGTTGCCGTCGGTGGAGAAGTGAGCCCTGCTCTTCAGGACCATGATGCGAGAAAGAAAAGACATTATTCCCTCACCGATCCCGTTGCCATGTTGTCGACATCCGGCTTCTTACGCTTGGCAAGAGCCGGCGGTTTCGGTCGCGGCGCCGGCGCAGCAGCCACGTCGGCGATGGCCTTCCTGATCTGCGCATCCGTCGTATCGCCATTGCTCGAGGCGACTGCCGCGCCGCTTTTAACTCCACCCGCCTTGCCGCTCTTCGGATCATTGGAGGCTGTTACCGTTGGCGGCGGAAGCTGCGAGCGCAGCATCGGCAATTCGCTCGGCTGAACGATCGCCGTCGAGAGCGTCGGCTGCAGTTGCAGTTCGCCATTATAGTTATTGACGAGACGCTCGAGCCGGTTCGGCTGAGAAACCAGCGCCCAGTCCGCCTTGAGGAGATCGATCGTATCCCTCTCAAGCTTGATTTCGGATTCGAGGCGATGAACCTCTTCCAGCTTCAGCTCGGCACGATGCTTGATCGTATAAGTCACGCTGGCCATGGCCGTCATGACGCCGATCAGCACGATGTCAAAAGTCTTCAGCATCTTAGCCCCCAAGCTTTCCAAGACTGGCGAGACTGGGCAGATCGAAGATCGAAAGATCTGCCGCCTCCGCCGGAGCTAAGGTGCGAACCCCCGCACGCAACTTGGCCGAACGAGCGCGTGGATTGGCTTCCGCCTCAGCATCCCCAGCAGAAATCATCGACTTGCCGACGGGCTCGAAGGTGGCAGGCCGCTCGTTCACGATCGGCATGTGACGCGATCCGGCGGCACGACCCGAGCGGTCGGCAAAGAACTTCTTGACGATGCGATCCTCCAGCGAATGGAAGGTCACGACGACGAGGCGCCCGCCCGGCTTGAGGGCGCGCTCGGCGGCAAACAACGCCTGAGCCAGCTCACCGAGCTCGTCATTGACGAAAATCCGCAGGGCCTGAAAGACCCGCGTCGCTGGATGAATCTTGTCCTTCGCCTTTCGCGGCGTCACGACCTCGATCAACCCGGCCAGATCGCGAGTGGTCACGAAAGGAGCTTCCGCGCGCCGCTTCTCGATCGCATGAGCGATGCGCGGCGCCTGCTTTTCCTCGCCCAGAAACACGAAGATACGAATGAGATCGGCAAGCTTTGCACGGTTGACGACATCGGCAGCCGATACGCCGCTCGCCGACATACGCATATCGAGCGGACCGTTCTTACTGAAGGAGAAACCCCGCTCGGCCTCGTCGAGCTGCATGGAGGAAACGCCGATATCGAGCACGACGCCATCGAGGCCGCCGTCAGGCGCATGTTCGGCCAGCTGAGAAAACTGCGACTGAATGAGCTTGAGATGTCCGGCATGGGCGGAAACGAGCGCCTGCCCTGCAGCAATCGCTGTCGGATCGCGATCGAGCGCGATCACATTGGCGCCGGCCTTGAGGATGGCCGAGGTATAGCCGCCAGCCCCGAACGTTCCATCGAGGATGACCTTGCCGGGCGCCGGAGCCAGCACCTCCAACACCTCGGGAAGAAGAACCGGAATGTGACGAACCGGTCCGCCACCGGCATCAGAAGAACCTCCGCCTGAATTCGCCACCATTCCGTTTCCCCGCTCTATTCCGAGCGCCTGCCCGCCAGCCTGCGCCCCTCTCGTGCCTGCGACTGCAAGGCCAAGAAGGCCTCCGGTCGCCACAATTGAAAATGATCCGCCCGACCGACGAAGGTCACTTCGCCTGCGATCCCGGTGAAGTCGCGAATGAAATCCGTGACCATCAGCCGCCCTTCCGCATCGAGCTTCATGAAGACCCCGCCCCCGTGAATGAGGAGCGACATCTGGTTCGCCGCCGGCGAAAACGGATCGTCCGCCGCAATCTGCCGCTCGAAGCGATCGAGCAGATCGAGACCACCGATACTGATCGCCGGAAACACAAAATCCTGAAAGCAGTACAACTCCTGGATCTTGCGCTCGACCAGCACGGAACGAAACGCCGCCGGCACGGAAACCCGCCCCTTGGAATCGATCCTGTTGGTCGCGTTTGACAGGAAGCGGTTCATGACGCGAAACACCCGTCCCCCATGACCCGTAAGCCGCTACTCGCTTACAGGCACAGCCAAAATCGGACACAACTTCGCAAGCCGAAAGAGCCGACACCCCTTCGACACTCCCAGAACGGAAGCGATCATGGCTTTGCGATGATTGGGCTCTGATTTGCCCGTGTGCAGTGTGCTTTTGGGATACCATGGGACCATATGGGCGTCAATGGGATGAAGCCACGTCAGACGTGGCCACAGCCTGAATATTCATAAGACGTTAAGTTTAACGAAAGGTTAGGATCGGCTTCAGGAGACGTCCCGAAACGGATTGTTTTCACAGGTTAAAAACCTCGCCCGACAAGGCTGGAAAGCCCTGAATTCGGGGCATTCGGCAGCTTCAAAAATTATTTGGCGGAAGTGTTGGCCGCGCCGCTCGAAGTGACGCGATGATTTGCCAGTTGGCCTGTAAGCCGGGTTCTGTATGGCTCCGGCCGAGGCCGGAACGTGGCAGCCATTCATCTGGGACGCCGCTTGCGCGACGCCTCGTGCAACCCACCCGGATGACCGGCCCGGAAACAGGCTGGAGGGCTTGCGCGCTCCGTGTCATCCCTATTCGGTTTTGCTCCCGGTGGGGTTTTCCGTGCCGTCGCTGTTGCCAGAGACGCGGTGGGCTCTTACCCCACCCTTTCACCCTTACCCGATCCGAAGATCGAGCGGTTTGCTTTCTGTGGCACTTTCCCTGAGGTTTCCCCCGCCGGACGTTATCCGGCACCGTGTTTCCGTGGAGCCCGGACTTTCCTCACCCCATCGCCTTTCGGCATTGATGAAGCGCGGCTGCCCGGCCAACTGGCACAGGCTCATTAACCGAGACCGCCCACAATTGCCACCGAAATATGCTGGTTTGTGAAAAGCGGATGTCAATTGCGGAAATGCGCTGAGAAATCCGTGCTGTAGCCTTCGTCCTTGATTCGACCTGTAAGCAGCAGCTCCGCCCCGAGCCGGCCTATTTCATCGGAACTCTTGGCGGCAGTACCGCAGCCCCCCGTCAGAACCGCAACACGTGGTGAAGATGTGTAACCGATCATGGGATAGCCGGTCGGCGAATAGGAGACAGCGCAGGAATTGGTGAAAGCCGGTGGCCGCCTGACGCCGGGAACGAGCTGATGGAATATCCGCACCAGATGCTCGCGCGCCTTGTCGCGGCCGGCGGTGCGGAACCAGGCACGCAGCTCCGTCTCGGTCATGAATTGCAGATCATCGGGGTCGCCACCGATTTTCATGTAATATTTGCCGTCCGGATAGCGGATCGGCGGCAGCATATAGATGCTGTCCACGTCATCAGCTGCCTTCGATATCAGCGACGGCATGCCGGAAAGGGCTTCGGCTTCCGTCTCGCTCACCTCGAAGAAAGTGACCGTGCGGCCATAAACCTTCATCTCAACAGGTCGCGGCAAGAGATTCTCGGCAATGGAGAAACCGCCGGCGGCGAGCAATATCTTTTCGGCGCTGAATGTCTCGCCCTCTGCAGTCGTCACGACAGCTAGGCCGCTCTCGTCGCGGATCGATAGCGCCGTCTGCTTGATGACCCGCGCGCCTGCCTTTTCCGCCAACAGGGATTGTGCCTTGACCAGCCGGCGCGGGCTGATGTGGCCGGCCCCGTGCGGTTCGAAGACCCCTTCGCTTCCCGATGCGAAGGAGAAGAAGGGAAACTTCACCTTGAGTTCGACATCATCGAGGATATCGGTTTGCACGCCGAGCCGCCGAGCCGCTTCTACGACATCGCCGACATAAGCTATTTCACCGCCCCGCTTCGGCCCGACAACAAGGCAGCCAACCGGGGCATAGAATTGAATGCCGCTATCCCGTTCGATATCCGCATAACGGGCGATCGAACGGTTTGCGAGACGAGCCCAGTCCGTGTCCGGGTCGATCGTGCGCGTGATGCGGCCTTCGTCGTAATGACTGCCGAATACGCCCTGATGGCTGGCGCGATCTTCAGGTTCATCCGGCCCGATGACGGCAACCCCGTCCGTTCGGTTTGCCAGGTGACGGGCAGCGGCTGCCCCCATCATGCCCCGGCCAACGACGATGAACCTGAAATCCGCTGCCATGCTGTAACCCTCATCCATAGTCGCGATTTCGATAGCACGGAAAGCGATTCCGCCCTACCCGAAATGCTAGCATGAATGTCAGTCCAGAAGTGCAAGCACCTTGCCGCAATAGCGCTTCGAGATCGGGTTCATGCGCGTGGCGCCATGGCCGGCATTGTATTTGAGGATGGTGTTGCAGGTCGGTCCACCGCCGAGATCCTGCGCCATGGCGAGATATTTCATGCCGAACTTGATGTTCGTTTCGGGATCGTAGAGATCTTTGGTGCGGCCGGTATAGCCCATCAGCTTGGCGGTCGCCGGCTTGATCTGCATCAGGCCGATTTCGCCTGCACTTCCACGAGTTTTCGGATTGAAATTGCTTTCGATCCGGATGACGGCAGTGGCGAGTTCAACTGCAACGCCGTTTTGTTTTGCATATTTGGCAATCAGCGCGGAATAGCGATTTTGCCGTGCGAAGGAGGTCTCGGCGTCGCGCAATTCGGCGGGAACATTGGGAACCGGAAAGCCGGTGGTGCGGCTGACGATCTTGAGAGGAACCGTTTTCTGCTTTGCGTGGCGCTCGCCCGCAGAGGCGCAATCGTATCCCACCAGCAGCACGCCCACGCATGCCACAGCCGCAACAATCAAATTTTTCATGTAGTCTTTTGTCTCCAGGGGCGGGACCACAGATAGCGCAAGCCATCACGTCCGGCTGGAGGCAAAAAGAGCCGCCGGAATGCACAGTCCCCATTAGTCGTCTACGGTCGCGCGACACACAAACCCAGACGGCGCGACCGCCGTTCAGCGAGCGTCGTTAGACCAATGCAATGCGGAGATAATAGGGAAAAGCTGTGGCGCAGCAGGGAGTTACGCTTTTTTACATCCATAGCCGGCTATAAATGCAAAGGACACGATCGAACGAATTAGGAATAACGGGGCAAAGCCGAGAGCAGGCGATGCAGCGTATCGATCGTGGAGAAGTCAGCAATGCCGTCCACTCGCTCCTGCCGGAAATGGCGCTGGAAGGCTTCAACGTCGCCCTTCAATTTTTCCGAGAATTCGCCATTTATTTCAGTGCTATAGCCATAAAGCGAAAGCATCGACTGCAAGGCTTCGATCGGCTGTCCCACATCACCCTTTTGGAAGAATCGGCCGCCGGTGATCGAAGCCGGCTCAACCCAGTGCCCGACACCGGCCGCAGCCAGTCGCGCCCAGGGGAATTTCTCACCCGGATCGACCTTGCGCACCGGCGCAACATCGGAGTGTCCAAGCACACGTTCGGGCGCGATTGCCCAGCGTTGGCCGCAATCGCGACACAGTTCGATCACCGCCTCGACCTGAGCATCAGGGAATTCAGGCAGTCCGCCGGGATGGCCGGCATTGGCGATCTCGATGCCGATAGACGCTGAATTGATATCGGTCTCGCCATGCCATGAGCTCTTGCCCGCATGCCAGGCACGACGCTCTTCCGGGACTAGCTGCATGACGCGCCCATCCTCGAAGACGAAATAATGGCTGGACACCTGGCTCTCCGGACGACAGAGCCAATTGAGAGCGCCCTCAGCCGTGCCCATGCCGGTATAATGCAGAAGGATGATGTCAGGCCGACGCCCATCCCGCCTCTCGCTATGATTCGGCGAAGGCTGCACATGGGCGCGAGCGAAATCGGCCTTGAATGCACTCATGCTGCGCGGCGTTCTTTCTCGATCTCGGCATAAGCCGCATTCAGAGCCGCCATGCGCTCGTTGGCGATGACATGGAACTCTTCCGGCACCCCACGCGACACGAGGCGATCCGGATGGTTCTCGTAGACGAGGCCATGGTAACGGCGGCGGATGGTCGGGAAATCGTCGTGGCGCGAGACACCGAGCACCTTATAGGGATCGCGACCGCCAACGTTTACATGGCGGGCCATGATCTGCTCGAACCGCTCCTCGCTCATATGGAAGATTTCGGCTACATGCTGAAGGAAATCCATTTCCTTCTCATGGATCAGGCCGTCGGCCTTGGCGATATGGAAAAGACCGTCGAGCACGTCTTCCAGCACCGGGCAATTCTTCGTGCAGGTCTCGCAAAGGGAGGACAGCCGCTCCGCATAGGCTTCGTAGCCGGCCACGTCCTGGCGCGCCAGATTATAAAGACGGGCGACATTTTTCGCTTGATCAGACGGAAATTCGAAGATCTCCCGAAATGCATTGACTTCGTTTTCCGTCACCACGCCATCTGCTTTCGCCATTTTGGCGGAAAGAGCGATTATAGCGACGGAAAATGCCACCTTACGGCGCGTTTCCGGATCGCCTTCGAAGACGGTGCGAATAGCCTCGACCACCGCCGACAGGGCATTGCCGGCAGTGCTACCGATAGCATTCAGCAATTTTTCCCAGAACGACATGCCGGTCTCGATATCCTACTAAACAGTAGAACACCTTGATCAAATAATGGTTGCCATTGCAAGCAGTCCATTCGTCGCAAGCCCGAAAACACTTTTCACAATTTGGTAATGATGCTGCAAATGCGAACGTCGTCCGAACGCCCTCGCCCGGCTTTTGAAGACGAAACAAACCACCGCTTTCTTAAATTCTTTACTTTACACCCTTGCCTGCCTGTCGCATCCATTCCACCGCAACCATTGAAATGAAGCAGCTTGCCTGCAAGGAGGATCCCATGGCCAAACAGAAAGTCGCAATGCTCACTGCCGGTGGATTGGCGCCCTGCCTTTCGTCTGCCGTTGGCGGGCTGATCCAGCGCTATAGCGATGTGGCGCCTGATCTCGACATGATAGCCTATCGTTCCGGCTATCAGGGGGTTCTGCTGGGTGACAGCATCGAGGTGACGCAGGCCATGCGCGAAAAGGCCTATCTGCTGCATCGCTATGGCGGCTCGCCGATCGGCAACAGCCGCGTCAAGCTCACCAATATCGCAGACTGCGTGAAGCGTGGCCTAGTCAAGGAAGGCGAAAACCCGTTGCGCGTCGCAGCCGAGCGACTGGCCTCCGATGGCGTCACCATCCTTCACACGATCGGGGGCGACGATACCAACACGACGGCGGCCGATCTTGCTGCCTATCTTGGCGCCAATGGCTATGATCTGACTGTCGTCGGCCTGCCGAAAACCGTTGATAACGATGTCGTGCCGATCCGTCAGTCCCTCGGCGCCTGGACGGCGGCCGAGGTCGGCGCTCACTTCTTCGACAATGTCAGCAACGAACAGACCGCCGCACCGAAAACGCTCGTCATTCATGAAGTGATGGGCCGCCACTGTGGCTGGCTGACGGCGGCAACCGCGCGCGCCTATATCCAGAAGAGCAGCGCGAACGAATATGTCGAAGGCTTCATGATGAATGCCGAGATGAAGGGTATCGACGGCCTCTATCTGCCGGAAATGGCATTCGATATCGAGGTGGAAGGCGAACGCCTGCGCAATATCATGGAGAAGACCGGCCAGGTGACGCTCTTCGTATCGGAAGGCGCCGGCCTCGACGCCATCGTCGCCGAACGGGAAGCCTCCGGCGAAACCGTCAAGCGCGACGCCTTCGGCCACGTAAAGATCGACACAATCAACGTCGGTGGCTGGTTCCAGAAACAATTCGCTGCGATCATCGGCGCCGAACGCTCCATGGTGCAGAAGTCGGGTTATTTCGCACGCTCCGCCCCCGCAAACGGCGAGGACCTCCGCCTGATCCAGGGCATGGTCGACCTCGCGGTGGAAAATGCGCTCAATAAAGTGTCGGGTGTCACGGGACATGATGAAGGTCAGGGCGGCAAGCTGCGCGTCATCGAGTTTCCGCGCATCAAGGGCGGCAAGGCCTTCGATATTTCCACTCCCTGGTTCGCCGAGGTCATGGATCATATCGGGCAGAAATACTCACAAGCCTGACCGAATGGTGATCAACCGGACCGATTGGCGATCAATCGGCCTAATCGGTGGTCAATCCGCCTGATTGACAATCAGGCGGATTGACGGATCGCAAATCCAATGTCTTTGCTGACGGCGGAAGAGGAATAGAGGAGGATTCTATGTCCATCGAAACCTGGCTCGCTTTCGCCGCCGCGTCCTGTATCATGTTGGCCATACCGGGTCCGACCATTCTCCTGGTGATATCCTATGCGCTCGGCCACGGCCGCAAGACGGCGCTGGCAACGGTGACTGGTGTCACGCTTGGGGATTTCACAGCAATGACCGCATCGCTAGCCGGTCTCGGCGCTCTTCTCGCCACATCAGCGACACTATTCACGATTCTTAAGCTGATCGGCGCAGCCTACCTCGTTTTCCTCGGAATCAAGCTCTGGAGAGCCCCGATTGTGACGGGTCCTCTAGGCGACAATGACAATCTCCCAGAGGAAAAACCGTTAAAAATTCTCTTACACGCATATGTTGTAACGGCTCTCAACCCGAAAAGCATCGTCTTTTTCATTGCATTCGTTCCGCAATTTCTCGACATGTCGAAGCCATTTCTTCAGCAAACGCTTATTCTAGAGGCAACTTTCCTCACCTTGGCGGCCTTGAATTCGCTTATTTACGTGTTCGTCGCCGATATGGCACGTGGCTTCATCCGCAAGGCAAGCGTGCAACGCGTCGTTAACAGAACCGGCGGAACCCTGTTGATTGCAGCCGGTGCAGTGACCGCCGGATACCGTCGGATGGCGGCCTGAGGCGGCGCAGGGTTGCGGGGTGATCACGGATAGGTTAATGGGGATTCATAATTTTATCGATCCTGTGACCGAATTTGGCGGTCCTGTGGCCGAATTGCATCGAAATTAGGTTTGGTTTTTTCGAAAGTGACAGAATGGTAACGATCGGATTTCCCAGCCTGAAGCGCAGCGTTGCCTTGTCGGCAGTGATGTGCGGCGCTCTCGCCGGGTGCGCAAGCACTCAGCAGCAGCAGACGTCTCAGGCAGAACTCCCGTCGGCACATGCCAACGTGCCGCATCCGAATACGACCCTGACCGCCACCGGCGCAACCGCGCCTGCAGGCGGCATCGCAGTGGCTGCGGTATCGCCGAATTTCATCGGTCCGCGGCAGCCGCAACAAACAGCAATGGCAAAGTCCGGTCGCGTTGCTCCGGCTACGACAAACGTTGCTGCCGCAAGCCAGCAGCAGATGGACGCGGGACGTTTCGGCACGCCTGTAGCGAACGCTGCCAATCAGGGAACCGCCGCAATCGCTGCCGCAACGGGCGCTCCCGCGGGCAGCACGTCAGCCGCAGCGGCCTATGCAGCATCCGACCTGCCCCTGGTGCCTTCCGTGGTCGCGATCCCCATGCCCAATCCGGCGCGTCCCGGTGATGCCGCACTCACACCAGTCTCCTCCTCCGTGGCTCAGAGCCAGACGACCATTCCGATGACCTCGGATGTTGCAGCCATTCAGGTCGCCGTGCCGACGCCACGTCCTGGTTCGATGCCGCAGGCTGAAGTCGCCTTTGCCACGCCCGCGCAGATCGGTGTTCCGCGCTATGCGGACAACCGTATGCATTACGACTTCAATTTCGACAGTAGCGGTCCGACGGTCGTTCCGGCTGTCATGACCACCACCAACACCGCGAATTACGATTCCGATGTTCCGGCTGAGGAAAAGAGCTACGTTTCCAAGCTCATCCAGAAATACGCCAAGCTTTACGAAATTCCGGAATCCCTGATCCATCGCGTCGTTCACCGCGAAAGCCGCTACAATCCGAAAGCCTATAACCGCGCTGGATATTTCGGCCTGATGCAGATCAAGTATAATACGGCGAAGTCCATGGGCTACGAAGGCCCGGCGTCCGGCCTTCTTGATGCCGAAACCAACATCAAATATGCCGCCAAATATCTGCGCGGCGCCTGGATGACGGCGGACAGCAAGGCTCAAAACAAGGAAGCCAATGCCGTCCAGCTTTATGCCCGTGGCTACTACTACGACGCCAAACGCAAGGGCCTGACGGACGTCGCCAACGGCAATTACTGATTTTATCGTGATCGTTCTGAAAAGCCGGCCTAGTTCGTGGCCGGCTTTATCACATCCATGATCCGCTTCAGCAGGATTTGCGGCCGATAATCCGCCCAGGTTGGCGTCAGCCCCATCCGCACGACGATGAGATTGGCGGACGGGACGATCGCAACCGTTTGGCCGTCGTGACCAGTCATCCAAAAAGTATCCGCGGGCAAACCGAATTGGGCATTCGAGCCGCCAGGACCCGCAAGCCAGGTCTGAACCTGCGAGTAGACACCCTCGGAGGCGTTCGTGGGCGTGCGCATAGCGCCGACAAAACCTTCCGGCAGCAGGCGGTGCCCATTCCAGACGCCGTCCTGCAGCAAAAAGAGACCAAAGCGCGCCCAGTCGCGGGCGTTGGCATAGAGATAGGAGCTGCCGACAAAGGTGCCGCGCTCATCGGCCTCGAAAACGGCACTGTACATGCCGAGCGGTCCGAAAAGTGCCTCGCGCGGATAGGAAATGGCAGCGCTCAGATTGGGCAGCCGGTTCATCCAAAGGCGCGAAAGCAGCGCTGCTGTACCGCTGGAATAACTGAAACGCTCACCCGGTGCTGCCAACTGATGCGCGTTGGCTGCTATGCTGGTCACGTCCGCGTCGAGATAGAGCATGCGCGTTACATCCGATACGGTGCCATAGGATTCGTTGAACGCAAGCCCGCTTTCCATGGCAAGAAGATCGCTGAGCTTGATGTCCTTGCGCGAGTCAGCGCTCCATTGCGGCAGAAGATTTTGATCGTCGAAGGACATGCGCCCGGCCAGCATGAGTCGGCCGATGATTGCGGCGTTGACCGTCTTGGTCATCGACCAGCCGATCAGCGGCGTTGCCTTACTGAAGCCATCGCCATAGGTTTCGGCGACAATGCGCCCGTCTTTGACGACAACGATCGCGCGCATGGCGGGCCCGGCGAGATCCGAATTCGATACGATATCGGCAAGCTTCGCACCGACATCGCCCTGACCGAGGTTTACCATATCCCCATCCGGCCACACCGCATCGTTCTTCGGCGCCTTCACCTTGTTAAGGAAGACGGCACTACGGGCCGTTTGCAGATCGCCATCCGGCACCAGCGCACAACCGAGCGCGCCGCGATAGAGCGCACGGTTCGGCGCGAACAATCCCAAGAACCGGGCCGTGACCACGCCCTCATCCCGGTCAACATAGACGCGAATGAGCTTCAATGCCGGATTGCCTGGAGCCTGTACATCCTCCTCCATCACCTTGTCCGGGTCCCGCTTGGCCACGAACGTATTGGAGCAGACGATCTTTGCCGCGTAGCCATCGCCGACCTTCAGCAATTCCGGCGGATAAAGAGAGAGCCAGACGGCCCCGCCGGCGACAATGATCAGCAGCAGAACAATAAGAGCCCCGATCACTCTCGATATCAAACGCATGTCACATATTCTCCAGAAAGGTAGGCGGAGACAATCAGGAAATGCAGCAAGATGAAAGACCTATGATGATTAGGGCTCCTTAAATATGTGCAAGGATGCCTCTCCGTCGGATCTGCCAACAGCCCGCGTCATCAGACTGTAGCATTGCCGGGTTACACGCCCTGAACTTCACAAATCGGTGACAAGACTCAGATGACGGAATTCGCCCCGGATGCCGGTCTCCAAAAGAACCGGAAACTCAAGGACGCACTGCTGCAGCACAAGGCACTGTCTAAGGCAGGCCTTTCCGAGCGCTTGTTCGGCATGCTGTTTTCCGGCCTTGTCTATCCGCAGATCTGGGAAGATCCGGATATCGATATGGAGGCGATGGAGCTGCAGGCGCATCATCGCATTGTCACCATCGGTTCGGGCGGCTGCAACATGCTCGCCTACCTCTCGCAAAATCCGGCATCCATCGATGTCGTCGATCTCAATCGCCACCATATCGCCCTGAACAAGCTGAAGCTTGCAGCCTTTCGCCTGCTTCCCGGTCATGCGGACCTGGTGCGCTTCTTCGGAACGCCCGACATTGCGGCCAATAGCCAGGCCTACGACCAGTTCATCGCACCGCGCCTCGACGCGGCAACTGCAGATTATTGGGACGGTCGCGATCTCTATGGCCGCCGCCGCATCACGGTCTTCGACCGCAATATCTACAAGACCGGCCTTCTCGGCCGCTTTATCGGGGCCGCCCATATATTGGCACGCCTGCACGGCGTTCGCCTCCAAAAGATGACTGAAGCCCGTACCATGCGCGAGCAGCGTCAGTTCTTCGAGGAGGAGATCGCTCCGATCTTCGACAAGCCGGCCGTCCGCTGGCTGCTCGGCCGCAAGAGCTCGCTTTTCGGTCTCGGCATCCCGCCGCAGCAATATGACGAGCTTGCAAGCCTGGCCGGTGACGAATCCATTTCCGCCGTGCTGAAACACCGCTTGGAAAAGCTCGCCTGTCATTTCCCCATGCGCGACAATTACTTTGCCTGGCAGGCATTCTCGCGCCGCTACGCTGCCCAGCACCAAGGCCCCCTGCCCACCTACCTCAAGCCGGAGCACTACGCAGCGATCCGCGCCAATGCCGATCGTGTGAGCGTCCATCACGCCAATTTCACCGAGCTTCTCGCCTCGAAGCCGGCGGCCTCGCGCGATCGTTATATTTTGCTCGATGCGCAGGACTGGATGACCGACGAGCAGCTCAATGGCCTCTGGGCCGAGATCACCCGCACGGCGCGCGAAGGCGCCCGCGTCATCTTCCGCACCGCCGCGGAAAAGAGCATCATCGAAGGCCGCCTCTCTCCAGCGATCCGCGACCAGTGGGTCTATTTCGAAGAGCGTTCGCAGGAGCTCAATGTTCGTGATCGCTCGGCCATCTATGGCGGCTTCCACATCTACGGGAAAAAAGCGTGAGCCAGGCGGATACAAGCATAGAAAGCGGCGCGAACAACCACGCCAAGCTGATGGACGGCATGTACCGTTATCAGCGTCATATCTATGACCTGACCCGCAAATATTACCTGTTCGGCCGCGATCGAACGATCGAACAGCTGAATGTGCCCGTCGGGGGCTCGCTTCTGGAAGTGGGCTGCGGCACGGGCCGCAATATGCTGCTCGCCTATCGGCGCTTCCCTTCTGCCCGCCTTTATGGCCTCGATATCTCGCAGGAAATGCTGATTTCCGCCCGCAATAATTTCCGCGGCCTGAAACAGATGCCGGATTTTCGCGTCGCCGACGCTACAGTCTTTTCGCCGGCCGATTTTAGCGTCGACGGCTTCGACCGTGTGATGATCTCCTACGCGCTCTCGATGATCCCCGACTGGACAAGCGCTATCGACGCGTCGCTCGATGCTGTCGCACCGGGCGGTGAGCTTCACATCGTCGATTTCGGCCAGCAGGAAGGGTTGCCAGGCTGGTTCCGTGCCATGCTCAAAGGATGGCTGAAGAAATTCCATGTCACTCCCCGCGCCGAACTTCTGACAGTGCTCGAAGAGAAGGCTGCAGTGCGGGGCATGTCGGTGAAAACCGAAAAGATCGGCCGCGGCTATGCGTGGCGGGCCGTGGCGACCCGGCACGGCCCCTGATTGGCGACGGATTCCAGCGCAAATTCGGTTCCGAAGACGCCAAGCATAAGAATTTGCTTGAAGATAACGCATTTTTTACGTTGATATGGTGAATAAAGTGGCAAGACCAGCTGGCAACGGTATGGTCTGCCGCTCTTTCGGATTCTCGGGGACCACATTACGGAAGCCAAGTCTTGGGGCAGCAAGATCACTCGGGCCATAACAGGATATCTATGCGCCGGCTTCTGGCATGCCTACTGCCGCTCGCTCTTGCCTTGACTGGCTGCACGACGGGCTATGATGCCTTATCGACGGCGGCCCTTCCCAAGACCAGATTCGCCGATACAAAGCCCCAGGACTTCGGCCGCGATCATCCGCAGCGCCATCCCATTCATGGCATCGATATTTCCAAGTGGCAGGGCGATATCGATTGGAAAGCCGTCAAGGGTTCGGGTGTCGCCTTCGTCTTCATCAAGGCGACGGAGGGCAAGGACCGGATCGATCCGCGCTTCACCGAGTATTGGAATGAAGCGAGCGCTGCCGGGCTTCTGCATGCGCCCTATCATTTCTTCTATTTCTGCTCGACGGCCGACGAGCAGGCCGATTGGTTCATCCGCAACGTGCCGAAGGATGCCACGGCGCTTCCGCCCGTCGTCGACGTCGAATGGAACCCGGGCTCCCCGACCTGCAAGACCAGACCGGCTCCCGAAACGGTACGCAGCGAGATCAAACGCTTTATGGATCGCCTGCAGGCCTATTACGGCAAGCGCCCGATCATCTATACTTCGGTCGACTTCCATCGTGAAAATCTAGTCGGCTATTTCCAGGATTATCATTTCTGGGTCCGATCCGTTGCCAAGCACCCGAAAGAGACTTACGCCGGTCGCAACTGGGCCTTCTGGCAATATACGTCTACGGGTGTCATTCCGGGGATCAAAGGCCCGACGGACATCAATGTTTTCGGCGGTTCCGAGCAGAACTGGCAAAACTGGGTGGCTGCAGTAGAGAAGCAGGGAAATTCTTAATACTGAGCCCATTTCACACTTGCTTATGTCACAATCTTCTGTGAAAGCGACCCTATTCTATCACTTGGAAGGATCGCTCATGGATCGTCACACCATTCGACGCGGCGCTCTTGCGTTGCTCCTCGCCTCAGCCATGACTGGTACGGCATTGGCTCAAAGCGCATCCCCGGCCGCAGTGCCGCCCGCAAGCAGCGACGCCACTCCGAAAGTAGCCTGCGGTGGCGATCTCACTGCATTCCTTGCCGGCGTAAAGGCTGAAGCGATTGCCGATGGTGCGGATGCAGCCTCTGCCGACAAGACACTCGCCGGCGCCCAGATTGACCAGAAGGTTCTCGCCATGGACCGCAGTCAGGGCGTCTTCCGACAGACCTTCCTCGAATTCTCCCAACGCACCGTCAGCCAGGGCCGTCTCGACATCGGCCGCCAGAAAATGAAGCAATATGCCGATGTCTTCGCCAAGGCCGAACAGGACTATGGCGTACCTCCGGGTGTCATCACCGCCTTCTGGGCGATGGAAACCGATTTCGGCGCCGTCCAGGGCAATTTCAACACCCGCAACGCGCTGGTCACCCTCTCGCACGATTGCCGCCGGCCGGACTTCTTCCGCCCGCGCCTGATCGCACTGATCGAGCTCGTCCAGCGCGGCGATGTCGACCCGGCAACGACGACCGGCGCATGGGCCGGCGAAATCGGCCAGACGCAAATGTTGCCGCCCGATATCATCGCTTACGGCACCGATGGCGATGGCGACGGCCATGTGAATCTGAAGACCAGCGCACCTGACGTCATTCTGACGACGGCACGATTCCTCCAGCATCTCGGCTTCCAGCGCGGCCAGCCCTGGCTGCAGGAGGTGACGGTTCCGGACAACCTTCCCTGGGAAAAATCCGGTATCGGCGGCCCGCTGACTGCGGGCGATTGGTTCAAGCTCGGCGTCACGCCGCGTGACGGCAACACGAACTTCGGCTCCCTGCCCGCTGCTCTCATCCTGCCGCAAGGCCGCAAGGGACCCGCCTTCCTGACCTATCCGAACTACAATACCTATCTCGGCTGGAACCAGTCGTTCATCTACACGACCTCGGCCGCCTATTTCGCCACCCGCTTTGCCGGCGCTCCACCCTATAACAAGGGCAATCCCGAGCCGGGTCTCAATGACGTCGACATGAAGGCACTTCAGACCAAGCTTGTGGCCCGCGGCTATGATGTCGGCAAGATCGATGGCATCCTCGGCTCCGGCACACGTGTCGCCATCCAGAAGGAACAGTTTCGCCTGGGGTTGCCAGCCGACGGGTGGGCGACGACGGCCCTGCTCAACGCACTTTGATTTCTCCCATATATCGATCGAAAAGGCGGCTCCATGCCGCCTTTCTTGTATCTGCTCTCCTCGCACCGTGAGCAAAACAGCAAGAAACGGGTGGAGAGCCTGCACTCTTCCGGTTTAGATGCCTCGAAAGAGGAGAGATACCATGAATGGCGAACATCGAATGAGCGCCTCGACCTGGGGCCTGCTGCTGTTGCTCGGATTGATCTGGGGCGGTTCGTTCTTCTTCGCCCGTATCGCTGTTCACCACGTACCCCCCTTCACACTCGTCTTTCTGCGTCTGTCGCTGGCGGCCGTGGCATTGCATCTCTATCTAGCCGGTCGCCTCAATATCTATCAGTCCCTGCGCCACCATTGGCCGCAATTTCTGCTGCTGGGCTTAATCAACAATGCGATACCGCATACGCTGATCTTCTGCGGCCAGACGCAGATGGGTGCCGGGCTCGCATCCATCTTGAACGCGACGACGCCGATGTGGACCGTGTTGATCGGCAATCAGCTCACCACCGACGAACGCTTGACATCAGCCAAGCTAGTCGGCTGCCTCACCGGCCTCCTCGGAACGATCGTGTTGCTCGGACCGAGCATTACCAGCAGCGGCTCGGTACCCTTCTGGGCGCTCTCATTGCCGATCTTGGCGGCAATCTCCTACGGATTCGCAGCAATTTATGCCAAACGCTTCAAGGGCATCGCGCCGCCGGTTGTGGCAGCGGGCCAGTTGACAGGCTCCTCACTCCTCATGCTGCCGGTCGCGCTGGTGATCGACCAACCTTGGACGCTTGTCGCCCCGCCGGTGACGGCAATTGCCGCCATTCTTGGCCTGGCGCTGCTGTCGACCGCTTTTGCCTACATCCTCTATTTTCGCATCATCGAGCTCGCCGGCGCCACCAACACCTCCCTCGTCACTCTGCTGGTGCCGCCGAGCGCGCTATTGCTCGGCTTCCTCTTTCTCGGCGAGCGGATGGGGCCTACCGAAATCGCCGGCATGCTGCTCATCGCCGCAGGTCTGCTCGTTCTCGATGGACGGCTTTTCATGTGGATGAAACACGGGGCCAGAACGCGGGAAACATGATCTCCTGCTCCATTCGGATGGTCCGCAGTCACAACATATTAATATTTATTCACAGCCCGTCATTGAGCTAGAAATCGACATTTATAAAGCAATATCAAAGCACTGCTGCGAATTTGTGAATCATGTCGCGAACTCGATACCGCGTCGCAGCATCGAATGTTCTTTCCAAACAACACATTTTCGACATAAAATTTAACGGCTGACTGAGGAGGAAGACATGGGATTAACGCGATCCATCAACGTCCTAGTGGTCGGTGCGGCCTTCGCTTTCGTCGTGACGATGCTCTTCATCTGACGGCTTCGGCGAAATTCGCAAGCGACCAAACTCCGAAAAGCTAACAAAACCTCTGTTTCATTAGAAAAGCGCATGCCCCCGCCGGACATGCGCTTTTTCATTAGCTTGAGCGACACGCTTTAGGCGGCGGCGCCGGCCCGTGCATTCACCTTACGCTCGAGGCCCAGCCGTTCAAGCACGGCGGA
Source organism: Rhizobium centroccidentale (assembly GCF_030182565.1). Lineage (NCBI taxonomy): Bacteria > Pseudomonadati > Pseudomonadota > Alphaproteobacteria > Hyphomicrobiales > Rhizobiaceae > Rhizobium > Rhizobium centroccidentale. Next base: position 212,764 of record NZ_JAQJCG010000002.1, on the reverse strand, counting down.
AACCAGTGCCGAACGGTTCATCGTATAGAGATGAAATTCGTGAATGCCGCGGCGCATCAGGTCCTGGATCTGCTCGGCGGCAACATCGGCGGCGACCTTGGCGCGCTCCTCCACATCCTCATCCAAACCATCGAAACGCTCGTCGAGCCAGCTCGGAATATTCGTGCCACAGGCGCCGGCGAAGCGCTTCAGTTGCGTCAGGTTCTGGATCGGCATAATGCCCGGCACCACGGGAATCTTGATGCCGGCGGCGCGAACGCGATCATGATAACGCTCGAAGGCATCATTATCGAAGAAGAACTGGGTCAGCGCCCGGTCGGCACCATTCTCCGCCTTGCGCTTCAGCATGTCGATATCGGCTGCCGTATCGCGGCTTTCCGGATGCTTTTCGGGATAGGCCGAAACGGAAATATCGAAATCGCCGCGCTCGCGCAAAGCCTGCACCAGTTCCGCGGCATTGGCATAACCGCCCGGATGCGGCTGATAGGCCGAGCCGACGCCACCCGGCGGATCGCCGCGGAGCGCGACGAAACGGCGAACGCCGGCAGCAAGGAACTCATCGATCACCCGATGCGTATCCTCACGCGTGGCACCGACGCAGGTCAGATGCGATGCGGTCGTGAACGGTGTCTCATGGATCATTTTGCGCACGGCAGAAAGCGTCGGCGCCTTGGTCGAACCGCCTGCCCCATAGGTGACTGAAACGAACTCAGCCTCCCAATCGCTGAGTTCCTCGACGGTGTTCCACAGCTGTTGCTCGGCCTCTTCCGACTTCGGCGGAAAGAATTCGAAGGAGATGCGGATACCGTCGCTATGGCTTTCTGATCTCGAAGACATGTCAAACTCTCCCGGCAAGAATGGGGGATGACTGATGGCCCTGGCCGGACGCAATCAGCAATCGTGGATCACGCGCCAGCCAGATGGTGACGGTCAGCGCCTGCCCGCCTTCCCTCCCCGAATGAAGATCCTGCACGCGCTCCACATCCAGCCCCGCCAGTTTCAGCCAATCCGAAATGGCCTGATGCGAGAAGCCGAGGCGCAGATGCGCATGCTCGTCACGCAGATATTCCAGCCCGTGCGGCGCGAGGTCTATGATGACAAGGCGGCCGCCGGGCCGCAGCATTCGCGCGGCTTCATTGATGGCAACCTCCGGCTGATCAAGGAAGTGCAGCACCTGGTGGATGGTAATGAGATCGAAGTCCTGCTGCTCCAGCGGCAGGTTGAAGATATCGCCATGCCGCACCGAGGCAGCGGTGATATTGGCCCGGTCGAGATTGGCGCGGGCAACGGCCAGCATGTCACGGCTGGCATCGATGCCGACGGCGCGGCGATAGTGCCCAGCCAGAAGCTGCAGCATCCGGCCCGTGCCCGTACCGAGATCGAGGAAGGAGTCGATCGGCTGCGGACCGATAAGATCGATCAGCGCCTTGTCGACATCCTCATCCGCGACATGGAGACGTCGCAGCTCATCCCACTCGGCGGCATTCCGGCTGAAGTAGGCCTGAGCGCGCTCGGCGCGAACGCGCTTCACGGAGGAGAGACGTTCTCCGTCACGCAGCAGCACCGTATCCTTTTCGGCGGTATGGCGCAGTAGGCTGCGGGCCAGCGTCACCGCCTTGCCTTCCTGCTTCAGGCGGAAATAAGCCCAGGCGCCCTCCTGGTATCGATCGATCAGCCCGGCTTCGCCGAGCAGCTTGAGGTGCCGGGAAATGCGAGGCTGCGACTGACCGAGAATTTCGGTAAGATCGGTCACGGTGAGATCGCCTGCCGCCAGTAGCGCCAGAAGACGCAGCCGGGTCGGCTCGCCGACCGCCTTCAGCACGTCTACCACGTCATCCAAGCCGAGTTTAACCAGATCCGTCATTTCACACCCAATCAAGATATAAAGATATCTTTATGTGATTTGGACTTTCATGGCAAGAGCCAATCAGTCAGCCATGGGAGTTCGATGTCGGAAATCTGTTAGTTTCCGCCGAAAACGGAACATCGCCGGTAGTTGCTATATAAACGAAAACCCCGGACAAGCCGGGGTTTCAAAGAGCCAAACCGAGAGCTTAGCGTGTCAGGCGCTTATGCGCCTGGCTACCCGGATTGAGGGCATCGGGGCCGAGACGGCGGATCTTGTCCTGCTCGTAATCCTCGAAATTGCCTTCGAACCATTCGACATGGCCCTCGCCTTCAAAGGCCAGGATGTGCGTAGCCAGACGGTCGAGGAACATGCGATCATGGCTAATGATGATGGCGCAGCCGGCGAAGTTTTCGAGAGCACTTTCCAGCGCCCCCAGCGTTTCCGTATCGAGGTCGTTGGTCGGTTCGTCGAGCAGAAGCACGTTGCCGCCAGCCTTCAGCATCTTGGCCAGGTGAACGCGGTTGCGCTGACCGCCAGAGAGATTGCCGACCTTCTGCTGCTGGTCGCCGCCCTTGAAGTTAAAGGCGCCGCAATAGGCGCGCGAATTCATGTCGAACTTGCCGAGCTTGATGACTTCGGCACCGCCCGAGATTTCCTCCCATACCGTCTTATTGCCGTCAAGCGCGTCGCGGCTCTGGTCGACATAGCTGAGATGCACCGTCTCGCCGATGCGGACCGTGCCGGAATCCGGCTTTTCCTGCCCGGTGATCATCTTGAACAGCGTCGTCTTGCCGGCCCCGTTCGGGCCGATGATGCCAACGATGCCGCCGGGCGGCAGCTTGATCGACAGATCGTTGATCAGCGTACGGCCTTCGAAACCCTTGGTGATGCCTTCCATCTCGATCACCACCTGGCCGAGACGCTCGCTGACCGGAATGATGATCTGCGCATCACCAGGACGCTGATTTTCGGCAGCATCGACCAGCTGTTCGTAAGCGTTGATACGCGCCTTGGACTTGGCCTGACGGGCTTTGGGACTGGAGGCAATCCATTCCTGTTCGCGGCTGATCGCCTTCTGGCGGCCGGCTTCTTCGCGGGCTTCCTGCTGCATGCGCTTGGCCTTGGCCCGCAGATAGGCGGAATAGTTGCCTTCGTAGGGAATGCCCCGGCCGCGATCGAGTTCCAGGATCCAGCCGGTAACGTTGTCGAGGAAGTAGCGGTCGTGGGTGATCATCATCACGGCACCGGGATAGTCGCGCAGGTGCTTTTCCAGCCAGGCAATGGTCTCAGCGTCGAGATGATTGGTCGGTTCGTCGAGCAGCAGCAGGTCCGGCTGCGAGAGAAGCAGGCGGCACAGTGCGATACGGCGGCGCTCACCGCCTGAAAGGCTGGTGACTTCGGCATCGCGCGGCGGGCAGCACAAGGCTTCCATCGCCATCTCGACCTGGCTTTCCAGATCCCAGAGATTCTGGCTGTCGATGATGTCCTGGAGCTTGGCGCCCTCTTCCGCCGTCTCGTCGGAATAGTTCATCATCAATTCGTTGTAGCGATTGAGGATTTCGGTTTTCTTGGCAACGCCTTCCATGACGTTTTCGAAAACCGTCTTGTTGGGATCGAGCTGAGGCTCCTGCGCCAGGTAGCCGATGGTGGCGCCTTCGGCCAGCCAGGCTTCGCCGGTATATTCCTTGTCGAGGCCGGCCATGATGCGCAGCACGGTCGATTTACCTGCACCGTTCGGGCCGAGAATACCGATCTTGGCATCGGGGTAGAAGGAGAGATGGATATTCTCGAGAATCTTCTTGGCGCCATAGGACTTATTCAGACCGGCCATATGATAAATGAACTGACGTGCCATAGCTTGGGTTGCTCCACGGACGAATAGCGTTGCGATTTGTGCCGCTATGTAGGCGAAACCCCGCCCTCGGGCAACGGCGAAACCTTGTCCGAGGGCATTATCCGCGTCAGAAAGGCCGTATTTTCTCAGAAACCGGCCGCGTCCACCACACCCCGATCACAGCCGAAGGAGGTGCTGCCGGCCCCCTGGATCAGTTTGGCGAGCCGCGGCTCACTGCCCTGCTGGGGATCGATCGCATCTTCCGAGAGACCGATGGTCAGCTCCGAAATCATTCGGACATCGCCGACGCGGCGGCAGCTCATCTTGATGCGCGCATTGGCGCCGTCGCCGAAGCTCTGGTCAAAGGCTGCCTTGATGCTTTCGGCATCCAACTCCTTGCCGATATTCTGCGCGAAAAGATCGCGCACGGCAGACGTATTGAGTTCGGCAATCAAACCGGCGGCGATGGAGAAATATTGGTCGGCGCTAAGCTTCGTACAAGTGCCGTGCTTGATCCATTCATGCCGCTCCAGGCCGGATTGAGTGCCTGGCATTGCCTTATCCAGCTTCGCCTTGACATCCTGAGACAGCTGCACGGCAGGCAGGTCCTTCCAGTCGCGGCCACGATCCGCCTGCTTCAGATCCTCGGAAACATCGCAATATTCCTGCCGCATCGGCCAGAGGCCATGCAGGGAGAAATTCGTCGCGTCATGATTGTCCGACGACTGGTTGCGGCATTCCGCCTTCTTCTGGTTCGTCTGACAAAATGCCGGCTCCCAGCTCGCCGCCAGGATAAAGCGCGTCCGCCCGCGGCTATGTTCCTGCGCAACGGCACTGGACGCCGCCCCGACCGAAACGAGCACAACCATAAATACCCGAAGCCACTGCTTCATTTATACCTCCAACTAGAACATTATAGGAACAAATAAGCAGTTTGATCGAGCGGGCGCAATCCTGAATCGCAGCGCTCGGAAAGATTTATTTCTGTGAGCTTTACCACCTATCCATTGCAATCGGGCAGATGATAACCTTTCGTCCAATTGGGAGGAATGAATATATGTTCGCCGAGACGAAGCGCCTGAAAAGTCCGACGGGCGCAACCCTTGCCTATCATCATTTGCCGGCGGTAACCGATGCTCGCGGCATCCTGCTGATATCGCACGGTCTCGCCGAGCATTCCCGCCGATACGAGACCTTCGCGAAGGCGATGGCGGGCCAAGGCTTTCATGTCTATGCCCACGATCATCGCGGCCATGGTGAGACGACGGCCCCTGATGCCCCCATCGGCCGCTTTGCCCGGAGAAATGGTGTCGAGCAGGTGATCGCCGACGTGCTCGCCATGCGCGAGCTTGCCGCAACGACCTATCCGGGTCTGCCGATCATCCTGTTCGGGCATTCCATGGGCGGATTGATCAGCCTGAACACCGTGGTCACGCATCCGGACAAGTTCGATGCCGTCACGGTCTGGAATTCCAATTTCAACCCGGGCCTCGCGGGCCGTGCCGCGCAGCTCACCCTCAAAACGGAGCGCATGTTCAAGGGATCGGACGTCCCGAGCGGGCTACTGCCGAAACTGACCTTCGGCACCTGGGGCCAATCGATCGCCAACCGCCGCACCGATTTCGACTGGCTCTCGCGCATTCCGGAACAGGTGGACAAATATATCGCCGATCCGCTTTGCGGCTTCGATGCCTCCGTCTCGCTCTGGCTCGACCTATTCGAGTTGACCTTCCGGGCGCCGCAAAGAACCTATCTCGACCGCCTCCGGCGCGACCTGCCGATCCATCTCGTCGGCGGCGGCAAGGATCCGGCGACGGACAATGCGAAAGCGATTTCCTGGCTGGCAAATCATTTGAAAAGAGCCGGTTTCTCTCGTATTACCATCGAGATCTATCCCGACATGCGGCACGAGACGCTCAACGAAATCGATGCCGAAGAAGCCATTTCCAACTTCGCCGACTGGTGCAAGAGGATAACGGCAAACAACTGATTCTCATGGGAATTCCACAATGAATACCTCCAGCGGCTCCTCGGCGCGATTGCCGCAATCGGAGCTGACCTTCGGTTTGGTGATGATGTTTCTCTCCGTCATCCTCTCGCCGATCATCGACATCTTCTCCAAGCTTGCCGCAGCCACCATTCCGCCGGGTGAAGTGACCGCCGCCCGTTTCATCTTCCAGGCTCTTTTTGCGCTGCCTATGATGGCGGTGCGCTGGAAATGGGGCGTGTGGACATGGCGGCGTAGCGGCGTCCATGCCATCCGTGCCGCCGTACTCACGCTCTCCATGGTGTCGTTCGTGACCACGCTGCAGGTGATGGAAGTGGCCGATGCCATCGCCATCTTCTTCGTCGAGCCGATGATGCTCACCATCTTGAGCAGCATCTTCCTGAAGGAAACCATCGGCTGGCGGCGCTATACCGCCTGTGCCGTCGGCTTTTTCGGCGCGATTCTGATTATCCAGCCGAGCTTTCAAGAAGTCGGCTTCATCGCCCTGCTTCCCGTCGTTACTGCGCTTTGCATCGCCGTCTATGTGATGATTACGCGCGTCGTCTCTCATAGCGAGGATGCCTCGTCAATGCAGTTCCAGACCGCCGTGTGGGGCATTGGCTTCAGCCTGATCCTGCTCGCCATCGGCCGGGCGACGGGGTCTGCAATTCTCGATCCGGTCATGCCGGATCTGACGGCAATGCTCTATTTGCTCTGCGTCGGCGCAACTGCAGCGGCCTCCGGCGTCCTGACGGTCTATGCCTATCGCGCAGTACAAGCCTCGACGCTTGCGCCGCTGCAGTATTTCGAGATCGTCTCAGCCACCATCTTCGGCTGGCTCGTCTTCCATAACTTCCCGGATGCGATCAAATGGCTCGGCATCCTCATCATCATTGGCTCGGGGCTTTACATTCTCTGGCGCGAGCGGCGCTTTGCTTCCAAGCCCGTATCCGATACATCTGAAACGGCATTCACGCCGTAAGCGAGTGGATCGACATGACAGAACAAAAGACCAAGAAACCTCCGCTGTCCGGTATTCGCGTCATCGAACTCGCCCGCGTTCTCGCCGGCCCCTGGGCAGGGCAGATGCTGGCCGACCTCGGCGCCGATGTCATCAAGGTGGAAAATCCCGACGGCGGCGACGACACGCGCCAATGGGGGCCGCCCTTCGTCGAAGGCAAGGACGGCGAAAATCTCTGGGCCGCCTATTACCATTCCACCAATCGCGGCAAGCGCTCCATCACCGCCGATCTCAAGACCGAAGAAGGTCAGGAACTGGTGCGCCGATTGGTGAAGACGGCCGATGTGGTGATCGAGAATTTCAAGCTCGGCGGCCTGGTAAAATACGGGCTGGATTATGAAAGCCTGAAGAAGATCAATCCCCGCATCGTCTATTGCTCGATTACCGGCTTCGGCCAGACCGGCCCCTATGCCAACCTCGCCGGCTATGATTATATCGTCCAGGGCATGTCCGGCTTCATGTCGATCACGGGCGAACCGGATGGTCAGCCGATGAAGGCGGGCGTCGCGATCGCCGATATCTTCACTGGCATCTATGCCGTCTCGGCGATCGAGGCCGCCCTGATCCATGCGCTGAAGACCGGCGAAGGACAGCTCATCGACATGGCGCTGCTCGATGTGCAATCGGCCGTGCTTGCCAATCAGAACATGAACTATCTGATCTCGGGCAAGCCGCCGGTGCGGCTCGGCAACGCCCATCCCAATATCTCGCCCTATGAAGTCGTACCCACCGCCGACGGCTATCTCATTCTCGCTGTCGGCAATGATGGGCAGTTCCGGCGGCTCTGCACCATTCTCGGCATGGAAACCAATGCGGACGATGAGCGCTATGCGACCAACAAGGCTCGCGTCGCTCACCGCAACGAGGTACGGGCCTTCGTCTCGGCGGAGACGCTGAAGTGGAATAAGGCGGAGCTGCTTCACGCATGCGAAGCCAATGCCGTCCCGGCCGGCGCCATCAATACGATCGAGGATATGTTCGCCGATCCGCAGATTGTGGCGCGCGGCCTGAGGGTCGATCTCGAAGATAGCGCCGGCACTGTCATTCCGAGCGTCCGTACGCCGATCGTGCTGTCGGAAACGCCGTTGACCTATACGCGGCCGAGCCCGCGCCTTGGGGAGCATCAGGAGGAGGTTCTCGCCGAATTGGCGGAACTGGAGGGAAAGGCGAGGACATGAAACGAACGGGCGGCCAACTCATCGTCGAAGCTTTGAAGGCAAATGGCGTGCAGCGCATTTCCTGCGTGCCGGGCGAGAGCTTTCTCGCCGTGCTCGATGCCCTGCATGATAGCGATATCAAGGTGCTCGTCTGCCGCCAGGAGGGCGGTGCGGCGATGATGGCGGACACCTGGGGCCGATTGACCGGCGAACCGGGCATCTGCCTGGTTACCCGCGGCCCCGGCGCCACAAACGCCTCCGCCGGCCTTCATATCGCACGGCAGGATTCGATCCCGATGATACTGTTCATCGGCCAGGTCCAGCGCGATGCCCGCGAGCGCGAAGCCTTTCAGGAGGTTGAATTTCGCCGCGCCTTTACCGAATTCGCCAAATGGGTCGGGGAGATCGATGATGCCACCCGCATTCCGGAATTCGTCACCCGCGCCTTCGCGGTCGCGACGTCTGGGCGTCCCGGCCCGGTCGTGCTGACCCTGCCCGAGGATATGCTGCGCGATGAGGTCGAGGCGCCGGAAGCGCTGCCCTATGTCCCGGTTGCAGCTCATCCGGGCCGCAACCAGCTTGCTGACTTTCACAAGCGCCTTGCGGCGGCGGAGCGGCCGATGGTCATTCTCGGCGGCACACGCTGGAACGACGAAGCAGTTTCCGGCATCAGGCAGTTTGCGGAGCGCTTCAAGCTGCCGGTCGGCTGCTCCTTCCGCCGGCAGATGCTGTTCGACCATTTGCATCCCAATTATGCCGGCGATGTCGGCATCGGTATCAACCCGGCGCTGGCAAAGGAAATCAAGGAAGCGGATCTGCTGATCCTTCTCGGTGGCCGCCTCTCGGAAATGCCGTCCTCCGGCTATACGCTGGTCGATATTCCCTACCCGCGCCAGCAGCTCGTCCATGTCCATCCCGACCCTTCAGAGCTCGGACGCGTCTATCGGCCGGATCTGGCCATCTGTGCCAGCCCGGCGGATTTCGTTGCGGCTCTCGCGCATTTGGAGCCGCTGCACGAAATGCCTTGGGCCGACCGAACCGAACGTATGCACGCCGCCTATCTCGCCTGGTCAAAGACACCGGAAAAGAGCCCCGGCGCCGTCCATATGGGCCGCATCATGGATTGGATCGAAGCCAATACGGCCGATGATGCGATCTTCACCAACGGCGCCGGCAACTACGCAACCTGGCTGCACCGCTTCCATCGCTTCCGCCGTTTCAACACGCAAGCGGCTCCCACGTCGGGCTCGATGGGCTATGGTCTACCGGCAGCGGTCGCAGCAAAACAGCTCTTTCCCGATCGCGAAGTCATCTGCTTTGCCGGCGACGGCTGTTTCATGATGCATGGCCAGGAATTTGCGACCGCCGCCCAATACGGCCTGCCGCTCATTGCTTTGGTCATCAACAACGGCATGTACGGCACAATCCGCATGCATCAGGAGCGGGAATATCCCGGCCGGGTCAGCGCCACCGCACTCGACAATCCGGATTTCGCGGCGCTTGCCCGCGCCTATGGCGGCCACGGCGAAACAGTGAAGACGACGGAAGAATTTGGCCCGGCCTTCGAACGGGCGCGCGCTAGCGGCAAACCGGCCATCATCGAGATCGCGCTCGACCCGGAAGCGATCACGCCCTCGCGCACACTGACAGAAATCGCCCAAACAAAAGGCCGATGAGCGCGAGCCCACCGGCCTTTAAAAATTACTGACGGCCCGACTCAGTCGAGTGCTGCCGTCACGATGAATTCGACCTTATACTTCGGTGCAGCGAGCTTGGCTTCACTGGTCGCACGGGCCGGCGTGTTGGCCGGATCGACCCAAGCTTCCCAGGCGGCGTTCATTTCGGCGAAGTAGGAGATGTCGGAGAGGTAGATGAGCGTCTGCAGGATCTTCGATTTATTGGAGCCGGCCGCAGCGAGCAGGCGATCAACTTCAGCCAGTGCCGACTTACACTGATCGGTGACGCTTTCGCCTTCGCCAACCTGGCCGGCGAGATAGACGGTATTGCCGTGGATGACAGCGCCGCTCATGCGGGCGCCAACGTCGATACGCTTGATGCTCATGGTGTTCTCCTGATGTTGTTCTTCGACAGGTAAACAGGGCATAGCTCACCGCCTGCCCTGCAATCAAAAGGCCGGGGGAAAGAACCCGTTCAGCCGCGAATGTGATGTGTCTTCTGATAGATCGCGGTCGAACGCGCGCCGGAGCGGCAATAGCCGAGCATCGGCCTCGGAAACTCGTCCAGCGCATCGACCATGCTCTGCACGGCCTCTTCGGTCACACCCATCGGGCCGACAGGCACCTGGGTGATCTCCAGGCCGAGCTCCTTGGCGCGGGCTTCCACGACGCCGAACGGCGTCTGATCCGGGCTCTCGCCGTCGGGGCGATGGCAGACGATGGACTTGAACCCCAGGGCCTTGATCTGGTCGAGATCCTCTACGGTGATCTGGCCGGATACCGAGTATTCATCGTCGATCGGGCGGATATCCATGGTTCATGTCCTCTCTAAAATCGTGGCCTTGATCTACGCCGCCATAGGGCGAGCGTCAACCGCGGCGCACTCTCAAACGAAGGCAAAATTGAGCATGAAATTGCGGGCTTCACCGGGCTGGAGAATATTGAATTCGCCTGTCTCTTCCAGCTCGGCCCGCGAGACCCAGCGATGCGAAACAGGCTCGATACCGAGCACATGCGCCGGCGCGCGCTGATTGCGCCAGACCTGCAGGAATGGCAGCGTGTCCGTTCCGAAACGCACCCTTAATGTCTTGCCACCGATGGCTGCGATGGGGCCGAGGCTGATTTCGGCCCAGTCCTCGCCCTTGTCCTGCGCCGGCACACAGAAGATATCGCCCCCTTCCTCACCGAAGGTCCAGGGAAAGCCGCCATTGTCCAGCATGTGGCCGGCAAGGCGCGTGCCGTTATCGAACCATTTGCCGCCGATGTTCATGTGGTACATCAGGAAAACCGGCATCGCCTCTGTGCTGGTATTGACGATGCGGTCCGCAAGCGAGACCTCGCCCGTCGCGCCATCGATCCGCCAAAGACGTTCCAGCCTGGCGGTCCGGCGTTCGGCCGTGATGACATCGACATCGGCACGGCATTCCGCATTGCCATTCTCGAATTTGGTCCAGAGAATTTTGGCTGGATGGGACGAGAAGGAGCCATGCAGCGGATAGCGCTTGCCTTCATATGCGCCGGACATCGGCTCGGGATGGCGGATATGATCGGGGCCGCAGGTGAAGAGAAAGCCTTCCACGGAATGACTGATACGCGGATCGCCATCGTCGGGAACGGCACTTCCGGGCGCGAGATTATTGCCCTCGACGATGCAGGCGCCGATATCCAGAACAGAGCCCTCGTCCAACGTCAATTTCGGCCCCTTGGCCGCAGAAAAATCCATCATCCCTAAAGTCCTCCCTGATCAGCTCTGCGCGCGAACATTGTCCCAAGGTGGCGCGCGACTGAAATAAGCGGTTATTTGGCTTACCAAATCTTAACTTGAAGCCTTGATCACATAAATTTTTATATTTTATTCAGCATGATAATCTAAATCTCCATACTGGCGTCAAAATTGCCATGTGTGTGTCAGCCGAATGACCATCCCGAGGATCCGACAGACGTGAACCGGTTCGTAAAATTGAGTTTTGCCCTGGCAATGACTGCCACCGTGTCCATGCTCGCGCTCACGGACGCGCAGGCACAATACTATCGCAGCGGCAACGGCAGCACGGTTCTCGTCACTCCTGACGGCCGCATCCTCGATCAGTATCCTTACGGCGGCGGATATTCCATGGCACGCGACGGACGCGGTCGCCGGGTTCTGATTGATGCCTACGGCAATGTCGTCGCCACGGAGATGAGGGCCAGCACCTACTATCCCCGCGCCCCAGCCCGCGATACCTATGGCAATAATGTCGGCCGGTATGGCGACACGCAGCTTTCCAACAACGGCGACTACCAGGACTATCGTCAGTATCGCTCCGACAGCTACGGAAATTACGACGGCGCACCCAACAATGGTTACGACCAGCAGGATCGCGGCGTGGTCACCGGCGGAATTCCGCGCGACAGCGATATCCAGCGCCAGCCGCTCGACAATCAGCCATTGCCTGGCAAGGACCAGGGCCAGACGAACCAGAACGGCAACGACTACGCGTCGATCGATCCGCAGCAGAGCGCGCCCGACATCGTCAACAAACCGGCACCGGCCGAACCCGTCATCACGCTGAAGGGCAAGTCGAAGATGGAGATCACCGCGCTGGAGGTCTTCCTCGCGCGGCAGGGCATTTCGCCGGGTGCGATCGACGGACGCATGGGCGCAAACGTCACTAAGGCGATCTATGCCTATCAGCAGATGACCGGCCAGACGCTCGACCCGAATAATACCGACGCGATCCTCGAGCAGCTTCGCATGTCCGGCGGCATGCCGATCGTCAATTACACGATCACGGCGGCCGACGCTGCAGGCCCGTATGTCGCCTCTATTCCTGAGGACTATGCGGCTAAGGCACAGATGCCGTCCCTCGGCTATACTTCGACGACGGAAATGCTCGCGGAACGCTTTCACATGGATGAAGGCTATCTGAAGGCGCTCAATCCCGGCGTTGATTTCACCGTACCGGGCAGCACCATCAAGGTCGTCAATACGGGTCCCAGCAAGACCGGTACGGTTGCCAAGATCCTGGCGGACAAGGGCCGCAAGCAGGTTTTCGCCTATGACGCCAACGGTACACTGATTGCGGCCTACCCGGCCAGCATCGGCTCCGCCGACACGCCCTCGCCGTCAGGCACCGTCACGGTCGAGCGCGTCGCCTTCAATCCCGGCTATACCTACAATCCGAAGATCAACTTCCAGCAAGCCGGAAACGACAAGGTTCTCAACATTCCGCCTGGCCCGAACGGTCCGGTTGGTACGGTTTGGATGGCCCTGTCGAAGCCAACCTATGGCATCCACGGTACGCCGGATCCTTCGCGGATCGGCAAGACGCAGAGCCATGGCTGCGTGCGCCTTACCAACTGGGATGCGACCGAACTCGCCAAGATGGTCAAGCCCGGCGTCGTCGTCGAATTCGTGGATTGATTACCAGACAGAGCTTCAATGAAAAAAGCCGCCGGGTGACACTCGGCGGCTTTTTTTGTTTGGCCTGAATATGCTGCCAATTTCACCCCGCATATCGGGGAGCTGAGCGCAGTATCAGAAGCAATCCCGGAAGAGAGCCTTGGTATTTTCGAGCGTCAGCGGCACCGGATTGCCGCCGGCACTCGGGTCTTCGATCGCCATGGCGGAGAGCTCGTCGATCCGGTCGGGCGCGATGCCCATGGCGGACAGATTTTCCGGCACACCGAGTTCCGAGCGCAGCTGCAGCACATAGTCGTAGAAGCCGTCAAAACCGCCCGAGATGCCCAGATAGGCTGCGGCGCGGGCAATCTTATCCTCGATAGCCTTACGGTTGAAACGCAGGACGGCCGGCATGACGACGGCATTGGTCATGCCGTGATGCGTGTTGTAAACGGCGCCGATCGGATGCGAGAGCGCGTGGATCGCGCCAAGCCCCTTCTGGAAGGCGACGGCGCCCATGGCAGCCGCACTCATCATGTTGGCCCGGGCTTCGAGATCCGTTCCCTCGCGATGGGCGCGCGGCAGGAATTCCTTGACGAGCCGCATGCCTTCCAGCGCGATACCGGCTGACATCGGATGATAGAAGGGTGAGGAATAGGCTTCCAGGCAGTGGGCGAAAGCGTCCATACCGGTGCCGGCGGTAATGATCTTCGGCATTCCGACGGTCAGCTCCGGATCGGCAATGACGACGCCCGGCAGGAACTTCGGATGGAAGATGATCTTCTTCACATGCGTTGCGGAATTGGTGATGACGCTGGCACGGCCGACTTCCGAACCGGTGCCGGCCGTCGTCGGTACGGCGACGATCGGCGCAATGCCTTCGACACTGGCGCGTGTCCACCAATCACCGATGTCTTCGAAATCCCAGACCGGACGCGTCTGGCCGACCATGAAGGCAACGCATTTGCCGAGATCGAGGCCGGAACCACCGCCGAAGGCGACCACGCCATCATGGCCGCCATCCTTGAAGGCCTTCACGCCGGCTTCGAGGTTCTTCTCGTTCGGGTTCGGATCGACGTCAGCGAAGATAGCACGGCCGAGACCTGCATCTTCCAGAATATCCAGTGCCGTCGCCGTGATCGCCATCGAGGCAAGTCCCCGGTCAGTGATCAGGAGCGGCTTCTTCATGCCCAGGCTCTTGCAGGCGTCCGCCAGTTCCTTGATGCGGCCGCGGCCGAGCTTGAAGGCGTTCGGATAGCTCCAATTGGCTGAGATAGTGCTCATGCTGTTACTTTCTTCAGATGATAGGATTTCGGGCGCGTCAGATTGTGGAAGCCGATGATGGAGAGCGAGCCGCCGCGACCGGTTTCTTTCACGCCGGTCCAGCACAGCGCCGGATCGAGATAATCGGCGCGGTTCATGAAGACGGTGCCGGTTTCGATCTCGCGGCCGATGCGCGAGGCACGCTCGACATCCTTCGTCCACAGCGAAGCCGTTAGGCCGTAGGGGCTGTCGTTCATCAGTTCCAGCGCTTCCGCGTCGCTCTTCACCTTCATGATGCCGACGGCCGGGCCGAAGGTCTCCTCGCGCATGAAGGCCATGGAATGATCGACATCGACGAGGATCTGCGGCGCGAGATAGGCACCGCCATCATCGGCCGGGAACAGCTTGGGATCGACCAGCGCCTTGGCGCCCTTGGCGACGGCATCGGCGATCTGTTCGCGCACGACCTTGGCAAAGCGCTTGTGCGCCATCGGTCCGAGCGACGTCTCGGGATCGAGGGGATTGCCGAGCTTATAGTTCGAAACCCAGGCAACCGACTTCTCGACGAAACTGTCGTAGAGCGATTCATGCACATAGATACGCTCGATGCCGCAGCAGCACTGGCCGGAATTATAAGTCGCCCCATCCATCAGTGTATCGACGGCGGCGTCGAGATCGGCGTCCCCCATGACGTAACCCGGATCCTTGCCGCCAAGCTCCAGTCCGAGGCTGGTGAAGGTGCCGGCAGCGGCGCGTTCGATCGACCGGCCGCCTTCGACGGAGCCGGTGAAATTGACGAAGTTGAAGCTGCCGGCCGCAATCAGCGCCGAAGTCGTTTCATGATCGAGGAAGACATTCTGGAAGACATCGGCGGGAACACCAGCCTCGACAAAGGCCTGTACCAGCCGCTCGCCGACGAGCAATGTCTGGCTTGCATGTTTGAGGATGACCGTATTGCCAGCCATCAGCGCTGGGGCAATCGTATTGATCGCCGTCATGTAGGGATAGTTCCACGGCGCGATGACGAAGACGACGCCATGCGGTTCGCGCTCGATGCGGCGGGCGAAATTGGCGCTGTCCTCGACGACAAGCGGTGCCATCGCATCGGCGGCGATCGAGGCGACATAGTTCGAGCGCTCGTTGAAGCCGCGATATTCGCCGCCATACTTGATCGGACGGCCCATTTGCCAGGAGAGTTCCGGCACGACCACATCGGCCATCTCATTGAGCCGGGCCACGCCCTTGAGCACGAGCTGAACGCGATCCTCCAGCGGACGACGCGCCCAATCTTTCTGTGCCTTACGGGAGCGTGCGACGACGTCCTTGGCGGCTTCCAACGACAATGCCGGACGCTCGGCATAAACCTCTCCATTCACCGGAGAGACACATGTGATCACGGTCATGATCGAATTCCTGTTTTCTTGGTCATCCAATTGATTGCCTGGTGTTGTAGAACCTTTGGCCGCCTCTAGGAAGAAACGGCAGGTCAACAAGCATCAGGGCGCCCCTGCCCGATCCTAGAATGAAAATCGGGCAAGAGGCAGATCGCAAAAGCCTTACGCTCTTTCGAATCCGCGCGCCACTTCCCAATCGGTGATGCGACGATCGTACTCTTCCTGCTCCCATTCGGCAGCGCGGGTATAGTGATCGATGACATCGTCGCCGAAGGCAGCGCGCAGCATCTTCGAATTGGTCAGAGCCTCGGTCGCGCCGCGCAGGGTGCGCGGTATCTCGCGAACTTCGCGCGCGCCATAGGCGTCGCCGACGAAGGGCGCCTCCAGTTCGAGCTTGTTTTCGATGCCATCAAGGCCGGCGGCAATCAGGGCAGCAAATGCCAGATAGGGATTGAGATCCGAGCCGCCGACGCGGCATTCGATGCGGATGCTCTTGGTTTCGGCACCGCACAGGCGATAACCGGCGGTGCGATTGTCGGTGCTCCAGATCGCCTTCGTGGGTGCGAAGGTGCCGGCAACGAAGCGCTTATAGGAGTTGATATAGGGCGCAAGGAAATAGGTAATTTCGCTGGCATGCGTCAAAAGGCCCGCGACATAGTGCTTCATCAGCGGCGTCATGCCGTACTCTTTTTCTTTGTCGAAGAACAGCGGTGTCTTGCCGTCTGCGCTCCAGAGCGACTGATGAATATGAGAGGAACTGCCGGCGGCGCTGTAGTTCCACTTCGCCAGGAAGGTGATGGCCTTGCCTTTCGACCAGGCAATCTCCTTGCAGCCGTTCTTGATGATCGCATGTCGGTCGGCCATGGTCAGGGCATCGGCGTAGCGGACGTTGATTTCCTCCTGCCCCGCCGAGGCCTCGCCCTTGGAGTTTTCTACGGGGATTTCGGCGCCCTGTAGTCCCTTGCGGATTGCCCGCATCACATCTTCTTCTTTCGTCGTCTGGAAGATGTGGTAATCCTCATTGTAGCCGCTGACGAGATTGAGATTGCGATAGCCGGACTCGCGTGCGCTGTCATAGCTTTGGTCGAACAGGAAGAATTCAAGCTCCGAAGCCATGTAGGCCTTCATGCCCATCGCTTCGAGACGCTTGACCTGCTTCTTGAGAATAGCGCGTGGCGAATGCGCGACTTCCTCATGAGTATGATGGTCGAGCACGTCGCAGAGGACGAGCGCCGTACCTTCCAGCCAAGGAATGCGGCGCAGCGTGGCAAGATCCGGCTTCATCGTATAGTCGCCATAACCCTTCTCCCAGCTCGTCGACTTGTAGCCGGAGACGGTCTCCATCTCGATATCGGTCGCCTGCAGATAGTTGCAGCTATGCGTTTCCTTCCAGGCGCTTTCAATGAAGAATTCCGCCTGGAAGCGTTTGCCCATCAACCGGCCCTGCATGTCGACTTGGCATGCCAGAACCGTATCGATGCGCCCTTCGGCCACATCTCGCTTGAGGTCGTCGAACGTATAGCTGCTGCTCATAATTTGGTCCGCCTGAACAATGAATTGAAACGTCGGCCTGCCGAACGATACCGCCTAGCGGATAATCCGCGCGCGTGCCGCCGTGTCGCTACCGGTGAAAAGGGCCGCAGGTCTGCGACCCCATTGCTTACAAAGATTGGATTTCGCTTACTTCTCGCCGACGGCGGCTTCCGCTGCCGCGATCTCGGCCTTGCGCTTGGCAATCGCATCGCCGATCGGCGGCCCCTTGAAACGGCGGCGCTCGAAACCGAACCAGACGATGCCGGTCAGCACAAGGAAGCCGACGGTGATGATGCCGGCCCAATCGTTTGGCGGCTGAATGCCCAGGACGAAGATGATGATCATCGCGATGATCGTCAGCACGGCAAACAGCTTGAACAGCCCTTCCCCGAGGTTCCAAGGACCCATCTTGTCCCACTTCGCCGTACCCCATGCGAAAAGACCGAGCGTGATCGGGATCGCGAAGGAGAAGAACAGGAAGATGACGGTGCACGAGACGACGATGGTGTAAACCGGCGTATCGCCGATAGATACCAGCGACGAACCCCAGACGAAGAGGACGGAAAGGATCGAGCCGATCCAGATCGCCGAAACCGGCGTGCGGTATTTCGGGCTGACCCGAGACAGGGCCTTGGATCCCGGCAGACCGCCGTCACGCGAGAAGGCGAAAATCATGCGCGAAACCGAGGTGACTGTCGCAAGACCACATAGCCACTGGCTGATGAAGATCAGCAGGTAGAGAATGTCCTTCACGATGGGATTGACCCGTGCGTCCATTGCCCAGAAGAACACATTCCAGCCCTGCTTGGCGGCATCGTCCATATTCGGCAGCATCAGCACGAATGAGCAAAGCATGATGTAGCCGAATAGCGCCGACCACAGAACCGAAGACACCATGCCGCGCGGCACGGAATGGGCGGCTTTCACCGTCTCTTCCGAGGTGTGGGCCGAGGCGTCGTAGCCGGTGATCGTGTAGATCGGCAGCAGAAGGCCGAGCGCGAAGACCCAGAAGGTCGAAACCTGCGGCCAGACCGGTGCGCCGGTTGCCGAGCCGTCGGCAGCAATCGTCGCCAGGCCGGAATAATTGGTGAAGGTGAAGAGCCGCGCAAAATCATAGGATGGCGCAGCGATCAGGCACACAGCCGCCAGAAGGATCGAGGTTGCGAAGATCAGATAGCCGGAAAAGTCGGTCAGCTTCGCTGTCAAGCCGATACCCATGTGATTGACCAGTGCCTGAAGGCCTGTGATGACCACCAGGAACACGATGCGCACGAGCGTGGTATCGGTCATGTTGAAATAGCCGCCGAAGGCACCGACGAAGAAGTAATAGGTGCCGACATTGATGGCGCCGAGGACCGTTACGAGGCCGAGCAGGTTGAACCAGGCCGTCAGCCAGCCGGTGAAGCGATTGCCGAGGATCGAGCCCCAGTGATAGAGACCGCCGGCCGTCGGATAGGCCGAGCTGATCTGCGCCATCGCCACGGCGAAGACGAGAGATATGAAGCAGCCGACCGGCCAGCCGATGCCGATAGCGGCTCCGCCCGCACCCGATGTCGCCTGGGCGAGCGAATTGATGCCGCCGGATAGAATGCAAATGATCGAGAAGGACACGGCAAAATTCGAGAATGAACTCATCCGCCGTTCCAGCTCCTGGGCATAGCCCATGGAGTGCAGGATCTGGACATCCTGCTTTTTGTCTAACTCTGAATAATCAGACATGCCATTCCCCCTAAAGCCCGGTTGTCCGCGGGATTGCGGAAAACCATGTGTCACATTGACCGCTGGCATTTCGCCATGCGGCCCGATCGCAGTTGAACTGCTCCCCGGGGTCTTTTTCTTTTATGCTCAGGCTTCCAGACTGCTCTGGAGAAGCCCCGTCAGATAATCGGCCATGACCCCTTGGCCGACGTCATCTTGAATGAGGTCGTTGCGGACCTCGATCATCACGTTATGCAGGCCGTTGGCGATCCCATGCAGCTTCAGCGTATGGGTGACGCCGTCTTCCGGCCCGTAAGGTTGGTTACGTTCGGTCTGATAGAGCGGAGCCTCGGCCGCCGCATCCAGCATGCGATCGGCCAACCAACGATCTTCATCATGCAGAATGCCAAGCTCCACTGCCCGTGGTCTGCCATTATAGACCGGTGTGAAGCTGTGGATTGTCACGATCACGGTTTTTTGTCCGCGCGTTGCCCGCTCCGTCAAGAGCGCCTGAATGCGATCGTGAAACGGGATGTAGAGCCCTTCCGTACGTGCCTTCCTATCCGCCTCGCCCAGGTGCTGATTGCCGGGGATGGTATAGATCTCGCTCGTTTCCGGCATGGCACCGGCGCTTTCGGGGGGCCGGTTGCAATCATAAATCAGCCGAGAGAAGCGTTGAAAAACCAAGGTGGCATTCAAGCCGGCGGAAATACCTCTTGCAACCGCGAGTGCACCCGGATCCCAGGCGATGTGGCTGGAAAGCGCCTCGGCAGAAAGCCCGAGATCGCCGAACTTCTCCGGAAGGGCGCGAGAGGCATGCTCGCAGACGAGCAGAACCGCACTGCTTCCGTCCGGTCTTTCGACCGTAACACAATCGCCGTCCGCCTTCGTCAAAATGCCTTGCTGCGCAAGCATTGGAGACGCCCCACTGCCGATTAATAGAATGTTTATAAGAAAAGAATTCTTCAGGTTCTCGTCGCTGTCAACTGGAAACTGAAATTATTTCTTCATTTGTGACATTGACTCGAAATGTGACAGCGTTGTTATATCCTGCAAGGAAAGCGGCATCAGACCGTTCCGGGGAGCAAAATCGAGTGAACAATGCGTCGAAGACAGTTTCGGACGTAATCAATGCGCGCTTTGACACGCTGACGCGTGCCGAAAAGCAGCTCGCCAAGAGCCTGCTCGACAATTATCCCGTTTCCGGGCTGGGCAGCATTACCACCGTCGCCGAGAATGCGCGGGTTTCGACCCCGACGGTCGCTCGCATGGTGCAGAAACTCGGATACAAAGGCTATCCGGACTTCCAGGCCCATCTTCATCAAGAGGTCGAGGCGACGATCTCCAACCCGCTGACAAAGCACGATCGCTGGGCATCCAACGCGCCAGGCACGCATATCCTCAATCGTTTCGCCGACGCCATCATGGGCAACCTGCGACAGACCCTGTCGGATATCGACGTGGCAACCTTCGATGGCGTTGCCGCGCTGCTGTCGGAAAGAAAACGCGGCCTTTATTTCGTGGGCGGGCGCATTACAGGGGCGCTTGCCGAGTATTTCTTCACCCATATGCAGGTCATCCGGCCCAACACGACGCTGCTTTCTTCCAATTCAAGCACCTGGCCACAATATGTCCTGAACATGAATCCGGGTGATCTGCTCGTCATATTCGATATTAGGCGTTACGAGCAGGAAATGGTCAATCTCGCCGCCGCCGCCCGCCGGCGCGGCGCCGAAATCATCGTCTTCACCGACCAGTGGGCAACGCCCGCCGCCAAGCACGCGAAATACACGTTTCGCGTGCAGATCGAGGCGCCGTCCGCCTGGGATTCATCGGTCGTCACTCTCTTCATCGTCGAAGCCCTGATCGAAGCCGTGCAAAGCTCGACATGGGACGAGACAAGCGAGCGCATGAAGACACTGGAAGGTCTTTTCGAACAAACCAAGCTGTTTCGCAAGCTAAGCTGAAGGGGAATAAAAACAGAAAATAACGGCTCGTGGAGGATGTGAAATACAGCGACTGTCATACTTGTCGACTAGAAGCAAAAATCGACTGCGTTTTCAGCAAACCCAACGCTTTGAAGTCGTCACACAACCTTCATGTAACGTCATTAACAGCAACGCCAGACACTGAAAACCTAAAAGGAGGAAATGCAGTGATCTCGAAAATTCATCGTCTTCTGACAATTTCTACGGCGATGCTCGTCGCTTCGACGGCAATTGCCGCTGCAGAACCGAGCGCCGATCTCATCGCTGCCGCCAAGAAGGAAGGCACGCTGACCACCATCGCCCTGCCCCACAACTGGTGCGGTTATGGCGACCTGATCGCTGCGTTCAAGGCGAAATACGGCATCGAAGTCAACGAACTGAATCCGGATGCCGGCTCGGGCGATGAAGTCGAAGCAATCCGTGCCAACAAGGGCAACACCGGCCCGCAGGCTCCTGATGTGATCGACGTCGGTCTCTCCTTCGGCCCGACCGCTAAGAAAGAAGGCCTGCTGCAGCCCTACAAGGTTTCCACCTGGGATTCGATTCCGGACAGCGCCAAGGATGCCGAAGGTTACTGGTACGGCGACTACTACGGCGTTCTTTCCTTCGTCACCAACAAGGACGTCGTGAAGAACCCGCCGAAAGACTGGGCTGACCTGCAGAAGCCCGAATACGCCAACACCGTTTCGCTCGCCGGCGACCCGCGCACCTCGAACCAGGCCGTTCAGGCCGTCTATGCCGCCGGTCTCGCTGCCGGCGAAAAGGACGCCACCAAGGTCGGCGCCGCCGGTCTCGACTACTTCGCGAAGCTCAATAAGGCAGGCAACTTCGTTCCGGTCATCGGCAAGTCCGCTTCGCTGGCGCAGGGCGCAACGCCGATCGTCGTCGCATGGGACTACAACGGTCTTTCCTGGCGCGACAGCCTGAACGGCAACCCGCCGGTTGACGTCACCGTTCCGGCTTCAGGCGTTATCGCTGGCGTTTACGTCCAGGCGATCTCGGCCTTCGCTCCGCATCCGAACGCTGCCAAGCTCTGGATGGAGTTCCTCTATTCCGATGAAGGCCAGATCGGCTGGCTGAAGGGCTATTGCCACCCGATCCGCTTCAACGATCTGGCGAAGAACAAGAAGGTTCCGCAGGAACTGCTCGACAAGCTGCCGCCGGCCGCCGCTTACGAAAAGGCCGTCTTCCCGACGCTCGAAGAGCAGGATGCCGGCAAGACCGCCATCACCACCAAGTGGGATTCTGTCGTCGGTTCGAACGTACAGTAATTTGACCTGACATGACCTCCCCGCTCCGGCGGGGAGGTTTCCGTTTTTCTGACGCCGCGGATTGGGCCAATTATGAGCATCGCCACAACATCAACGGTCAGTTCCACTCCGATGATCAACAAGCGTGTGGTTGTCGATTGGCTGGGAATAACACCCTTCCTGATCTTCGCGCTGCTGTTTCTGATTTTGCCGACGATCTATCTGATAGCAGGCGCGTTTCTGACGCCTGACGGCAGCCTGACGCTGAAGAATATCGGCGATCTCTTCACGCCGACGATCATGAGCGCCTATTTAATCAGTATCAAAATCTCGGTCGCTTCGGCGCTCGGTGGCGCGATCATCGGCTTTTACCTGGCTTGGGCGCTCGTCCTGGGCGGACTTCCCGCCTGGATCCGTCATGCCTTCCTGACCTTCTCGGGTGTCGCATCGAATTTCGCCGGCGTGCCGCTGGCCTTCTCGTTCATCGCCACCTTGGGCCGCCAGGGTCTGGTTACGATATTGCTCGCTCATTTCGGCTTCAACCTCTACGGCACGGGCTTCAACCTGCTGAGCTTCTTCGGCCTGACCATCACCTACATGTACTTCCAGATACCGCTGATGGTGCTGATCATTACACCTGCGCTCGACGGCATGAAGAAGGAATGGCACGAAGCGGCTTCCATTCTCGGCGCAACCAATGGACAATATTGGCGGATGGTCGCCCTGCCGATCCTCTGGCCGAGCCTGCTTGGCACGACGCTGCTACTGTTTGCAAATTCGTTCGGCGCCATCGCGACGGCAATTGCACTTACCGGCAGCTCGCTGAATATCGTTCCGATCGTACTCTATGCGCAGATTCGCGGCGACGTGCTGCACAATGCCAATCTGGGCTATGCGCTGGCGCTCGGCATGATCGTCATCACCGGTATTTCGAACGTCGTTTATATCTTGATGCGCATGCGCGCTGAACGGTGGCAGAAATGAAGCTGCAAAAATTCTTCGCCTGGATCGCCGTTGCCATCGGCCTCATCTATTTCCTGGTGCCGCTCATCGGTACACTGGAGTTCTCGCTGCGCATGCGGCGCAACGCTTACAGCTTCGACGCCTATGCCTCCGTCTTTTCGGATTTCGGCTTCATAACGGCCTTTGGCTTCTCGATGTTGATGGCGCTTCTGACCATTATCTTTGGCATGCTGCTCGTTGTACCCACGGCCTATTGGGTGCGGCTGCGGCTACCGCAGCTTCGCCCTGTCGTAGAATTCATCACCCTGATGCCGTTGGTCATTCCGGCCATCGTCATCGTCTTCGGCTATCTGCGGCTCTATAATTCGTCGTCGATCCTGCCGCTGACCGGCTATAATTCGACGACGAACATTCTGCTCGTCTGCTCCTACATTGTATTGTCGCTGCCCTATATGTATCGTTCGGTCGATACGGCGATGCGTACCATTGATGTCGGCACGCTGACAGAAGCTGCCGAAAGCCTTGGTGCAAAATGGACAACCATTATGTTCAAATGCATCTTTCCAAATGTCATGAGCGGTGTGCTTTCCGGAGCGTTCATCACCCTTGCGATCGTCATGGGCGAATTCACCATGGCATCGCTGCTCAACCGTCCGGCATTCGGGCCCTACATGCAGCTCATGGGCGCCAATAGAGCTTACGAGCCCTCTGCCCTGGCCATCATCGCGCTTGCCGTTACTTGGCTCAGCATGGGCCTCTTGCAGCTCGTTTCCCGTTTCTCAAAATCCGCTCCGATTAAGGCGTAAGGCTTCTCACCATGGCTTTTCTCGAACTCACCCACATCAAGAAGTCCTTCGGCGACATCCAGGTCGTTCACGATTTCAACATGAAAATCGAAAAGGGGGAATTCGTCTCCTTCCTCGGACCCTCAGGCTGCGGCAAGACGACCGTGCTCCGCATGATCGCCGGTTTCGAAACGCCGACCGCCGGCACCCTGTCGATCAACGGCAAGGATCAGCGGGCGTTAAAACCGAACCAGCGCAATATCGGCATGGTGTTCCAGGCCTACGCGCTGTTCCCGAACATGACGGTGCACGACAATGTCGCTTTCGGCCTCAAGGTGGCCGGCATGGCAAAGCCCGACATCGATAAGCGCGTCAAGGAGATGCTGGCTCTCATCAAGCTCGATCATCTGGCCGGCCGCTATCCCTATCAGATGTCCGGCGGCCAGCAGCAGCGCGTGGCGCTCGCCCGCGCCATCGCCGTCAAGCCGCAGGTGCTCCTGCTCGACGAGCCGCTTTCGGCGCTCGACGCGAAGATCCGCATCTCGCTGCGCGAAGAAATCCGTGCCATCCAGCAGCAGCTTGGCATCACCACCGTCTTCGTGACGCACGATCAGGAAGAAGCCCTGTCGATCTCCGATCGCATCGTCGTCATGAATGCCGGCCGCGCCGATCAGATCGGCACGCCTTTCGAAATCTACAACACACCGGCAACCCGCTTCGTCGCCTCCTTCGTCGGCACGCTGAATCTCATCGAAGGCAAGGTCGTCGATCCCGACAGCAACCGCATCATGATCGGCGATCAGGGTGTGACCCTGAAGCAGTCGGTGACAGCCTATAAGCCGGGCGATACCGTATCGCTGGCCCTGCGTCCGGAAGCAGGTTCGCTGGGGGAATCGGCCAAGGGCGACACGGCGCTGACGGGTGAAGTCTCCTCGGCACATTTCCTGGGCTCGGTCATCCGCACCCGCATGAATGTCGCCGGCAACACGATTTCCTTCGACATGTTCAATAGCCCCGGGATGATGCCTCCGAGCGTTGGCGAGAAGGTGACGCTACGCTTCGCCTCTTCCGACCTGCTCGTTATTCAGGATTGAGCGCACCTCTGCGCCGCAGGGAAACTTTGAAAAATTATTCGCAGGCGCCGGGTCAAAAGCCCGGCGTTTTTCTTTGATTTCCATGAAGGAAAACATCTATAGTCCAGGCGTTCTCAGGGCGGGGTGCAATTCCCCACCGGCGGTATGGGGATCTTCCCCGAGCCCGCGAGCGCCTTCCGAGCTTTCGGAAGGGTCAGCAGATCCGGTGAAATACCGGAGCCGACGGTATAGTCCGGATGGAAGAGAGCAAGCAGGGTCGCACCTCCTCCGTACGGGGAGTGCCGCGTTCATGCGTGTTCGCCCAAGGGATAATTGACAACAACCCTTGAAAGGCAAAATTCATGACCAT
This sequence comes from Rhizobium centroccidentale, assembly GCF_030182565.1. Classification (NCBI taxonomy): domain Bacteria; kingdom Pseudomonadati; phylum Pseudomonadota; class Alphaproteobacteria; order Hyphomicrobiales; family Rhizobiaceae; genus Rhizobium; species Rhizobium centroccidentale. The sequence continues at coordinate 187,541 of NZ_JAQJCG010000002.1, read as the reverse complement.
TTCGATTTCTACCCAGCCGAGCCGCGTCGCGATCATTCGGGCTCGCTGGCATGCCGATATCGTCGATCGCTCGGTCGACTCCTTCGTTGCCGAATGGCAGACGACTGAAGGTGCATCGCCCATCGATATCTTCGACGTGCCCGGTGCCCTGGAAATTCCGCTGCATGCTCAGACGCTTGCCCGCAACGGCCGTTATTCCGCAATCGTTGCCACCGCTTTCGTTGTCGACGGTGGCATCTATCGCCATGAGTTCGTTGCAAATACGGTTCTCGACGCCATGATGCGTGTCCAGCTGGACACCGGCGTGCCGATCCTGTCGGCAGTCCTGACCCCGCATCACTTCCAGGAGTCGGAAGCCCACATCCAGTTCTTCAAGGAACATTTCATCATAAAGGGCCGGGAAGTCGCCAGCGCCTGCCGCCACATCCTGACGGAGCGCGCCAAGCTGCTGCCGGCCGTCACGGTCTGAACCAGCATCGTGGAGGCGCGGCTTGAGCTCGCCTCCACATCACAAGGGAGAAACGTCAGTGACCGTCCTACGCATCATCCCGAACCTGCCCGCCGCCGATCCCGCCACGGCCCGTCTTTTCTACCACGACCTGCTCGGCCTCGACATCGTCATGGATCACGGCTGGATCCTGACCTTCGCCTCCGAAGCGGCAACAGTGCCGCAGATCAGCGTCGCCAGCGAGGGCGGTTCGGGAACGCTCGTCCCCGACCTTTCCATCGAAGTCGACGATGTCAACATGCTCTATCAGCGCGCCACCTCCATGGGCTTCGGCATATTGTACGACCTGACGGACGAGCCATGGGGTGTCCGTCGCTTCTATGTCCGCGACCCTTTCGGCAAGGTCGTCAATATCCTCTCCCACCGCTAATTCAAGCTCGCGGAGAGCCTCAAGGGCTCCCTAGCACTCTCACCGCAGATCGAGATTGAATGTGGTGCGCTCGGCCGGCCAGACCGATTCGGAATAGGTGATCGGCACTCCATCGGTATCCGCATCCACCTTGCGCGTCACCAGCAGCGGCGCGGATTTCGGCTGGCGCAGGATCCGTGCCTCGTCGGCTGTCGGCATACGGGCCTCGATCTCCGTCGACAAGCGCTCATAGTCGGTAACGCCATAGCTGGCGAGCGCCGCCGAGATTGTCGGATATCGCAATCTGGCCTTGTCGAAATCGGGAAAACGTTCGGCTGGATAATAGGAATCACCCAATTCCACCGGAATGTCGTCGGCCGTCATCACGCCGCGACGATGGATGACCATTACCCCAACTGCCAGCTTCAGATAGCTGGCAACGCATTCCGTCGCCGGCACGATCTCATGGACGAGCAACTCGCCACCCGGCTCGAAACCCTGCTCGATCAGGTTCTTGTGAAAACGGGTGCGCTTCGACAGCGTATAGTCGAGCACGCCCCTATGAACGAAGGTTCCCCGTCCCTGCTCGGCGCGCACCAGTCCGCGTTGCTCCAGATGCCCCAGTGCCTGACGCACGGTAAAGCGGCTGACACCGAAGCGCTGCATCAGTTCGGGTTCGGTCGGCAATTTCTCTCCGGGCACGAAAGTCCCGGCGGCAATATCACCCGCCAGGATCTCGCCGATCTGATGCCAGAGGGCGCTGCCGCCCTTGCGGTCGATCGTCTCCATATCAGATACGCTTCTCGAGCCGGAACAGAAGCTTGTATTCGGCCGGATAGCTCAACGCATCGAGAATGCTCGGATAGTATTTGCGGTCTTTCGTCGCGCGCACGAAACCGTCATAGCCGAAACGCCTGACGGAAACATCGAAGCCGGCCGCCGTGAAGGCTTCGATATAGTCCTGTGGCGAGCGATCCTGCATCGGCGCATTGCTGTTGTTGCCGATCAGCTCGAGCCATTTCGGCCAAAGCGGCATTTCATTGTGGCAACCGGTCACGGCGTAGTAGACGCCCCCATCGCGCATGGCCCGGAACATCCCCTCGGCATGCTCTCTCAGTTGCGGCAGCAGATAGATCACCTCATAGCTGAAGGCCACATCGAAGCTGTCGGCAAAGGGCGATAAATCGGTCGTCACATGAAATTGGAGCGGCATATTGCCGACAGCCTCGACGGCAGCAGCCGCGGACTCCGAAGCGATATCGATGCCGACGCCGCGTCGGAACGGTCGCATGGCGTAAAGCAGCCGCAGAAAGCCGCCGCGGTTGCAGCCGAAATCCAGGATAGTCTTGGAGGAGAAATCCCGCTCCGGCACCGTCTCGATGAAGTGCCGCCAATAGGGGCTGTGCGATTCCGCCATTGCGGCGTCGCCCTGCGGTTCCTTGTGCCAGGTTGCATAAGTCATTGCTGCGTTCGTCATGATGCTCTCGCTGTTGGAGTGGACTGAACTTAAGATAGCGCAGCTTCATGACAGTGGCATGAATTCGTCCGGACGACTGGACTAATTACGATAACCCTCAATATGATGGGCTGCTACTATTGCAGGCAGTCCCCCATCCATTGCACATCGAACCGATCCGTCAGCTTGCCGTAGTAGCTGCCCCAAGGCTGAACGGCGAGCGGTGTCGTCACCCTGCCGCCTTCAGCCAATCGTGCAAAAATCCTCTCGGCAATCTCTCGGTCATCCACCATGAGCATATGAGCGGAACCTCTCATCGGCTCAGCATCATAATTGTCGGAGGCGAAGAAGTAGACGCCTCGCCCCTCAAAGCGAGCGTGCATTACCCTGCCCCGCATCGCCTCGTTGGCAAGCGGCACCCCATCCGTATCGTGACGGACTAACAGTGTCACTTCGCCAAGCCCGCAGGCCGTATAGAAAGCAAGCGCTTCCTCGCAATGTGTCGTAAAAAACAGATAATTGGCGAGTTGCATCTCCTGCCCCCTTGTTGTCGAACGAGCGACCAACGCGGCCGCCCGGTATTGATGCCAATTTCCTCACTTCAGGCGCGATGAGCTTCGACCTCAGGCGCCGCAGCGCTTGCAATCGCAGCGACAAGATCGGCATTGCTGTAGCTTTGTCCCGCAATGCCCCAGGCACCCTCGGGCGCATAGACGATATTCGACCAGATATGCTCGCGCTTGATCCGCCCTTCGGCCGCCTGCTCGACAACATCGGTCGCCCTTGCAATGAAGGCGCGCTTGGCTTCGGCAGTCGCAAGGGCGATTTCGGGCAGCTTGAGTTCAATGAAAGCCGCGGCAACGGGCTTTCCACCTGCCAGCACATGTGCGGCCGGAAGCACATTGATCGACCCGATGACATTGGCCGTCATGAATTCATTCCCGGCCAAGCCGGCAACATCGAGGACTGCATCCGTTAATCCGGCAAAGGCTTGCGCCTGCGCTTCGGATGAAAGCAGCCCTTCGGATACGGTAAGTGTAATGGGCATGGATATCTCCTTGTTGGACCTGTGACGGCAATTGATATATACCGATCACTCTTTAACGATACATATCGATCACTCTCTATGCAAGCAATAAAGAGAGATCGCTCTCAATGGAGGCGCCAATGCGCTACAGCGCCGAGCACAAGGAAGAAACCCGGACTCGTGTCGTCGCGGCCGCGGGACAAGTATTTCGCAAGGAAGGCTATGGCGGCGCAGGCATCGATGCGCTGACAAAAGCGGCCGGCGTTACCAATGGCGCCTTCTACGGACACTTCAAGTCCAAGAGCGAAGCGTTTCGCACCGCTGTCGTGGAAGGATTGGAAGAGTTGCGCCAAGCGATCCTGACGCTCAGGCAAAACCAGCCGAAAGACTGGCTAAAGGCGCTTGCCAGCCTCTATCTCGGCTACAAGCGGACCTGCGATCTCGGCGACAGCTGCACGCTGCCGAGCCTTTCGCCCGATGTGATGCGTGCCGACGAGGAAACACGTCGCGTCTATACGGCAGAGTTGAAAAAATTGATCGCCGATGTCGCCGCCGGCCTGCCGGAGAGCACGAACCCTGGCGAAACGACGGCGGATGATCGAGCCATCGTTCTTCTCGCAACGCTGAGCGGTGGCCTGACGCTTGCCCGCGCCGTCTCCGATCCCGCCCTGTCCGTGCACATAGCCGAAGTCATCGAGCGGGCTGCTCTGACGGCGGGCGATCCTTTGCGGTCGCAAGGCGAATGACGATGCAACTCAAGCAATGACAATACAGCCGAGACGGAACCTCTTGGTTCGTCTCGGCGGGTCCATTAGGCCCGGATCGCCTTGTCATTCACATCGAAACGATGCATCTGGTTCGCATCCGGCGTCGCATAAACCATCTCGTCCGGCTCGTATTTGTGTTCACCGAAGAGACGCGCGGTGAGTAGACCGGTAGTCTCCGACTCCAGATAGATGATCGTGTCCGCACCGAGATGCTCGACGTGGATGACTTTGGCGGCCCATGTACCCTGATCGCGTGCTAGCGTGATGTGCTCGGGGCGTATGCCGACGGTCTTGGCGCCACTTTGGCCGAGGCGCTCGGCCGGGATGAAATTCATCTGCGGCGAGCCGATGAAGCCCGCAACGAAGGTGTTGGCCGGACGGTTATAAAGCTCCATCGGCGAGCCGATCTGCTCGATCGCACCGGCATTGAGCACGACGATCTTATCGGCAAGCGTCATTGCCTCCACCTGATCGTGGGTAACGTAGATCATGGTTGCCTTCAGGCTGCGATGCAGCCGGGCGATTTCGAGACGTGTCTGCACACGTAGCGCCGCATCGAGATTCGACAGCGGCTCGTCGAAGAGGAAAAGCTCCGGTTCGCGCACGATGGCGCGGCCGATGGCGACGCGCTGGCGCTGGCCGCCGGAAAGCTCCGATGGCCGGCGGGCGAGATAGGGCGCTAGTGAGAGCATGCCGGAGGCCTTTTCGACACGGCCGTCGATCTCGGCCTTCGCGGTGCCGGCTTGCTTGAGGCCCAGGCCCATATTGTCCTTGACGGTCAGATGCGGATAGAGCGCATAGGACTGGAAGACCATCGAGATGCCACGCTTGGCAGGCGGTGTCACAGTCACATCCTGGCCGTTGATCAGCACGGCGCCGGAGGTCACGTCTTCGAGGCCGGCGATGCTGCGCAGAAGGGTCGACTTGCCGCAGCCGGAAGGACCGACGAAGATGACGAACTCGCCATCCTTCACCTCGAGGTCGATGCCCTTCAGCACGTCATGCGTACCATAGGCCTTGCGGATGGATTTCAGTTGAAGCGATCCCACAGTCTTTTGTCCTTATAGATAAACGGGCTTGCCGGTGCGCACGCTCTCATCGGCGGCAAGGCATATGCGCAGCGATTGAACGGCATCGGCCATATGGCGATTGAGGTCGAGATCCTCGCGGATGGCCTTCAGCATGAAGGCCTGCTCGAAGTCGCAGAGTTCCTGGTGACCCGGTTCGCCGTCCATACGCAAATCCTGATCCGTCCGGATGAACTGGCCGTTCGGTCCCGTCTCAGCGCTATGCAGCCGGATGACCGACGTTTTCGTATGCATGTCGATATCGTCGGACTTGGCGTTCTGATCCATGGCGATCGAAACCGAGCCGTTCGGCGACATCACATCCTTCACGAAGAAAGCCGTCTCCGAAATCATCGGACCCCAGGCGGCCTCGTACCAGCCGACGGAACCGTCTTCGAAGATCACCTGCAGATGGCCGTAATTATACATGTCCGGCTTGATTTCCTGCGTCAGTCGCAGGCCCATACCGCGCACCTCGACGGGTTTGGCATCGGTGATCTGGCACATGACGTCGACATAATGCACACCACAATCGACGATCGGCGAAGTGTTTTGCATCAACGCCTTGTGCGTCTCCCAGGTCGGGCCGCTCGATTGCTGATTGAGGTTCATGCGGAACACATAGGGGCCGCCGAGCTTGCGCGCTTCGGCAATCAACCGCATCCACGAGGGATGATGGCGCAGGATGTAACCGATCGTCAGCTTCTTGCCGGCTTTCTTCGCAGCCGCAACCACACGCTCGGCATCTTCGACCGTCGTGGCCAGCGGCTTCTCGACGAAAACGTGACAACCGGCTTCGAAGGCCATGACGGCGAAATCGGCATGGCTGTCGGAATAGGTATTGATGGAGCAGAGGTCCGGCTTCAGCTCCTTCAATGCGGTCTCGAAATCCGGATGGATCGTATATCCCCGCAACTCCTCGGGCAGCTCCCGCTTGGAGCGGTTGACGAGGCCGACGATCTCGAAGCCCGGATTATTGTGATAGGCCAGCGCATGGCTGCGACCCATATTGCCAAGGCCGGCAACGAGAACGCGGATCGGCTTTTCAGATGGGCTCACTTGACTGCTCCAGATGTAATGCCGCGAATAAGTTGGCGCGAGAAGATAACGTAGAGGATGAGGATCGGCAGGATGGCAAGCGTCAGCGCCGCCAACACCGCATTCCAGTTGGTGACGAACTGGCCGATGAAAATCTGCGATCCGAGCGTCACCGTCTTGGTCGCCTCGCTCGGTGCCAGGATCAGGGGGAACCAAAGATCGTTCCAGATCGGGATCATGGTGAAGACCGCGACCGTCGCCATCGCCGGGCGAACCAGCGGCAGCACGAGGCGGAAGAAGATGGCGTACTCGCTGAGGCCGTCGATGCGGCCGGCATTCTTCAGGTCGTCGGAAACCGTCCGCATGAACTCGGACAGGATGAAGATCGCCAGCGGCAGGCCCTGCGCCGTATAGACGAGGATCAGCGCCGTCAGCGTGTTGACCAGGCCGGCAGCGACCATGCCCTGCAGGATCGCGACGGTACCGAGCCGGATCGGGATCATGATGCCGATCGCCAGATAAAGCCCCATCACCGTATTGCCGCGGAAACGGTATTCCGACAGCGCGAATGCGGCCATGGCGCCGAACAGCAGCGTCAGGATGATCGAGACGATCGTGACGACGAAGCTGTTCTGGAAATAGGTGAGGAAGTCCCCCTGCTTGAGAACGGTGTCATAGCCGATCATGCTAAAGGAGGATGGCGTCGGGACGCTCAAGGGCGCGCGGAAAATCGAGGCGCGATCCTTGAACGAATTGATGACGGTCAAGAACACCGGAAAAATGGCAACCAGCGTATAGGCGATGAGCGCCAGATGCACCAAGCCGGTGCGAAGAGTGGACGTGCGTGCCTTGGACATGGGCCGCGCTCCTCAGAACTGGTAGCGACGGATGCGCCGCTGCACGATGAAAAGATAGAAGGAAACACCGGCCAGAATGATGAGGAACATCACCGTCGCGATCGTCGCCCCCATCGAGCGGTCACCCAGCTGCAGCTGGAAGCCGAAGAAGACGCGGTAAAGCAGCGTGCCGAGAATATCCGTCGAGCCGTCAGGCCCCGCCAGTGCGCCTTGTACGGTATAAACCAGGTCGAACGCATTGAAATTGCCGACGAAGGTGAGGATCGAGATGATGCCGATCGCCGGCAGCACCAGCGGCAGCTTGATCTTCCAGAACTGGCTCCAGCCGGTGATGCCATCACATTCGGCCGCCTCGATCACCTCGTCGGGGATGTTGAGCAGCGCGGCATAGATCAACATCATCGGAATGCCGACATATTGCCAGACCGAAATAAGGGCCACGGTAATCAGGGCCGTGCTCGGCCTGCCGAGCCACGGGGCAAAGAACGATTTCAGACCAATGACATTCAGAAGCTCGGGTGCAACACCCCAGAGCGGCGAGAGGATCAGCTTCCAGATGAAGCCGACAACGACGAAGGAAAGCAGCGTCGGCAGGAAGATGGCGGTGCGGTAGAAGGCGACGAAACGCAGCTTCGGCAGGGACAGGAGTGCGGCCAAAGCGACACCGATCGGATTCTGCACGCACATATGGATGGCGAAGAAGATCAGGTTGTTGCGCAGCGCATTCCAGAAATCATGCGACCAGCGTTCGTCGCCGAACAAAACCTTAAAATTGTTCAGGCCGACGAAGACGGACTGATTATCAACGACATTGTAAAGCGACAGCCGCAAGGTCTCGATCAGCGGCAGGATCATGACCGCCGTATAAACAACGAAGGCCGGGAAAAGGAAAACGAGTATGTGCCAGCGCTTGGAGCGCCTGATCGGCGTCACCCCAAGGGCGTCTGATGTCGCGGCGTCGCTCATGGCTTTCTGCCTGTTTTTCTTGGCTGCTTGATGAGGCGGCAGCGCAAAGGTTCAAATCCGCCCGTTGCCCCCGGCTCTCCGGCCGAATGGAAGCGATATCAGGCGTGTCGAATGTAACGGCGAGACGATCGCCAATCCAATTACTCAAGATAACGAAAAAGGCGAGGAGCCTGGAAGGCCACTCGCCCGTGTCATGCAATGCTTACTTGCCCGGCTTGTACCAGCTGTCGAGGCCCTTCTGGAGCTTCTCGCCAGCCTGTTCTGGAGTGTCCGTGCCGTTGATCACGTTTGCGGATTCGGTCCATGTCTCATTTTCCAGGTTCGGCGTGCCGCGCGACAGGATCTGATAGGTGGAACGAACGGTCGACTTGTGGTTGTCACGCCAGGAAACGAATTCCTGGGCGAGCGCATCGCTCATCTTCACCGGATGCGAGTTCAGGCTGAAGAAGCCCGGCAGCGAGTTGGCATAGATGGTTGCAAACTCGTCGGAAGCGACCCAGTCGAGGAACTTCTTGGCTTCTTCTTGGTGCTTGCTCTTCCTATTCAGGCCGACACCGATATCAGGATGGTCGGAGATGTAGGCGGTGTCACCAGCCTTGGCGACGGGCGGTGGGAAGGCGCCCATCTTGAACTGCGCCTGGGTGTTGAAGAGAGCAATTTCCCACGAGCCGGCCGGATAGATCGCAGCCTTCCCAAGCGTGAAGAGGTTCTGGCTGTCGGCATAACCCTGCGCTTCGAAGCCGTCACCGAGGTAGGGCTTCCACTTGGCCAGTTCCTTATAGGGATCGACCCACGGAGCGTCCGTCAGCTTTTCCTTGCCGGCGATGAGAGCCTTGCGGCCTTCCTCGCCCTTCCAGTAGTTCGGGCCGATGTTCTGATAGCCCATGGTTGCGGCTTCCCAGAGGTCCTTCGTGCCCATGGCCATCGGGATGTAGGTGCCGTCAGCCTTGATCTTGTCGAGGACCGCGAAGAACTCGTCACGCGTCGCCGGAACCTTCAGGCCGAGCTTGTCGAAAGCGTCCTTGTTGTAGATGAAGCCGTGGATGACTGAAGCCATCGGCACGCAGAAGGTCGACTTGCCATCATCGGTGGACCATGCGGCCTTGGCGACAGCCGAAAAGTTTTCCAAGCCCTTAAGCTTGGTCAGATCGGCAAGATGCTTCTTGTTGAAGAGGTCGAGCGAAGCATCGAACGGACGGCAGGTGATGATGTCGCCGGCGGAACCGGCATCGAGCTTGGCATTCAGCGATGCGTTATATTCGGTCGGCGCCGTCGGTGAGAAGACGATCTTGATGCCCGGATTCTTCGCTTCGAAAGCCGGGATGATCTTTTCCTGCCAGATCTGCAGGTCGTCGTTACGCCAGCTTTCAACCGTCAGCGTCACATCGGCCGCATGTGCCAGGCTGACAGAAGTCAGCAGGCTCGAGGCAAGAAGCAAGCCTTTCAGAACATTGGTTTTCATTTCCCTCTCCTGTTTTCCGCGCCGTAGCTAGGCGCTGTTCTCGATCTGATATCCGCTGGCCTGTCCGAGGAACCGGTCAGCGCTCCATAGGGACCGCCAATATTGCCGACCCCTCCATGCAAAAGGCTTCAGAGGCTTTATGCCCGATCGGCCCGATCAATTGCCGTCGCCGCCACCAGACGGAGACGCAGCAAGAACCACGCGGGAAAATTATGACGAACGTCGAAACGGGATCCTCCTGATCCCTAACGGCCTGGCGCAACGACCAGATGCGCGCCCTTCCGCCCACTTACCGGCTGTTGTTTTTCTGCCGGCTTTGCCGATGTCCGTTCGTACTGTTCCCTTGCCTCGAATTAAGGCCAAAAAAATACCAATTGTCCAGCCGAATTTAACTTTCGGACAGAAAAAGATGGAGCCTCATTAATTTATCCAGATAATTCAATGGGATAAAAACAGTCAAAAATGCCCGCTTTGCCTATTGGTAAATGGTATTTTTTTGGTATTGTACGGGAAAGCGGGAACAGGCGGCATCCGGAGGCATGATGGGGCAGTTTGCAATTGGTATCGATGGCGGTGGCACGAGTTGCAGAGCGGCTGTCATAGACGCTACGGGACAGGTGCTTGGCACCGGCAAGGCGGGCGCGGCGAACATCCTGTCCGATCTGGAAAACTCGCTGATTCATATCGTCGCCTCGGCAAAGCAGGCCCTGATCGATGCCAACCTCGCCCCGGAACTGCTGCGGGAATTGCCTGCCGTTATCGGAACCGCCGGGGCCAATGTCGGCAATTATGGTAAACAGGTCGAAGGCGCCTTGCCCTTTGCCAGCACGCATGTGGTCACCGATGCGACCATCGCCCTTCAAGGCGCGCTTGGCGATGCCGATGGTGTTATCGGCGCCTTCGGCACCGGCTCTGTCTACAATGCCCGCCATGGCGGCAAAAGCTGGGGCATCGGCGGCTGGGGGTTTGTCGTCGGCGATCAGGCGAGCGGCGCGCGCCTTGGCCGCGATCTGCTGGAAAGAGCGCTTCTGGCGCATGACCGGGTGACACCGGGCTCAGCGCTGACGGCATCGATCATGGCCGAATACGGCAATGATCCCGAACGGATCGTCGAATTTGCGCACGCCTCCAAGCCCAAGGATTTTGGCCGCTACGCACCTATTATCTTCGAATATGCCGGAATGGAGGACGCGGTCGCCATCGACATCGTGAAAACTGCGGTCAAATCGATAACCGAAAGCCTGGACGCGCTGCTTTGGCCGGAATGCCCTTCGATCTGCCTTCTCGGCGGCGTCGCTCAGGCTTATCGTCCCTGGCTCGACGAACGTCACAAGACGATTCTGGCCGAACCCAAGGGCGATGTCTTGCGCGGCGCCGTAGAACTGGCGGCAAAATTGCTGCGGGGTGGAGAGGAAAACAAGGCATGACCGAAGATTTGAGTGCAATCTTCTCGCCGGAACGCCTTTCCGTGGGCGGCACAGGCCCGCTCTATGTCAAGCTGCGCCGCACGCTCGAGGAGGCTGTGAAGGTCGGAAGGCTGAAGCACGGGGACGCGCTGCCGCCGGAACGTGACATTGCCGAATTTGCTGCGGTTAGCCGCGTCACTGTCCGCAAGGCGATCGACGATCTCGTCGCCGAAGGCATACTCGTCCGCCGTCATGGCTCGGGCACCTTCGTCGCAAAACCCGTTTCAAAGGTGGAGCAGCGGCTGTCGCAGCTGACATCCTTTACCGAGGATATGGCACGGCGTGGGATGACAGCTCGCTCCGAATGGCTGCATAAGGGTATCCACACGCCCTCCCCGGATGAGATGATGATCCTCGGCCTTGCCGCCGACACCAAGGTATCGCGGCTGAGCCGTCTCCGCATTGCCGACGACCAACCACTGGCGATCGAGCATGCCAGTGTCTCCGGCGAATTCCTGCCGGATCCGTCTGTGGTGACCACATCGCTGTACGCAGAACTGGAAAAGCGCCAGGTGCGCCCTGTTCGTGCGGTGCAGCGCATATCCGCGACCAACATGAAAGAGGCCGATGCGGGCTTGCTCGGCGTTCCGGTCGGCGCGGCCGGCCTCTCAATCGAGCGTATCTCTTATCTCGGTTCGGGTCGGGCGGTCGAATTTACCCGGTCGCTCTATCGCGGCGACGCCTATGATTTCGTCGCGGAACTGACGATTGGCGCGAACTAGCTCAACTAAAGCAATTCCAGGAAAAGTGCGAAGCGGTTTTCCGTCCGGAATTGCGTTAAAACAAAAGAATAGTGCGTTTTCGCGATTCGAAGAAAAGCGGGAAAACTCTAGGCGAAACAGAAAAATCCCGGAATCAAAAAAACGCCGCCCCAGCCGAGTAAGCTGGAGCGGCGTTTGCATGCAGGATCAAATTTCAAGCGAAGCACTGCGAGTCTTTGAAACGACTCGCAATCAGGCTGCGTCGTCGATCGCAGCCTCGCGCTTCTCCGGCACATAATTGAGAACCGGACCCAACCAGCGCTCCACCTCGCCCACGGGCATGCCCTTGCGGGCAGCATAATCCTCGACCTGATCGCGCTCGATCTTGGCGACACCGAAATAGTAGGAAGACGGGTGAGCGATATAAATGCCGGAGACGGAAGAACCCGGCCACATCGCATAGCTTTCTGTGAGCTTTACGCCCGTTGTCGCTTCGGCATCCAGCAGGCGGAAAAGCGTATCCTTCTCGGTATGGTCAGGCTGCGCCGGATAGCCAGGTGCAGGACGGATGCCCGCATAGGCTTCGAGAACAAGCTCCTCGCTCGTGAAATTCTCATCCGCAGCATAACCCCAGAACTCTCGACGCACCCGCTCATGCATCCGCTCCGCGAAGGCTTCGGCAAAGCGGTCGGCCAGTGCCTTCACGAGGATCGACGAATAATCGTCATTGGCCCGCTCGAAGCGTTCGGCAATGGCCACCTCCTCGATACCGGCCGTGACGACGAAGCCGCCGACGTAATCGCCGACACCACTGGAAACCGGCGCCACAAAATCCGACAACGCCACATTCGGGCGACCGTCTCGCTTCGATAGTTGCTGCCGCAGCGTGTAGAAAGTGGCGAGCTCCTCATTGCGGCTTTCGTCGGTGAACAGCCTGATATCATCGCCGACCGTGCCCGCCGGCCAGAAGCCGATGACCGCACGCGGGCGGAACCAGTTTTCCGTGATGATCTTTTCGAGCATCGCCTGCGCATCGCTGTAAAGCTGTCGTGCCGCCTCGCCCTGCTTTTCGTCTTCGAGAATTGCCGGAAAACGACCCTTGAGCTCCCAGGTCTGGAAGAATGGAGTCCAGTCGATATATTTCGCCAATTCAGCAAGATCGTAGCTCTCGAACACCTTGGTCCCGAAGAATTGCGGTCTGACCGGCTCGTAATCAGACCAATCCACCCTCTCGGCATTCTCGCGCGCCCTTGCAATCGGCAGGCGCACCTTCTCCGCCTCGCTGCGCGCATGGGCGGCGGCGACCTTGGAATACTCAGCCCGAACGGTATCGATATAGCCCTGCCGCGCATCCGGCGATAGCAGAGCGGATACGACGCCCACGGCGCGGCTCGCATCCGTAACGTAGACAGTTTGCCCCCGGTGATAGCCGGGATGGATCTTCACCGCAGTGTGGACGCGGCTCGTGGTAGCACCACCGATCAGCAATGGTATATCGAAGCCCTGCCGCTCCATCTCGGACGCGACATGCACCATTTCGTCCAAAGAGGGCGTGATCAGCCCCGACAGACCGATGATATCAACCTTCTCGGCAATCGCCGTTTCCAGGATCTTCGTCGCCGGCACCATGACGCCGAGATCGATGATCTCATAATTGTTGCAGGCGAGCACGACCCCGACGATATTCTTGCCGATGTCATGGACGTCGCCCTTGACGGTCGCCATCAGCACTTTGCCGGCCGACTGCCGTTCGCTGCTGCCGCCATTGGCAACCTTCTCGGCTTCCATATAAGGCAAGAGCACGGCAACGGCCTGCTTCATCACTCGCGCTGACTTCACCACCTGCGGCAGGAACATCTTGCCCGAGCCGAAAAGGTCACCCACGACATTCATGCCGGCCATCAGCGGGCCTTCGATGACATGCAACGGCCGCTCGGCAGCCTGGCGCGCTTCCTCGGTATCGGCTTCGATATATTCGGTAATGCCGTTGACCAGCGCATGTTCGAGCCGCTTCTCCACCGACCATTCACGCCAGGAAAGATCCTGCGTCTTGGCTTCCTTGCTGCCGGAACCGCGGAAGCGTTCGGCAATCTCAAGCAGGCGCTCCGTGCTGTCCGGACGGCGGTTGAGCACCACGTCCTCACAGGCGTCCCGCAATTCCGGGTCGATATTGTCGTAGACGGCGAGCTGCCCGGCATTAACGATGCCCATGTCCATGCCCGCCTGGATGGCGTGGTAGAGGAACACGGCATGCATGGCCTCGCGGACAGGTTCGTTGCCGCGGAACGAGAAGGAAAGGTTCGAGACACCACCGGAAATATGAACGAGCGGCATCGTCTGGCGGATCGTCCTCGTCGCCTCTATGAAATCGACACCGTAATTGTTGTGCTCTTCGATGCCAGTCGCAACGGCGAAGATATTCGGATCGAAAATGATGTCTTCCGGCGACAGGCCCGCCACTTCCGTCAACAGCTTATAAGCACGCGAGCAGATCTCGACCTTGCGCTCGTAGCTATCCGCCTGCCCCGTCTCATCGAAGGCCATGACGACGACCGCCGCGCCGTACATCCGCATCAACCGCGCCTGCTTGAGGAAATTTTCCTCGCCCTCCTTCAGAGAGATCGAATTGACGATCGGCTTGCCCTGAACGCATTTCAAACCGGCTTCGATGATCGAGAACTTCGAGCTATCGATCATCACCGGAACGCGAGCAATGTCCGGCTCGGCAGCAATGAGGTTCAGGAATTCCACCATCGCCTTTTCGGAATCGATCAGGCCCTCGTCCATGTTGATGTCGATGACCTGCGCACCATTCTCGACTTGGTCGCGGGCGACGGCAAGCGCTGCGGTATAATCGGCATTGGTGATCAGCTTGCGGAACTTCGCCGAGCCAGTGACATTAGTACGCTCACCGACATTGACGAAAGGGATATCCTTGGTGAGCTCGAACGGTTCCAGCCCCGAGAGCGACATGAACGGCCGATGTTCGGCAATTCGGCGCGGCGGATATTTCGAAACCGCCTGAGCGATGGCTGCAATATGGTCGGGCGTGGAGCCGCAGCAACCGCCGACGATATTGACCAGACCTTCGCGAGCGAACTCCTCGACCTGGGCCGCCATCATCTCGGGCGTCTCGTCATACTGACCGAATTCGTTCGGCAGACCGGCATTCGGATAGGCGCAAATGAAGGTATCCGCGGCCGCGGAAAGCTCCTGCAGATGCGGCCGCATGGCATTGGCTCCCAGCGCACAATTGAGGCCGATCGTGAAGGGGCTGGCGTGGCGCACGGAATTCCAGAAGGCTGACGGCGTTTGACCGGACAGCGTGCGCCCCGAAAGATCGGTGATGGTGCCCGATATCATGATGGGCAGATGAATACCCTTGGCCTCGAAACGCTCCGCGCAGGCAAAGATCGCTGCCTTGGCGTTCAGCGTATCGAAAATCGTCTCGATCAGGATGATATCGGCGCCACCATCGATCAGGCCATCGATCTGCTCGCCATAGGCAAGACGCAAATCATCAAATGTGACCGCACGATAGCCAGGATTGTTGACGTCGGGAGAGATCGAGGCGGTCCGATTGGTCGGACCGATGGCGCCCGCGACAAAGCGGCGCTTGCCATCTTCACGCTCGGCGCGGATCGCCGCTCGGCGCACGATTTGCGTCCCCTCCTTGTTGAGATCGTAGACCGCACCTTCCATCTGGTAATCCGCCTGCGCAATGCTGGTGGACGAGAAAGTGTTGGTCTCCAAAATATCGGCGCCCGCCTTGGCGTAGCGATAATGGATCTCTTCAATCGCATCGGGCTGGGTCAAAATGAGAAGGTCGTTGTTGCCCTTCTGGTGGCAGGCACAGCCGATGAAGCGATGACCGCGAAACTGATCTTCGTCAAAGCCGAGGCCTTGAATCTGCGTGCCCATGGCGCCATCAAGCACGAGGATCCGCTCGCTCGCCGCTTGTCGCAAAGCCTCAAACACCTCGCTGCCGTCGCGCTTCGCCGTTCCCGAACCAAAAAGATTGTCAAACATAAGCGAACTCCTCTGGCCTGATTGCGACTCCGCCCTCAGATCACATAAAGATATCTTTATGTCAACATATCTATGCTTTTAACCGCTCGATAGCAAGGACGATGCTTCCATCCTTCGGCCGTTTCAGGAAAATGACCGTACCTGCGCTAATTGCCGATCCGACCATGGACAACGAAGGGCAGACGACACAGTTTCATCCATAACGCCATGACAGCGCTTTCGAGCGGCGCTATACGGCGTCAGGAAAAGAATCCATGGAGGACGGCATGAATATACAGGTTGAACCCGCAGCGCTCGGAAACTGGAGCACGCGCGCCTACCATCGGCGTTGGCTGCTTGATCAAGCGGACGCGCTTTTCGATTTCTTCCAGTACCGCGCCGTCAATCCCAAAGGTGGCTTCTACGACATGGACGATGCCGGCAAGCCGTTGGATAAGGCAAATCCCGTACGCGGCATTCATTCGACCGCCCGCATGGTGCACTGCTTCTCGATCGGGTCGTTGCTCGGTCGTCCCGGCGCTAACGAAATTGTCGACCACGGCATGAACTATCTATGGAATCATCATCGCGACACGGCGCATGGCGGCTACTTTTGGTCGCTGAACAATGACGGCCCCGTCGATTCCAGCAAGCAGGGCTATGGCCACGCTTTCGTGCTGCTTGCTGCCTCATCCGCAAAGACGATCGGTCATCCACTGGCCGATGGCATGTTGGCAGATGTCACGGAAATTCTGAATACTAAGTTCTGGGAAGCAAAGCACGGGGCGATTGCCGAGGAGTTCAATCGGGATTGGTCCTTGATCGACGGTGGCACCTATCGCGGCCAGAACTCCAATATGCACCTGACGGAAGCCCTGATGGCCGCATTCGAAGCGACCGGCGACAAGACATATCTCGAAAAAGCAGAAAGCATCGCCGATCTCGTCATTCGCCGTTCGGCAGGATCCGTCGGCTGGCGCGTTGCCGAACACTTCAACGCCGATTGGGTGCTTGACAAGAATTATCGCGGCAATGAGATGTTTCGCCCATCGGGTACGACACCAGGACATTGGCTGGAATGGGCGCGTCTTATCCTGCAACTTTGGGCGCTGGGGGAAAAGCGTCATGACTGGATGCCGGAAGCAGCCAAGGGTCTCTTTTCTCAATCCATGTCACTTGGCTGGGACAACAATAGGGATGGGTTCTTCTATACGCTCGACTGGGAAGATGTGCCTGCAAAGCGCAACAAGCTTTGGTGGCCTGCATGCGAGGGTGCCGGCGCGGCTCACTATCTGAATGAACACGTCCCGAGCGATTTCCACGAAGAGAGCTACCGCAAGATCTGGAGCGTAATCGGCCACGCCTTTATCGATCGTGCTAATGGCGGCTGGCATGAGGAACTGACGGAAGATCTCGTTCCTGCTCACACGCTGTTCCCGGGCAAGGGCGATATCTATCACGCCCTGCAGGCATGCCTCATCCCCCTCTTCCCGGCAACCGGAAGCTTGACCAAAGTCATCACCGAGGCTGGTGGCAAGATCTGAAAGCGGCGGCGGCGCCCCATCGACGTGCGCCGCCTCGTCGCTCTATGCGAGGCTGAGATTGTGAAGCTCGTGGCCGAGGGTGAGAGCCAAGGCTTCGACAACGAGATTGTGGTCTTCGCGCTGCGGCAGCCCAGAAACGGTGACGGCGCCGACGCACCCCGTACCATTGACGAAGATCGGAAAGCTGCCACCAGAGGCAGCATATTCGGTGCTTGAAAGCCCGTTGTCCTCGATCGTCTTGCCCTGCTGCTGCAGCCGCAACGCACTGGCGTAGCTGCTTCGGAAATAACGCAGCACCATGTTGCGCTTCCGACGGATCCAGTTGGAATTGTCAGGCGTCGAACCGGGCAAAGCTATGTAGAAAACCGGCATGGAATGAAGCGTGATATCGATAGCAACACCCATGTTGCGCTCACTGGCGAGGTCGCGCAACAGCTTGCCGAGCACCCAAGCGGTCGAAAGGTCAAAAGCATCGAAACGCAGCGTTTCCTCTTGCAGCCCGATACGAGCAAGGTCCTGATCGATCGTCATGGAAAACCTTCTTTAAAAATAGATCGGCCTATCAAACGCGCAGGGAACGATTTGTCCACCTATCTCTTCGGTATTTCGAAGCCAAGCTGCCACTTCTGACCGATCGAGAAGTCATATTCATCCGGCTCGAATGCCTCGAAACCTCCCCCTGGGTAGAAGGTCAACTCCCCGACACGGACCCACTCCGCCGACGCATAGAGATCGACACGAACGAAGTCGATATCGCGAGAAACCGTTTCAGTGACATGAATCATCTCCCTCGCGTGGGCAAAAACGCATGCGACGTCAAGATCGCGATTTTTCGTCGTAGCTGCGCCTCTCGACTGCCCAACTCGAGTTCACCATTTGCCAAAGGCGGCCCCCAACAGCGACCTTTAGCCGGTTTATGTCATGACCGACATTCAAACGTCGATGAGGTCGCAGCGACGAACAGTCATGTCCGGGGCATTGATAGCCGCAACCAAAGCCCAATTCTGCGGGATATGAACCGCAAAGCGTCTAACATGCGGTTAAAGTTGTATCATCAATGATCACATTCACAGGCTGCATTTCGCCTGAAATTGATTGGAATTGACTACAGGATCATCAACCCGGCTTTGAAAGTGGCGCGGCTCTCGCTTGCCTGTGGGAAGCGAACAGGTCATTGATAAACTTTACGAATGTCTCGCCACAGGAATAGTCCAGCATGAATGCAAAGTACGCACTGCCCGCCATATTGGCCTGCACCTGTGCCGCGGCACCGGCTTTAGCCGATAGTCCGTCTCAAATGGTGTTGCGGGATGGTTTCGACGGCACAGATTTCGCCCCATCTGGCCATCTTTACTATCGCGATAACTTCGAGCAAAGGGCCGGAACGATCGAATTTCAATCGGAAGTCAAGCATTCCGGAACGGGCGCATTGAAATTGAGCGTCAGACCATTCTGCCCACGGGGTAAAACAAACTGCAGCGAGAGAGCGGAAATATGGGAGCGCACCAAGTATCGCGTTCCATACGATCAGGGGGTTTGGTACGGTTTCGCCGTAAAATTCGCCGATCCCATACCCTCGGGCGACCATCGCTACCTTATCGCGCAATGGAAGCGAGAAATCGGGCCGAACGCCACAGGGGATTTCAGCCCCTTCCTCGCACTGCGGCTCAATAATGGCAAACTCTTCGCAACCGTTGAAACCAACTACGTTGCCCCCGTCAAGAAACACAAGCCTGAAAGTAACGGCAAGGCCTGCAGCGATGACCAAGCGCCGGTCTGGTTCCGTCCCGATACCAATCAAATGCGTGCATTGGTGGCCACCGACGACAACTGGGGCATATCTGATGGGCAAGAATATACAGGCTGCACCGATGCCATAAAAGTAATAAATCGTGGCAACAAGCTGCCGACACCGGCATCAGGCTGGATCGATTTTGCCATCTACAGCAAACCAGGCCCCGATGGCTCGGGCCATATTGAGATATTCGCCAATAACAAATGGATCGTTACGGTTACTGGCCATATAGGACATGCCGATCACGGATTGGGAAAGAATCAATACTTCAAATTCGGCCCTTATCGCGCCGCCGATACCACAGTATGGACGCTCTACTATGATGATTTTCGTCGTTCGGCCCACTGCGCCGATGTATTATCGGACCCCAACCTTTGCCCTATGAAGTGACAAAGCTGCCGAGGATGCGTGCCTCTAGATCAATATGGCTATGGACACTCCGAGGGTGCGCTTTTTTTTGAGAAATGGCCGAACTTTTTCCTTTCTCGATAGTTATCTTCTTTCGTGAAGGAGGTGACTGAAATGCTTACTACCCATCGCGATTGCAAACAGCATGTAAAGAGGAATGCGATACCCTCCCTAGGTGAAATTGAAGGGCGAGTTGCGGTCCTGGAAATTGTCGCCCAGTCTGCGTTAACGCATGTATTTGACGAAGGTGAAGTCGATATCGATGCGGCGTTGCTGGCCCAGATTCGCAGAGCCATGCATCGCAAATGCAAGGACTTAAAACTTGACGGCGACGATACGGCATCGGCACTTTTATACGCCGAGGAGCTGATTGAGGCCGCGGTTAAGGCGTCGCATCCAGTCCATCAATGATGCCTTCCAAGCCAAGGCTCGTGTTATCCTTCTAGTGGCGCTGGCAATTGCGCTCGGCGTTCTCTTGTTTGTCGCACCACATGATGAAGCGGCGAGGACTACCCCTTCCGTGGCACCGCCCGGTGGACATCAAAATCGGCAATAATGTGCCCAAGAACAGACCTGTGTCACGTTAAGACACATGGTCTGTCCCAAATCAGGCTGCCGTTAACGTCGCGGGATGAACTCAGTTGCAAATTTGCAAAACCCAAGCAGTGTTCGCTTCACCCACCCGATGCCAAGCTCCAACAATGAATGGTGTAGCGAATGTCTATGATGGTCAATGCGCCGCTTTACCCCGATGACGTCGATGTCCTCGCAGGCGCACTTTTTGCATGGTGTGCCGAACGCAGCATCAGATTACAAAGTCAGGAAGGTCTGTCGGCAGCCAATCTTGCCATTGACCTCTACAATGCGGGTTATCAAACACAAGATCAGTTGCTTGGCGCACTGCATGACTACGATTTTCATTGACGTATTCCTGGGCATCCAGCTCGGTATCTAAAACCTGAGCACAATTTCTCTAGCTTTAGTATCAAAAATGCAGCGGGAGTTTATGCCGCATTCTCTTTGAAAACATTCGCGATACAATCTCGCTCTTCGAGAATTCCGGTCCACTCGTCGTGATAATATGAAGAGTCGTAGATCAGCGTGAAAGGACCGTGATAGCCAGCCGCGTTGGAAAGCTTAATGCAGCGGACGTAATCCGCTGCATCGAGCCCCGCTGCTGAATAACGCCCTTTCGCATGACAGAGTTCGGCACGGCCCATGATCTCTGCCAGATCCTCGTATTTGCCGTCCCGCTCCCAATTGCCGAAATCGCCGTTGAGCCCGACTTTGCCGTGCAAAGCATCAAGAATCCGATTGACCTCCGTCGGTGCCGGCAACAGGTCGAACCAATTCTCTATGACGAGACGCACTCCCGCTGCGGCAGTCAATTCCGCCAGCCGCCGCAAATGGATCTCCGCAAGCGTCAAAGCTGAATCTGTCGGGGGAGTCTTTCCAGCTATCACGCGCATGTTTTCAGCCCCAAGAGCCGCAGCGACGTCAATCCATCCTGCCATCCATTCGGCATCGCGCTGGGCGGTTTCAGGATTACTGAGATCCCCATCTTCAACGAGCAGCGTCTGAAGCTTTACGCCAGCCTCCTCCATAACCTTCCGAAAATCACCGAGATAGCCAGGAAGAGGGCTCGGTAAATGGAAGGAGCAAATCTCAAGTCGAAAAATGCCGTGATCGGCGCATTGTTGCGGCAGATCGATCAATTCGATCGTGCCCTTCCCATATGTCGGCTGACCAGTCGGATATGCTTGATCGGCGGGCCTATAGGGATAGGTGGAGCCGAGCGCCCGATGCAGGGACCAGCTTGAAACCGCAAAACGATCCGACAAATCAACCACAAGACGCCCCATCTCTTATTGCCGTAAAAGGTAAACAAGAATTAGGTTGGATTGGACGGATATCAATCGGAAATATGTCATAGCCGCCCGCTCCTATGCGCCATCTATGTCACATGAAAGCATGATGCGGCTACGGCGTTTCACGGCCGCCCTTAACCCATCTGGAAATAGTGTCAAAAACCAGATCAGCGATCCACATGGCGCATATGCCGACGACGAAAGCCGTGGCATTCATGGCTGCGACATCCTTCTGTGGCAAAGGCCAGTTGATAGCGCGCAGATAGAAAAGCGTCGGCTCCGTTAGATAGGTGGCGGCAAGTGCGCCGCAGATCGGCGATGCGACGATCTCTCGTGTCGTATATCGGCGCCTGGAGAGGCCACGTAAAATGCCGCCGGAAAGACCAGCGATGACGACACCGGCTTTGATGCCCAAAGCATCCAGAAATTCATGTAACGTCATCGCTTTTCTCAATCAGAATTTTGGAACAGTCGATTGCTTGCCGTCACCTGTTCATCAGGGATACGGCAGGCAAATGATTTCATTTATCGACAGGCGGCTGTGGCTTTATCAAACCCGCAATACCATCACGCAAGATATTGATGATGATTTTCAGTGTACTCAAAGCCGTGACCGCGACAGCGGCAAAGCCTGGACCGACAAAGGATTGCGAACATTCCAAGGCTCCATCTGCAAGCTGCGTGCAGCCTGTCGCCAAAAGAACCGCAATCATGGATGCAGACAATGCTATCAAAACGTTCAGAACATTATGGAACGCATTCGTATTGAGCATATGTTTTCCTCTTGAATGGATTGGAGCGGCTCACCGATACGATGCCGACCAAACTTTGAATTGGTTGAAGCTGCCGTGAAAGGCATGTGCGAAGAGTCGATATTCTCGGTATCGTCAGCCTCTAGGCGTCTGTAACCGGCCTCGGATAAATCTACCGAGCGCGCTCAATCGCCGCCGCGAATTTCTTGGCAAAGCCGGCAATGTCGGTTGCCCGATCCGTGCCGTTGATAATCCGGCGCGCACCGATCCAATCTGAACCCGTAGCACTAAAATAATCGGCAAGCTTCCTGCCGGTGAAACGGCCGTTGATCATGCCGTCGAACAGGATTTCGATCGCTTTACGAGGATCGAGAGCTCTATCCGGATCATCGACGATGCCGTACTTGGCATAGTTGTCCCGCCCGGTGATTTGCACGAGACCGCGGCCACGGTAGCGCCAGCCGTCATTACTTGCTTCATCGCCGTTTCCCAAACGATTAGCATAAGCACGGTTGGCAATCCGTCTCGGCTGACGAGAATAGGCAGCCGCCTGCTCCATATTGAAATACTTCGGAAATGTCGCCTGCAAGCCGGCTGCGGAATAGCTCAGATTTTCCGAAATTCCGCACATGGCTTTGTCCGTCTCGTGATAGACTGTCGCCAGCATGTAAGCGAGCCAACGGAGATCGAAAGGCTCTGCCACCCAGGCATCCAGGATTGCCTCAATACCATTGACCTGATTTGTTGACAGCCGACCGCCAAATAATGGCGCTCGCACCGCCGAGAAGAATTTCTCGTGATCCATAAGCTTCATTCCAAACTCGAAAATATAAATTCGAATGGCAAAATACGAATGAGACGCCTGGCAAGGATACCACCAGGCAGAGTTGGCTCTCGTAACGAAACCCAATCGCCTCCAGCATAAAGGCCGCCTAAATCCGAGGCAGCTTCTGTACCTTCGTCTTACGGGTTATATCGCTCACCTGGTGTACTGGCTGGCAGGTCCATCGAGCTTTGGATATCGATCTATACTTGCATACATAGTCGGTTTTAACGCCTCAGAAACCTAGCCGAACGTCGACCGATCGCATCGGCGCGACCTTGCCTCAGGGCGGCGCGAATGGCCTCTTGCGCGTCCTAACGAGCGCATGTGGGCATTCCATCAGATGCTGGGCGATATAGCGGCATTGGACGGCCAAGCAAAAGCATCGATCGCCGCTTTGGTGGAGATCGAGCCAGCGATGATTTGGGCGTTCACCTCACCCTCGGCCGCAAAAGCCGCCTGAACATGAGCACCAACTGCATTCGCGATCGCCGTCATCTGTGTCGCCGTCAGTTCAACAAAACCGCTTACCGTCTTGAACCTTACCATTACGTCGGGATTTGCCTGCACATAGTTATAGGCTCCAGTGATCAGTGATTGGCTCGCCCGATCGGTCATGATGCGCATACCATCGATAACGATGCTGCCCGTTTCAACAGCGTAGCGTTTGGAGGCAGCATAGGCGTAAAGATCGACCGGCTCCGCTTCTGGCGACCAGCCGGCAACGATGGAAAGAAGACTTTCCGGCGTCTCCGGCCACTCCATGGCCGAGCTGGCTAGGGTTACTTCCTTGTTGCTCAATTGATCAAGGATCGCGTCCCTGTCAGCCGCACCTAGTCCGGAGGTGATTTTGGCGGCAAGCGCCAGCCAGAAATCTGGCACATTGTAGATCTGCTGCCGGCCGAGCCAGAAGGCGGTGCATGCCATCCAGCGATCAGCCCTGTTTTCGGAACGAGCTGCAAGCAGCGCCTCGACCATCGGTTCATACATGCTATCTATGCGGTACATGGCAGTCCTTTCTTCTGTTCAAGCTTGGGCAAAGATGCGAACGGCCCGCCAATCGATCTCGCAGGCGGCGCGGATTTCGGGAGCGGTTCTGGCGGCGGCAAGAGCGGCGTTCGCCGATCGGCGCAAGGTCTCGATCATCTGCGATCCGACCGCCCAGTGCTGGTCCCGCGTGAGGATCTCGACCGCCTTTTCAAAACGGCTAACGTCATGCTCGGCAGCCTCGGCCGTGATATGCGGCGTTTCGCCTTCGGGCACGCTGCCGCCTTGACGGGGGTCGGCGGCGATCAGCTCGGCCTCACGAAGCTTCAGCGCATAGACCGCTTCCTGACCGGGAATGAGGGTGATGAAGAGCATTCGTGCTAGCCTCACCTGTCGGTCAATGTCCGTTTGTGCCTGGACGCGCTCCAGGGTGAGATCTGCGGACACCTTAAACAGCATGGATGATCACCTCGAAATCGTGAAAGCCGGCTGCGGCGATGAAGGGAAAGCGGTGGTCGCCGCGAACGTCCGTCGTGAATTCGAAAATTCCGTCCTCGATCGCGACGATCTCGTTGGCATGAACGACCGAGGTCCCAGCCGGCACGGCAAAGTGCACCCGATCCACGCCATCGGCCTTGATCGTGAAATCGGTCACCGAGATGGCTTGCCCCTTCGCGGTTATGATCCCGTTGAGGACGTAGCAGTGCGCGTCGATATCGCGACGATATTGGTTGGCCTCAACTTCCATCGCCTCAAAGCCCTTGCCGTAGACTTCCGCATAGTGCTGGAGCAGGCTCAGGGCACAGTCGCCGCTTTGCCTGATAGCGCCGTCAGGACCGTAGACGATGTAGTGGATCGTTCTGTCTTCTAACGCGGTCACAAGGTCACCTCTTGAGAGCAGTTGCGGTGATGTTGCTTTCGTTCCAGCCGATGGTGTTGCCGGGGCAATAGATCTGCAGGATGTAGGTGTGGTTGCCTGCGCCGGGGGCGTCGTAGAGGCCCGAGACAGCGACGAGGCCGGCCGTATAGGTAGTCTGTGTGGTGCTGCCGTTGCTGCCACCCGTGCCGCTAACCACGGTCTGAACCACACCGAGATAATAGGTCTGGCTAAAGATCGCGGTGCCGTCGCGGAAGATGTTGCACCCGATGGGCTGGGAGTTCTGGCTGCCGCCGTTCTGATTGAACTGCCCGAGTGTCATAGCGTCGATCACAACGCGGCCATCGCCGGCAACATTAACCACGCAGCTCACGAGATTGACTGTGCCGCCAGCGCCGATTGTCTGCGTGCCGGCAACACGCCCAACACCAACCCCGGTGACTGCACCTCCGGAGATGTTGGAGGTTCCGACCTGCAGCGTGCCGATGACGGCCGAGCTGATATTGACCGCGCCGAGGTTGGCAGTGATGGCATCGAGGCTATTGACGGCGATCTTGTTCGCGGTGATCGCACCATCAACGATCAGCTCGGCCGAAACGGCGCGGCGCATGACGGGCTTCGACCAGTAGCATGAACCACCGGTTCCCGCCGTCCTTTCGACCTGAAGCAGCATCGCGAGCTTGGTATAGCCGCTTGGTACTGTGTAGCGGCCCTGCAAACGTACCCACCCGTTCTTAACGGTGGTGCCCGTTACGGCGTTGAAACCCCACGTGCCGGTGGGAGTCTGGACTGCGGCAAAGACGTTCGCAGCGTTAGCGTCGGTGTTGTAGACCCAGACATCGAAGGCATAGACTTCGCCCGCCGTCACGGTAATGAAGTTCGACCGCGCGCAGTCACGGCCGAGGGACTGCAGAATCCAGCCCGCCGCATTTCCAGAGACTGTGTCGTTATAGAAAGCCTGCTGGTTCTGAACGGTCCAGCCATCCAGCGTTCCAGTCTGCCAGCCATTATCGGCCATGTTGCTGAAGTCAGTCAGGACGAGCTGTTTGGCGGTAATGGCATTCGCCGCGATCTGATCCGCGCCGATCGTGTTGGCGGCAAGCTTGTCGCCGGTAATCGAGGCGCCCGCGATCGTGGTCGCGGTGACCGCACCGGCCGCAATCGTGCCCGCCGTGACCGCATTCGCAGCGATCTTCCCGGCCGTGACGGCGTCGGCGGCGATCTTGTCGGCCGTAACGGCGCTGGCGACAATGCCACCGTTCGTGATCATGACCACGCCGCCATCGCTCCACGGCGTCGGTTCGGTCGCGCTGGCCGGGATACGGCACAGCATGGGCTTGTTCACGAACATAAAGCTGTCGGTCTGGCCGCTGATGGTGTCCAGCTTGCGCAGATGGAAGGAAGCGGCAACCGCGTTGGCGGGTGCCGCACCAGCTGTGCGCAGACGCGGCCAAAGATCGGGATTGTTCTGATCTGAAGCATTGCCGGCATTGGTTGAGGCGGCGGTATAGCTGAGCGCGCCACCATCAGCCCCCACCCATTCGATACGCAGCTCCACGCTGCAGCGATGTGCCGAGATATAGGCTGTTGCTTCCAACCATTCGCCCGGTGCACACAGCACCGAGAATGGCAGCGAGTTGGCCAGACCACCCCCATCAGGCCGCTTCCATCGGATATCGGCATAGAAGCCGCTGGGTCCACTGCCCTGCCTCAGTTCCAGTACCGGATTGTTGCGGCCAGCCCATGCCTCACCCGCTTGGCGGATACGCATGGCAAGCCCTGGAATGGTGCCGCTGGTATAGGTGACGCCCCAGCAGTCCAGACCCATCGTGAAGCTGGTGTTTTGAAGCAGGTTCTTGCCCGAACCAACCGCCAGAGCGTCCGTGGTCACCGAGTTCGATGCCAGCTTGTCGGCCGTAATGGCGTCAGCCGCGATCTGTGCTGCCGAAACCGCGCCAGCGGCGATCATACCGGCCGTGACTGCATCGGCGGCAATCGTTCCAGCGGTGACGGCGTTAGCCGCAATTTTGCCGGCTGTAACGGCGTTGGCGGCGATCTTGTTCGCGGTGATCGCACCATCAACGATCAGGCTAGCCGACGCCTTGCGCAGAACACTTAGCCCGCCGATCGAGACGTTGCCATCCGTATAAGATCTATGGATATACATCTTCACCACAGCGCCGAAGGCTGTGGCAGGCGGCGTGATACCAGCCGTAAAGGTCTGCAGACCGTTTGCAGTTCCGCCATCTGATGTACCGTAGGCACACATGTTGACGTAGACATCAGGGACTAGCAGGTTGCCGTTAGCGTCAAGCCAGTGGATACGAGCCCACAGGCCGTATTTGGTGCCCGACGTGCGGATCACCTGAATAGAGGAAAGATATTCCTGACCGGAAACCACCGCAAAAGGCTGGCTTTGAGCGATCTGCATGTAACCAGCGCCATTGAAATACGTATAGTCAAACGCTCCTTTCGAGGTGAAGGCTTGCGTTGTTGAAGGATTGACGACCGTATCGTTGAGCGCAGACCAGGCAATAGGTGCTTGCAGCTGATTATCGGGAATAAGATTTTCCCAATCCTGCAGAATGAGGCTGCGAGCTGTAATCGCATTCGCCGCGATCTTGTCGGCGGTGATAGCGTTTGCCGCCATCTT
This sequence comes from Rhizobium centroccidentale, assembly GCF_030182565.1. Taxonomy (NCBI): domain Bacteria; kingdom Pseudomonadati; phylum Pseudomonadota; class Alphaproteobacteria; order Hyphomicrobiales; family Rhizobiaceae; genus Rhizobium; species Rhizobium centroccidentale. Next base: position 160,162 of record NZ_JAQJCG010000002.1, on the reverse strand, counting down.
CTCGGCGGTGATGGCGCCGTCCACAATCAGTTTACCGCTGCTCCTACGCTGGCAGGAGACGAATCCGATCTGGTAGCTACCGGCAGAGGTAAGATTTTCTCCGGGGACAAAATCAACCCAAGCATAAACCGCTCCGGACGGCACGATGATCGTTGTATTCAATTCCGTGTACAAAGTTCCAACCGTCACGGGAATACTGAAGCCCGTGGCGTTAAGATAGTTGATTTTGTCTGCGCCCATAAAGCGGATACGAGCAGACAGCGAGCCTGTCGGGTTTCCGATGGCCTTTGCAAACACTTGAAGGAAATATTCCTCGCCGGGGAGGACGGGAAAAATATTATTGTTTCTCGACGCAATGACGTTCGCCACGGCACCGGCACCGATGTTCATATAGTAGTTGCCTGTGTAAGCGTTTGCGCCGTTGAGGATGGCGACGCCAAGACCGTTCACCCAACTCTTGTCCCCTTCGCCAAAGTTCGGGTTTTCACAGCGATTGGTGAAGTCGGATAAAACCATCTTGTCAACCGTGATGGCTTTGGCCGCGATCTGCGTGGCGCCGATGGCGCCGGCTGCGATCTGACCAGCCGTGACAGCATTCGCAGCGATTGTTCCGGCCGTCACTGCGTTGGCGGCGATCTTCCCAGCCGTCACAGCGTTTGCGGCAATATCGTCAGCCGTAACCGCACCGGCCGCGAGAGCGGATGTCGTGACGGAGCCGGCCGCGAGTGCATTCGCCGTGATACCGCCATCGACGATCAGGCTCGCGGCATTGGCGCGGCGGATGATTGCACGGTCGATCAAGAGCGTCGGTGCCGTGGTGCTCGTGTTGAAGAACCGCACCTGGGCAAAGCACGCGCCGGCAGGGACAGTGATCTTCCCACTATAGTCTGTCCACGTGGTGCCGAATGCCTTGTTGCCCGCAAGTTCGGTGTAGTTTGGCGTGATCAGCGCCTTGTTCGCATCAAACCACATGAGCCGATAGTAGGCCCCGTTGATGGAGGTGTCCGTCGTGCCGCTCTTGAACGATGTCTCGAAGTAGAGGGGCTCGCCTGCCGTGACGGGAATATATGCGATGGTGCGCACTTCGCTGTTGCTGGCGGTCGTGGCCTTGACCATCTGCAACATGAGGGAACCAGTGTTATCCGAAGGCACGTATGCCATCGTGGTGTTTACGCCAACCACCGTCAGATAAGACGCGATGGACGAGGCGCTGTCCTCAAACTTTCCGTTCTGGACGAGGTTTTCGAAGTCCATCAGAAGGAGGGACTTCGCCGTGACGGCATTCGCCGCGATCTTGTCGGCGGTGATCGCATTGGCCTGAAGCTTCGGCGTCGAGATCGCATTGTCTGCAATCTTAGTGGTGGTGATGGCATTGTCCGCGAGCTTTGCGGCGTCAACCGCTAATACGGCAAGCTTCTGATTGGTGATCGCCGCATCTGCGATCTGCGAGGAAACCAGTGTCCCGGTGACCTTGGCCGCATTGACGGCGGCGATCTGTGCATCCGTCATCTGCCCGGTTATGTCGGATGCTGGCGTCGCAGCCGTCCAGGTGCTGCCGGTATAACGATAGAGCTTGTCGTCGGCTGTCAGATAAACGGTGCGCCCTTCGATATTACCGGTGGCCGGCAAACTCGAGACAATTTCCACCGGCCGGATGCCGGAGGCAAACTTGGTTGCGTCGACCGCATTGGCCGCAAGCTTTGCAGCACTGACAGAACCATCCGCAAGTTTGCTTGCATCAACGGCGAGTGGCGCCAGCTTGCCGCTCGTGATGGCGTTATCGGCAATTTGGGAGCTATTTAAAGTCCCATTGACATCGACGGCAGCAATCGCCGCCGTCCACGCGCCGTTATGATAGCGGTAGAGCTTCCCGTCCGTTGGGAGGTAGACCTGCCGGCCTTCGTCATTGCCGGTCGTCGGCAGCGCAGAAACGACTTCAACGGCCTTGATGTCGCTTGCAAGGCTGGTGGCATCCACTGCGCCCTGAGCGAGCGCCCGAGCCGTGACCGCTCCATCCGCAAGTTTCGCGGAGATCACAGCGCCGCTGGCCAGCACGTCAGCCGTAACAGCAGCTATCTCAAGCTTTGCCGTCGAAACCGCATGGTCGGCGAGTTTCAGATTGGAGACCGCCTCATCCGTGATCTTTGCAGCCGATATGGCCGCATCAGCAATCTTGGATTGGACGATTGCGCCATCAAGAACGTCAGCAGTCTGAATAAGGACGTTCGGCGTCTTGACAGCCAGCCAAGCCGACCAGTCCGTTGCCCGGCTCGACTGCGGAAGATATCGACCCCGCGCCTCATAGTTTGTATTGGCAAGCGTCCATTGGCCGGAAATCAACCACGAATATGGAACGGCATAAGGATTGCTGTCGCTGTCGAACACGACATCGCCGGTTTCCTTCAGACGCACCTGTACCCATACGCCCGCGACATCATCGAGCTCAGGCGCACAGCTGATCTTGATTGCCGGGCGACGGTCAATGCCGCCGGCATCCTTGATCGTCGAGGGTTCGACGGTCCAGCCGATCATCGGCTGCGACGGCGGCGTAATAGGCCCGAGCCAGCCGACCGCCGTTGGCAATTGCAGGCCTGAATGCCAGTCGTAGTCGGCCGGATCGACTTCCTTCAGAGTGACAACGATCAGGAAATTCGGTTGCGGCTCCACTTTGACGACAAGGAATTTTTTCTCGTCATAACCGTTACGAGCCGACGACCAGGAAACCACATCGTTCGGTTCGAGTGGATAGGCATCCGGCGGCAGCGATACTTGGTGCACGCGGAAGCGCCGGTAATCCTGGATCATCGCCAGGCCAATGCGCTGCACCTGGTTGGCAAAGGGTACGGCAAGCAGCTGGACTTGCGCCGGCAGACGGCGATTGCCGTCCTGAGCTTCGAGATCGGTGTTGTAACGGCCCGGCGCGTCCTTCGTGGCCCATTTTTCCGCTGGCTCCGGATAGGTGGCCTCGATGGCGTTATAAGTTGCTGAAAGCGAAGGAAATGGCTGGAAATCCTGCTCCTCCGTGACGATGATATCATTATCCGTGAAGGAATAGACCGCCGCGCCCGGCGTCCCCACCAGCATCTTGAAGATGCCGCCGACTTCAGCGATGCGGCCGTTGCAGCCCTTCAGCAGCTCGGAAATGGCATCGAGGGGTTCCTGATCGCATTGGATATCGTAGCCGGCACGGAAAGCTGGCTCGCTGTCACCGCCGTCGAGCTGGACGGACGCGTCGCAGGCATTCGCCGCCGCCATCCAGTTCGTCGCCGGCAGGCAGAAGGCGCCGATATTCTGGCCGCCATAGACCCATTCCGAGCCGTAATACACACCACGGGCAAGGTTGTAGATCATCACAGCCGGGTTGATGCTGGGCTCCCACGTCGAAGGATCGGCCCAGCGATGACCGCCATTGCTGCCAACTGAGGAATCCTTGCGGATATCATAGAGCGGCAGCGGATGCGGCTCGAAAAGGCCCGCGGGGACGCCTTTGAAAAGATCGGTATTATAGCGCGAGGTGAGGATGACGACTTGGCAGCCGCGGCCGATCATGGTCGGTTTCCAGGGGCGCTCGGCATGAATGCCGAACTTGGCCATCAAATACGGATCGGGGCTCGTCTGCGTGCCGTCGAGGAACTTGATCCAAAGATAGTCCTTGTCCTTGATGCGATATTGTAGCACGGGGAAGCCGCGCCCATCAGGATGCGGCTGATCCCAGAGAACGCCGACCTTCTGGTCGTCGATCCAGACGCTGGTCAGGCCGCGTTCGCCGGCGCGGTTGGGAAGGCTGCCGATTTCGATGACATCGGTGAAATAGGCATTCGGCGTCTTGCCGTCCTCACCCCAGGTGCCGGCGTACTTGCGCTTGCCAGCGGTCGCATAACTGCCGATAATGAAGGACATCGCATGATCGTCCCCCATGCTGATCTCAAGCTTCGTTCCGGCTGGCTGAGGTTTATCCTTCTTCGCGAGCGCCTTTTCGACCAGAGACAGGCCGATGTTGATGGCAACGGTCAATACAAGTTTGCCGATGGCGCCGATCGAGCTGAAGAAGCCCGCGATCGAGGTGATCGCCAGGCTGATCGGCTCGGCATGGGCTGCATCCGCCATCAGCCAGAAGCCGAGGACGTTCAGAAGCAGGATGAAATATTTCATGGATCGGACGACCTCGATTGACGCATAGGAAAAGGTCGTCGCGGCAGAGCCGCGCCGACTTGTCACCGGTCAGGGATAAAATTGATATCGAGAGGCCGGATTAGCCGACCTTGAAGGCCCGCTTGGCGTCGAGCAGGTCGACGGTGCCGAGCCCGGTCTCGCGCAGCACGAAGATGCGCTCGCCATTGACGACCCCGAGCGCGTAGCCAAAGGGGCCCTCATGTGGGATGGCGGCGATATCGCCGATGCCGGCTTCGCTTGGGTGAATCTCCGGCAGCATGCTGGCGACGAGATCGGCAAGATTGTCGAAGCCCGCCGCTTTCATCGTCTTCAGCGCGCCGGCGGCAGTCGAATACTCGCCGCGAAACTGCGCGGCGCAATCGACGCCGGTGATCGCCAGCACCAGATTGCCGGCAAGGCCCGGGCCGCAATCATGGCTGCCCCAGGCAAAGGGCGTGCGCTTCAGCCGATCGATCTCGGCGACGAAGCGGGCACGCCAGTTCTTGACTCTGACAAGATCGCTGTTCATTTCTGCCCCCAGGGGATCTGCCAATTGGCGACGGTGCTGGAATAAAGGCCGAATTCATCGCCGCTGCGGCGCTTCTGGCCTTCATAGGAGGATTTGGCCGGATTGGTGCGCTCCAGCATAGCGATGGCGGCGGAGATGGCGGAGATCTCAATATCCCCATCCTGCCCCACGGCTGGCGTCTTGATCGGAGCGCCATCGGCAATGCCGAGAAAGGCGATTTCCGGCGCGGCACTTGGCAGGCGCGTGCCGGTATCGAACGACATGTCATGGATTTCGATCGGCGCCAGCCGCAGATCGTAGCCGCGCACAAGCTGCTGCACGGCGGGCGCGATCTGGCCGATGGTGATGGTCACGGTCTGGATTGTCAGATCCGCCGTGCGCGGGATCGGGCTCACCTGTAGATTGAGGCCGCCATAGTAGGTCCGCGCCTCCGGCAGACCGGTGACGCCGGAGGTGACTGTCATGTTGATATCGTCATCGCCGGTCCAGACGCCGATCGAGGCGGGCGCGCCACTGGCGAGATCCTTGCCGGTGATCCAGACGAAACGACGGGGCACGAGCCCCTTGTCGCGCGCGCCGGTCAGCGCCGCGAAGAAAGCGGAGGTGATGTTCTTCATCGTCTATTTCTTCTGGATGATCTTGAAGGTGGCGCCCGTGGTGATCGGGCCGCTCGCGGTGCCGGGATTGTGGCTGCCCGGCATGACCAGGCATTTGCAGGCCGGCAGCAGAAGCGTCACACCGAGACCGGCGGCAAAGCCGGCCGGCAGATGCGGGAAAACGCCGAAGACGGGCGTGATGCCCTGCCCGCTGGCATCAACCGTTTCCGAGACTTCGAGAAAGGCGTAGCGGCCGCCATAGCCGACCTGCATCTTATCGCCGACGGTCAATCGATAACCAGCTGGCAGGCCCTTGAGGCTGAGCGAGGCATTGTCGGCCCCGAGTGCTGCGACACTGACCGCAGCGCTCCCGAGCTTCGTCCCGTCGGGGTCGGCCTGCGGATATTTCGACAGCGGATCATAAAGAAAAAGCGCCTCCTGGGCGCCGTGTAGCTTGCGGATGCGGGCGGCGATCTGTTTCGCCTCCGCATTGTACGTGTCGGCCAGCGTCACCGTGCCGGTCCAGAGCGGCGGCGCCAGCTCCGCCTGCCAGACCCGGCCATCGCCGGAGCCGGAAAGCTCGTCATTGCGCTGAATGTCCCAGACGATGCTGGAGATCTTCAGAAGATCGGCAAAGGCCGGCAGGCTGTAGGGATAGGAAACGGTCATCAGCGCCTCCGGGGATTGCGGTTGATCTGCGCGACGCGATCGGGAAGCTGCTGATTGAAATCATTCAGCCCCTGCCGCGTCGAACTCTGCGCTTCCGATTGCGCGACATTCTTCACATAGGCCTTCAGATTGCCGTCCTCATCGACGGAAACACCGACCGTGACATGCACGCCGGAAGCGGAGCCGGAGGCATCGTTCTGATTGTCGGCCCTGAGGCGACGGACGGGAACGGCAGCATCTGGCTGCGCCCGCAGCAATTGCGGCCCGCCCTCGCCGACCACGCCGCCATCGGCATAGCCGCGCCGGCCAAGCCGCATCGCCTCGACAACGCCGACGCCGCCAGCCCGGGCAATATCCCTCTGGCTCCAGACGACCTCGCCGGCGTGAACGATGCCTGCCGGCTCATAGGTGGTGCCAGGACCAGTATAGCCGCCATCTGCCCATCCAGCGGATAGAGCGCTGAAGGGATCGAAGCCGGAGGTGGGCACGGTTGCATTCGAGCCGATGTTGAAACCACCGCCGCTGCCAAATCCGAACAGGTTTGAGAATAAGCCGCCAATACCGCCGCCACCGAACAGCCCGCCGCCTGCGGCAGCACTATTGACCTTGAACAGGCTGTTGAGCACATCGTTCAACAGTCTGTCGGAAATCTTGGTGAGCACGGAAATCGCCGCCTTCCCCAAGGATTTCCAAAGGCCCTCTCCATTGCGCAAGCCGCTGACCAGCGTCGAGGCGAAATCGCCGGCAAGCTCGCGGGCATATTTCAGCTGCTCATTGTAGCGAATGATATTGGCCGAGGCCGAGTTCATATCGACCGGCAGGCCATATTGCTTCTGTGTCGAAGCAACAGTCTGATCGATGGTCGAGCGGCCCATCTGCTCCTGCTGGAACTGGATATCGCCCGCAAGCTTCTGCAGCGCCTGCGCGTCGGCAACGCGCCGATAGGCATCAGCCTGGTCGTTGGCCGCCTTGGTCAATTGCGGCATTTGCGCCAATTGCACGGCACAACTTTTCTGAAGCTCGTCCTGGCTTTGCTTCAGCGTGACAACCTTCGACTTCACATTGTCCGTCGCGGCAGCGGACTGAGCGGAGGTCTGTATTCCGACTTTTACTTGCTCCGTGTTGTCCTTGGAGGATTTCGTAAGAGCATCAGTAGCTTGCTGAATACCTTGTAGCTCATCCTTTTGGCTATTTTGAACCCCAGCGCTACCGGCTATGGACTGCTTCGATTTAGTTTCGATCGCGAGCGGGCTAACGCGAGAGAAAGCGGCAATATTTGGAAGGAGTATACTTGCCGTGGTGCCGCTTTCGGCAAAAATGGATTGCTTTATATTATTAAGCGAAGCAGGTTTCTCTTTGTTCGCAGCGTTATGTTTGGCCATCAAGCCGTTCGCAAGGCTTAGATCATCTTTGATCGGTCCCAGCGCGACCTTGAGCTTTGCCGACGAAGCGGCAATCTCAGGAACATCTGACATCTTCGCTGCGGCGTCAGACAACGCTTTGTCCAGATTGAACAGAGCATTTATTGGGTTTGCCTCAGCTTTAAATTTACTCATCACTTCTTCATAGCTTTTCTGCGCCGCAAATAAGGGATTATCCGGTCCGCTTGCTGAAGGCGGAAACGAGAGTTGCGGTTCAATATCCGAGAGCGCACTATTCAAATTGTTGAGCGCTTGATCAAAAAAATCTTTCGCCCCTTTATGAAATTCGAAAGTTTTTGTAAGGGTCTCATCCCTCGGTATCATAACACCAGCATACCTCGCGATTACTGGGTCATCTTTGGCACCTGGCAAAGCCATTAAACGCCTTGCTCGATCGCCCTTTGCTCTTGCGTCTGCTTCAGATTTCTGCCGCATATTGGATGGGCTAAAGCTATCTACCCAATCGCCGGCAACGGTGCTCGCCTGATCGCCCGCGATGGGGATCAACCCGACGACGGCTTTGGTCAAGATGCTTGCTGCGCTGACGAGATTGTCTAACACGCCCGGCCCGAGATCTGCGGCAAATTCAGCACGATGATCCAAGAAATAGTCATATTGCTCGTTTCCCGTGTGATTGAGCTGGGCGGAGGTCGGCGCGTTCGCTTGAGACCTTACATTCGAAGACTGTGACGCGAATCCTCTGTCGTTTGATGGAGTGTTAAGGGCGGCCAACGCTCCCTGAAATCTGTTGACCAAAGGGGCGGACCCTGCGCCGAACTTGTTAATCTGAGCAATAGTTTTATCGACGACTCCACCCATTATTTTTGCGTCATTATTCATTGTCTTTAGTGCGCGAGACACCGCGCCAGAGCCCCGCACAACACGATTCATTGCCGCAGCGAACCCATCAAAATCATCAGCCGCGGCCCGTACATTGGAGCTGTCAACAGAAATACCGAGAGTTGCAACATCTATCACTGGTATACCTTTCGAATTGATGGCAAAAATCAGCCGGGGCACTAGGGGGATTTTATGAAGTCGTTTTCAAACGTAGTTGCGGCATCGCTCATGTTGCCAATGTTGAGCGGCTGCGGCGTCTTTGATCCGCCGATCGTGAGAGCCTGTGAGACAAAACTGGCAAAATATCTCGCGGCACCATCTACCTATGAGCGCAACAGATTCTTTCTTAGCGACAGGCCTGCGACAAGGGCTGATGTCGGGGAGCGATACGAGAACATCCCATATCTCAAAGAAGTGTATCTGAAGGAATTTGATAAAGGCAGGATGAAGCCGGTATATTATACCGCAACCCTGAATTTTAACGTATTAAACAAGAATGCAGAAGTGACCACGACAACAGTCGTTTGCCAATACCTCTCCCACGATGGCAGCACATCCAAACTAGCAATGTTCGAAGTCCTTCCCCGCCCTACGGACACCTCTACATTTTCACAAATACTGCGAGACACTAGCAATGACCCGCCCCTAACTGAACAGGAAAAACTAGATTACACCAAACCAATCGCCCCTTATGTGGGATGGATACGCGACCAGCTTCGGCGCATCTTCGGCTGAACACCGATATCTAAGAGCTTAAATCAACCTATAGAGGCAACATGCGTCGATTAATTTTCGCAACTTTCATGTGCATGATAAGCGGAATCGCTACTGCAGGAGACGATCAAAAGCTCGCAGAACTAACGACTGCGTTTACGAACGCCAGTTACGCCAGCCTGAGTGCCGCCTATTTCTGCCGCAACGGCATCGGCGTTGAATCATATCTAAAAGTGCGCAAGGCAGTTGAAGCAGGATTGGTTAATGTAACGGAAAATGCCGACCTGGCGCGCCAGATTATGGATGAATGGGAAAAGAAGATGGCGCGCGACCCACTTTACAAGAACCCCAAGGTCACAGTTGATAAATGCAGTGATTTGCTGATGGAGCGATATCACAAACTGGATGCGGCTTTCGATGCTATTGCAAATAGGAAAAATACGCGCTGACACTTTGATGGATGCCTGAAAGTGCAATAGTCATGGGGTTCTCAAGCTCGCAGAACTTGCAATATCCGTTACTGGACCATCTTTTGATTTAAATACGGTGACCGTGCACTCAATAAGATTAGATCTGACCAAGGCAGCCAATGGCCTGTCTCGCTCGTATCGTCATCCCTGATACCCCACATCATGTTACCCAACGCGGCAACGGGCGGGCGCAAACCTTCTTTTGCGACGATGACTATGCGCTCTATCGCAATCTCCTGGCTCATCATTGTCGTGCCGCTGGCGTAGAGGTCTGGGGCTGGGTGTTGATGCCCAACCATGTTCACCTCATCCTCGTTCCGGCGGATGCTAACGCTACCCCGCCTCCCGCACCCTGATCGCCTCCGTCTCCTCCTCCACCGCCTGGCAATAGCGCCCGTCCATCGCCTTCAGCACGGCGATGTCCTCGCGGCGCAGGTGGTTGCCGGTCAGTTGCAGCCAGGCCAGCATTTCCTGGTGGGAGAGCGGCGCCGGGCCGGAAAAGCCGGGGGCCTGCGCCGAGCGCAGGTCCCAGAACCAGTCCCAGAGCGCATGGCCGGCCTCCGGCACCTCGGCCTCCGGGCTTAAAAGCTCGAAGGCCTCGTTGCGTTCGCGCCGGGTCTCGCCATTTGTATCGCGCACGCAATCATAGCGCGCTACGATCCCTACGGCTTCTGAAAGCCCTTCGGCAAGCTCTTCATAAAATTTGCGCGGTCCTCCGAGGCGCCGGCCACCTGATCGTAGATCCAGCCGGCATCCTCGACGACTTCGCGGGCCTTCTCGAAGGAGAGCACCGGCTGCTCGCCCTTCCACTGCTGTTCACCCCAGTTCCAGGAGGCGATGGCGGCGGCGGCCTTGTCGAGATATTCGGCCTCGACCTTGCTGGTGGTCAGCTTCTTCTTGCGGCTGGCGAGGAAGCGGTCGCTATGCTGGCGAACGATCTTCTTCACCTCGTTGCTCTCGGCCGAGCGGATCATGAAGGAGATGCCGAGCGGCTCCTCGGTGGCCGGATGCAGGAGCTGCAGCTCGAAGAGATCTTCGGAATTGACGAGACTGGAGATATCCAAGAAAACACCTTATCGGTTGGGACTTTTGAAAGTGGCCGCGCGCCGCAGGAGAGCGACGCGCGCAAGGTTCCGTAAGATGGTGCTTACGGCGTGGTGACGGGATCGACGCGGATCGGCAACTGGTTGAGGCCGATCTTGAACTTCTCCAGATCGAAATCGTCGGAGCCGCCGCCGGGATAGAGCGGGCCGGAAACGACGCCGCGCGAATAGAACACCGTATTGGTCTTGCCCTGCGGCGCGTCGTTGCGCTCGACCTTGATCGCCATATTGTTGACGTTAAGGGGATCACCGAAGGTGCGCAGGATGTCCTGGCCCGGATCGTCGGCGATGGAGGCGACTTCGATCTCCGGATCGCCGGCGTTGGAAACGCCCTTCTGTTTCTGCTGCACCGGCTCATCCAGCGTATCGTAGTGGTTGATGGTGGAGTCCGAGCCAAAATCGCCGACCTTGCCGACCTTGCCCACCTGCACCCAGGTCAGCGCGGCATAGGCGGTGGCCGTCAGGTCCGTATTCTGGGGCGTCTCGCATACGTAGACTTTCGAGCCCTTCTTCGTGCTTTTGTTCGCCATGGATCATGTCTCCGGTTCAAAGGCGGTGTAGGGAATGGTGACCGGTATCTGCACCCGGTCATCCTCTTGGATCGGGCCTGCGGCCCACGGCTCGCCACTGATCGTGATCTTCACGCCAGAGGCGAACAGCGTCTTGTTGTTGAAATGGTCGATGACCTGGCCGGCGGCATCGAGTGGCTTGATCAGCCCGCCGCCGGCCTTCCAATAGACGGAAACCTGCAGAAGCCCGAGCTTCTGCTGCGGATCGTCGCCAAGCGTCACCTGCCGGGGACGGTTGGGCAGGTAGCTGACGGCCAGATAGTTATCCGGCTTTTCTTGCCCCACCGGCGGAAAGGCAATGCCCGGCTGCGCCACCGGCAAAGGCGGTAGGAATTGGAGTGCTGCCAGATGATCCAGCAGCGCAGCCAGAATGAGAGCGTCCGTCGCCGTCGCCATGCGTCACCCATGTCTATGATGTTGAAATTTAGAGAGGTCAGTCCGCCGTGTCGCGCGCGGCGCGCTCGACGATATCAGGCCATTGGCGCGCCGCGAGCCGCACCATGCCCTGCCCCGCCTGCCCATCCGTGCCATATTCGACTGCGGCGGCGTGCGGCGCGGTAAAGCCCATATGGATCATGCCGCCCAATGGCACACCGAGACCGGCCAGATGGACCGGCTGGCCTTCATCAGATCTCTCCAGATCCTCGCTTTGCCGTGGCGCGGCAGAGATCCGGAAGGAATTGACAAGTTCGCCGGAGGCTACAGGCGTTGCCTCGACAATTGCCGCGGCCAACCGCTGTGCGGAGAGGTTCGCCACCTCTTCCATGCGCTTCTTGGTCCGCTCAGCCCAGGCGGCGATATCGGCAGAGAAATTAGAGGAAGCCATATCGATTTGCCTCTTGATAAGCTTATGCGTCATCGGCGGCATTGCCCGGTGAAGAGCCTCGCCGCTCGAAATTCAAAAGGGTGAGATGGCCGTAGCGGGCACGAACCACGGGTTTGGCGGTTCGGGATTCAGCCTTCGTCCCGTCGCTTCTCTCAATCCCCGGCAATGGTGAAACCCGATTGAGCAGCAGGATCACTCGCGACAGCAGCCAAAGCGTCAGGATCGTCTTGAAACGCACCAGCGCCTTCATCGCCGCACCTGCAGCTGCCAAAAGACGACCGCCCCGCCCGGAGACAGTGGCTGGATATCAACGATCGCGTATTCAGCGCCGCCGATCAGCAGCCTGTCGGCCAGCGTCGGCGTGATCGACAGTCCCTCGGTCGAGAGATAGACCATGCGATCCCCGCGCTGGATGAGCGTATCGGCGACATGCGCCTGGCTCCGATCGAGATCGACGAACGAGCAAGCAAAGTCTTCGCTCGTCTGCACCGGATCGTAATCCGGGCCGGCACTCGTGATACGCCGCAGGCTGCCCTTCTGGCCGAATTTGGTAATCAGCCGCGCCGCAGTCGCCCGTACCTTATCGTAATTGAAAGCAGCCATCACACCACCAGAATGCCGGGGAGTACCGGGCGCAGGAGTTGGTAGAGAAGCCCGTCAAGCATGGTCAGCACCGGCTTTGCGGCGGCAACCATGTCGTCGCTGGTATCGGCAACGGCATATTCCGTCTCAAGCGGCCCCACCTTCTCGCGCTTCACCGTGCGAGCCGCGACGATGACGGGCGTCAGACTGCCCGGCTCCGCAAGCTCAAGCGCCGCCGCTTCATAGGCTGCGTAAGTCACAGCCAGCGGCAATGCATCGTCGGCGATCACTTCACCGTTCACGGTCGTGGCCTCGCTGCGGGGCCACGACAAGGCTTGATCATAGCCCCCGGTTCGCCGCCCGCTGAATTTGGGCTCGTAGAGGCTATCGAGGGCCTGCGATCCACGCACCAGCGCCGCCAGGCGATCGCCTTCATTGGCCGCGGTCCAGCCGGCATTGGCACGATCGGCGAAATAGGCATCGGCGGCAGCGAGCGTGCCGTAAAAGGATGCGGACATGAAAGCTCCGTGTCGATCGTTGAGAAGACAGATGCCCTCTCCCCGCGCGAAGCGGAGAGAGGGAGATCAGCATCAAGCCGCAGCCGTGATCTCGTCGCCATAGGCCATGGCGGCCGGCAGGCGTACCTCGGTGCCGCCGGTGCGGGCGATGATGCCGGTCTCGAAGCTCATGATCGACTTCTGGCGCGGCTGCAGCACGCGGCGCGGCATCGGCAGATGGAAGCGCAGCACTTCCGGATCGCGGCGATAGACGACCATGCGGCCGCCGCCATCCTGCGAGGCCGTCGCGAGCTCGCGCAGCGGCTGGATGTCGAGCGGCTGGCCGGTCTCGGCCGTGTAGACATTGCCGTGCCGCAGGAACTCCAGCACGGTGATGTAGCCATCACCATCGGCAAGCCGCTTCGTGGCGATCAGGCGGAAGGCTTCCGGCGGCAGGCGCAGGCTGTCGATCCATTCGACTTCGCCGGTCCGCTGCCGCACGCCGCCGATAAGATCGTTGACATCGCGCAGGATCTGATCGGCCGTCTTGGCGGACCAATGGGTCGAGCCGCCCGTACCATCGGCAGCGACATCGACGCGCGACACCTTCGGATCGTTGACGAAACCGGTCCAGCCCTTTTCCGTCGAACCGATCATGGCGACGGAATTGAGCAGGCGTTCGATCTTATCGGCGGCGAAAATGGCGTTGGAAGCATTGAGATCGAGATTGTAGAGCGCGGCCTGATTAACCTCCTCGAGATTCCACTCCCAACCCGAGCCGATCATTGCGAAATCATGGCTGGCGCTGTCGCGGGTCGACTGATTGAACGGCATATCCGTGCCGGCGGCGGAGAGGAACTTCGCGTCACCGGCGCTGTCGACGGTGAAGAAGGTCGTGCCGGAGGCCCATTCGTTGCCTTCGGTAACGACCGGAACATGGAGGCCGTAGTTGAGGGTCGGATAGCGCCGCTGGTAGATGCGCGTCTCGATATTGCGCCCCTGCGCAATGACGAAGGAATAGGCGGCCTGTGCGTCGGCAAACTGCTGTCGAACGAACTGGTTCATGGATTAGGCGCTCCTGTGCTTGAGCGAGATCTCGACGATGTCGCCGTTGCTGCCGCTCGTATCGAAGAAACAATCGGGAATGGGACCGACGATGCCGGTGCCGGCTGCGTTGACGTAAGCGTCGGTGGTCGGGTTGTAGTAGACGGCATCACCGTCCGAGACAGCACCGCCGGCCCGCACATACATCTGACCGGAGGTCAGGAACGCGCCCGTGACGAACTGGGCGTAACCGCCGGCCGGAGCCACATCGGGCAGCACGTTCGGGGTCAGCACGGCGATGCCGATGAACTTGCCACCGGCGGCAAAGGGCGCGACACCATGATCTGCAAGGCCGCGCTGAACGGGCTGCCCGAACTTGATGCCGGCAGCGGTCTCAACCGTGCGGCTGATCTTGTTGGCCTTTTCCTCAGAAGCGATCTGCCCGTGCAGGCCCTTCCGAGGAGCGTTTCCATAGGTGGTCTGATAAGTCGCCATTGAAGCGTCTCCTTTTCGTTGACCTGGTTAAGAGGGGTTGGCAGCCAGATGCGCGCTCTCGAGATCGCGCACCATGGCGGCATAGGCGGCAAAGGCTGGGGATGCGGACGGCTGCGTCGGATTGATGCCGTCTTTGATGGCATCGGCAAAAAGATCCGGCCTCTTACGTAGCCCCTCGGCCAGCATATCGAAGCGAGCATCGATATAGGCGTCCGATCTGCCCTGGACGGCGCCCTCGCCCGCCTTGGCGATCACGACGGCTTTACGGATGGCAGCGTCCGAAAGACCGGATGTCCGGATGTTGTCGGCAATCGCCTTGGCAAGACCGATCAGATCGGCGCGCGCCTCGGCACGGCGCTCGATCTCCGTTTCGTCCGGAACGGCTGCCTTCAGCGCGTCGAGTTCGGCATCCCGGATAGCAATGGCCCTCTGATGGGCGGCCTCGGCGTCAGCAAGGCGCTGCCGCAATGTCGTGATGATCTCCGCAGCCTGATCGGAAACTTCGATCTCGATGCCGTCGATCATGATCGTCTTGGTGGACATCATTCCTTCCTTGCTTTGCTTGTCATCGGAAAGGGGGCGTGGGGCTGCGAGAGGAGAGCAGCCCCACGGTGCGGCTGCATCGCCGATGCGGACTTTCGAGCCCGCACGGCCACGGCGCACAATGGCGATATGATTGATGCGAATGTTTCGCTGGATGGCGTCATAGGCTTCGCCGGCAGGCGTTACGCCGGCCGTGAAATCGACATCGCAGACATAGCCTGCGGAAAGCTCCTGCTTGCCGCTTTCGATGGCCTGGATCGTGTCTTCATCGCTGACCATCAGCGGCACGCGAAGGAAGATGCCCTCACCGGCGATCTCGTCTCCGGTCTGGCCGACAGCATATTTCTTCCAGTTTTCCGAGGTGACCATCTCGGGCGGATGATCGTTTGTCACCGGACGGTGAGCGGCACTCTTGAGCGTGTCCTCGGAAAAGACCTCACCGCTGGGCCGATAGATGCGCACGGTGGGCATCTCGGGCCTACCGATTTCGCCGCCGGCATAGGTTTGAATGCCGGTGCGGGCGATGCGGGCATCGGCCACGAGATAGCCGTCCCCCGTCCGCCGCGTCCCCGCGACGGTGACTGTGTCTGTGAAGTTCATGTTGGGATTTCTCCTGGTCGAAGCCGATGTGGTTCGGGTGAAAGCCGTTCCGCTCGATGAAGCGGTTTATTCGTTGGTTATACGCTGAGGACTGTGCGGCATTAGGCGTCGCCAGGTCGGTCGGGTGCCCTTGCTGCCGCCTCCAATCCCGGCAACGATCCGTCTTCTACAAAAGCATTCAGCAAAGCTTCAGAGAGAGCCTGACGAGGAATGATCTCCTCGCCCTGGGCGGAGCCGAACAGAGCTCGTGCCGCCTCCGCCTTCGTCTTGAAGATATCGGCCCGTTCCATCTCACTCATCTGCTCCAGCGGCGCCCAGGTCGAATAGATGGCGGGATCGCGCGAACCAATGGCAGAGCGGATGAGACACTCGTCAAGCCGGGACATTGCGGGCGTATAATCAAGCTCCTGAATGGCCTGGATGCGATCGTGGTAGTTCTTCATGTCGGCCGTGCCGGTCGCATTCATGCCGGCGGGAGACTGACCAAGCAATCGCGTGACCGGAATGTCGGCCGCACCGGCGACGATCTGCAGGAAGGCCATCAGAATATCCGTAAGGCCGGAGAGCTGCGCACTCTTGCTCTCGTACTCCTCTTCGGCATCGAGGATCAGCGTGCCGTTGACCCCCTTGATGGTGTTGGCGAGCGCGTAGCGGCGCAGCACCGCATCTTCATAGGCCTGATTGCCGATATTGGCCGAGAATTGTGGGACCTTGATGATGTCGATCTTGGCCTCGAAGACCAGGCTGGCGATATTGGCCGCGGTGCTGTCGGCATTCTTGATCGCATCGAAAGTCGCGGCGAGCACGCTTTCGCCCCAAGCCTGATTACCCATTCCCCCAAACTCTTCATTCGGTGTCATCGCACCTTTGAAGATGACGAGCCGAGAGGGATGGATGGTCACCTGCATGCCATTGGCACCGGTCAACCTGTAGAATTTAGGCTTGCCATACCATTCCGAGGTTGGATCACTATCAATATCGCCGGCCGCCAATTGGCGGCGCGTCAGTACCGTCAAATGTTTGAGGCCATCCTTTCCGATCCGCTCTATCCCCAACGGCCGTGCCGGATCGCCATCCTCGGACCCGATAAAGAGAGCGGCGCCACCGAAGAGACGCGCTTTCGTCGCTGCTTCCAGCACTTTGCCGCGCAGATTGAGACGGCGTTCCTCCGCTTCGATCAATCCGATCTGATCGCTCGATGCTTGCCAGTTTCGCCATTTCCGGCAGCTATCGAGAGCCGGAATGTCGATGATCTTGCGCGGCAGCCAGGAGCCGCGATAGGCGGCGATGATCTGTTCGTCCGTCAAGATGGGCTGCGTGTAGAAAACCGATGCCGCCTTGTCGCGATCGGTGCCCATGCGGGATGCAAGGCTCACCAATCCGTCGCGAACCATCGAGAATACCTGCCCCATGGATTGTCCTTTGATGTCGTGTGATGAAGAAGCTCGCCCAGCGAGCCTAGAAGTTGCTGAAGCTGAAAGATGAGCTCAGCGCGAGTTCGTTCAACGCATCGGCGAAGGCATCGACCTGGTCGTCGAACTGCCCGTTCGGAAAGGCACAGATCTCGTCGAGAAATGCTTCATTCCAATCCCCACGCAAAAGCTTGACGTTTCCCGCTTCGGCCTGCGCCGAGGCGGGTTTGGCGCGCGTCACCTTGTCGCCGGTTGGTGATATGGCTTTTACAGGAAAGCCCGCGAGCAGCTTGATCTTGGTTTCCGCATCAGCCTTGCCGGCTGCACCGGGATCCTGCGGCATGCGGATCGTCACCGTCGGCCCGTCCTGCGACGCAGTGTTCCTGAGATTGCGCTCCACCTCGGCGGGCGACCAGCGCCCGCGCGCGATGGTTTCGACATAGAAAATACCATCGATCAAAGCCATCCGTAGACCAACGGTCCAATCTGGCTTGCGACCGGGACGCTCTTTCGAAGCCGCGAAATCCCAGGCGCGACAACGCTTTGCACCAGCAGGCAGCGCTTCGACGATTTCGAAATCGCTGCGCTGAAATAGGCCGCCCGAGCGAGGAGCAGGCCGCTGTTGAAACTGGCCGGCCACCGCATAGGAGCCGAGCGGAATCTTGTCCCGCTCGATCACTGCACGAGGAAAGCGCCGCGGAAAAAGCAGTTCGCCCTCTTCCGTCCTCGGATCAGCAAATCCGATCGAGGTCCGGCATCGGCGCTCCGGCTCGAATTCCATCGGCAGCATCAGGTGCTCGTAGCCGAGCCCAAGCGCGAGGATCGTACCGGAGACATCCGCCTCATGTAGCCGCTGCATCACGACGACGATTGCCGAGCGCTGAGGATCGTTGAGCCGCGTCGGGACGGATTCGCGAAAGGTGCGGACCGTGGACAGGCGCTCGGCCTCCGATTCCGCCCCATCGACGGAATGCGGATCGTCGATGATGACACGATCGCCGCGACCGCCCGTCAACCTGGAGAACGGCACACCCTGCCGCGAGCCCATGCAGCTATTGGCGAAAGCCATCTCGCCCGTTCTTGTCAGCTTGACCCGATCGCCCCACAGCGTCTGATACCATTCAGAAGCAACAAGGTCTCGCATGCGCCTGTTGTCGCGCTTGGCGTAATGTTCCGAATAGGAGGCGCCGAGATAGCGCAGCTGCGGCTTGCCTTTCGGCCCCCATTCCCAGGCCGGCCAGAACACGCCGCAGAGAAGCGACTTCATCGTGCCCGGCGGCACGTTGATCAGCAGCCGGGTAATCTCGCCCGAAGTTACTGCTTCAAGATGTTGGCAGATGGCATCGATATGCCAGCCATGAACATAGTCAACGGAAGGCTCGACGACGTGCCAGGCCTCACGCACGAACCCGCTCAACGACTGGCAGTTGGCACGAATTTGCTCCGCGTCCATCGCAAGCTGCCTGGCATGCGCGGCTTGCTCGCGCTCAGCTCTTCGCCTCGCCTTCTCCTCCCGTATCGCCGCCATCATCGTCGCCGGATCCGGCAAGCGGACCGAAGAGGGATTCAAGTATCGCAAGCTGCTCATCCGTGGCATTGGTTAGGTCGATGGTGACGCCGCGACCTCCTTTGGTCCCGGCGCCGGAGCGCTCGCTAGGTTTCTGATGAACATAGGAGGCCGCTATCTTTGCCATTTCATCGCGCCGCTTCTGATCCGCCTCATCGTCACGCATTACTTTCAACATGTAATCAAGCGGCGTGTCGTCGGCGGAAACGGCCTTGCGACGGCGCGCACGCGGTTTGCGCGGCGCGACCGGCTTGTCGGCATTGGTCATGTTTCAGATTTCCGATGGAATTTTGAAAGAAAACAAGCGGTTCAACACAACGCTTGCGATCGTCAGTGCGTCGCTGCAACTGTTCTCATCATGTCAAAATAGATACCCCATTTCGTCACAGTTGGCGACACCCTTGAAGGCCGACAAGCGTGCAAGGAATGAGGGCTTTGACGAAGGTCGCAAACAACACTTTGAAATTATTTGCAGATATCGCAATCTGCAGTCCGACGCATTGAAGCGGATTACCTCGTTCCATCTGCTTGGGCACATGAGTTTGCTGCGGCAACAATATCGCGGTTCGGATAATGCAATGAACAATGAGTGGATTCGGCGGTTCATCGCCGCCAATCTCCCGGTCCTGCCTGTTCCCGGTATCCCGGACATTCGCCTGCGCAAAGCAGGCCCACAAAGCGGGCTGCGGCGCCTTGCGGAACAAGATCCGCAATTCGGCTCACCTTACTGGGCGCATTACTGGGGAGGAGGTCTGGTTCTAGCCCGTTATCTTCTCGACAGGCCCGAAAGTGTGGCGGGTCGCCGCGTATTAGATCTGGGCGCCGGCTCGGGAATTGTCGGGATTGCCGCCGCAAAGGCAGGCGCAGCGAAAGTATATGCCGCCGACGTCGATCCCTATGCAATCGCAGCTATCGAGCTCAATGCCGCACTCAATGAGGTGACGATCGATTCCCTACTCGCCGACTTGACGAAAAGCGAGCCGCCTGACGTCGACGTCATATGCGTCGGGGATCTTTTCTATGAAGCAGCGCTTGCGGGAAACGTCATCGCATTTCTGGATCGCTGTCTGGCTCGGGAAATCATGATTCTGATCGGCGATCCATGGCGAGTTCATCTGCCGACATCGCGCCTTCGCTTGCTGGCAGAATACACGGTCCCGGACTTCGGCGAGGCCACCACAAAGACTCGCTCAGCCGGCGTCTTTGCGCTTGGGTTAATCAAGTCATCAATCGAAGATATCCGCGCATCACAATGATTGCGGGTTCGGACCGCATCGTTGCGAAGACTTAGGCTTTCATCCTGGCACGCCTGCGGTTCCCGCGCTCCAGTCGTTTAGCCAGTTCGGCAAGTTCGGGACTTTCCGCATCGAAGACAGGCCGCGCATCATCTGGTAGCCAATGTGTTTCATGTTCAGGCACCTTGGGCCTTACCCGGTCGAGCCCGCCAGGCGCATTCGGCATCATCGGCGATATGCGCGACCAATCCGGCTCCTGCAGCATGGGCGAGGCAGCGAGAAGCACACTCGCAAGCGTCTGGAATTCGCTCTGAATGCGCCGTTCGGCGGTGCGCCGGACGCGCCCCGTCCGCGCGCAGAAATCTCGAAACGAACCGGCAATATAAGGCGCGGCAAGGCAAATGGACCATCGCGAAAGCAGGATACGCCGCTCCTCGTCCCCGACATGAACGCGCAGCCATTCCTGCAAGACCTCCTCTGCCCGGCTGATCGCCGCAGCGCTCGGACGATAGCGAATGCGGATATCGGCGTGATCCATCGGCTCGGGCAAAACCTCCGGCCAGAGTGTTCGCATCCTGTCGGGCCGGACGCCGCGTACATCGAGGTGAACCATCGTATCGGCAGCCTCGACGAAACGCGCCCGGATGATCAGGCTCAAGTCGGCGATTTCAGCCGCGCGACGGGACAGGTCGTCAAACTGCAAGGCGGACCGGTGCATCAAGTCGTTTCTCCAATTCCTGATAAATCAGCGTTCGCAATGTCGCCCGAACGGGCCAGGGCCGCCGCGCCACCGCATCCGTGCGCAATGTGGCAAGCGCGATATCGTCGAAGGCGCCCAAGAGATCACCTGGACGCTGCAGCGCCCAATCCTGGCGCTGCGCCAGAACATCGGACACGGCGCCGATCGTGTCCGACCAGAGCTCGTCGCGATTGCTCCCAGTCTGCCGGATGCATCGCAGAACGAAGACCAGATGGCCATCGCCGTAGCGGCCTCGGATTTCCTGCATCGTGCCGCGCGCGTGACTCTCCGCAGGTGCGCGGCGCCGATGGACGGGAACCAGCTTGATGCCGAGCCCATCGAGAAGAAGGTCTAGCCTGCCTTTGGTCATGACAGTTTAACTCCTTTCGCTGGTGAATTTGATGCCTCTTCCATTCCTGTGAGATCACATGACGCCTTCGGCCGCACCGGCGATTTTGGCCGATTTGGGTTTGAAGAAGGCCTCAGCCTTGGAAAGGGCTTCGACCCGCGCTCCGTCGCGCAGCATGGGCGTATTGAGATAAGCGACCATCGCCTCGCCCGCCGCAGCCTTCGCAGCATCCTGCGTCGCAAAGACAATCGGTTCACCTCGACAATCGCGGAGGATCTCGTTTGTCGCCCGGTGAACCTTGCGAATCCAGCCGAGATGACCGCCGGCAACGGCTTCTGTTCCGATTTGAAATTCGTTCATAGCAACCTCCCCCGGCTCGCTTGGCCGGGTCTATTTCTAGAGTTTCCCATTGAGTTGTAACGTTCCGGTGCCCGCCTACGGCCTGAGCTGCTTCGTCGGCCGTGCCGGGTCTCTGGGCTCAAGCGTGGGCGCTTCGACAATGCGGAAATGAATTTGGTCTCCCTCCGGAGCACCGAAGTCCCCATCCTCAGGGGATGGTATTGGCGATTTCCAAATGACGGACTTTATTGCGATCAGCATAGCGGCGAAAAATAACGCCGCGCCGATGCAAGCAAGAAGGCCCTGAAGCATCTCGATCATGGCAGCATCTCCTGGTCAGCTGCTTCGGATAAAGGCTTTGCCTCAGCCATTTCCCCAGGCTCGACGGCTACAGCACAACTCTCACAATGCAGCTCAATGATTTCCGCGATCGACAGAATTCGGAAGCATCCTGGGCACCCCCAGAAGCGGTCGAAATATCCAGCCCGCGAAGCTGCCCTCCTGCTCCCGCTGCCTATGACCATGACTTCACCTCCAAAACATTGTCTGTCGCGTACCGCGTCAGACCGCTCACCTGCCAAAAAGCGCTTTCCGCAGTCGGCATCTTGATAAACACAAATTATGTTGATAATAATCGCAATGTCAACATGATTTATGTTGGAAATTTTGCAAGGGTCAAAAGATGCAGAAATCCATGGGCGAACGACTGAGAGCGGCGCGCGAAGCCGCAAATTATCCATCAGCCACAAAGGCGGCAGAAGCGCTGGGCGTGAGCCTGTCCACCTATCGCGCGCATGAAAACGGCCAGAACGAATTCAGCGCCGAAGTCGCCAATCGCTATGCGAAGAAATTCGGTACGACCGCGGCCTATCTGCTGACTGGCGAAGGCCTGCGCAAAACCGCACGCACGGCACCGAACATCGTCATGTCATTCGATCCAGACGAACAGGATCACGATGGATTTGCCGAGAGCGGCGACGAGCTCAGCTACAGCCGGGAACACTGGAAGCCGCAGATCGAAGGCGCAACACCGGAGGTGGACGTCAAACTTGGCGCCGGTAGCGGCATCGTCGGTGAAGTCATCAACCTCCCCGTCGGCTCAGGCAATGTCGCCGGGCACAAGATTGTCGCGGAATGGCTTATTCCCACCGGCTATCTGCGAAACGAGGCAAAGGCTTCGCCGAACCATACGATCATCATGGAAGTCGTCGGTGATTCCATGCAGCCCACCTACATGCCGGGCGATCGCGTCATCGTCGATCTCTCGCAGAACCAAATGACCACCGATACCGTCTACGCGATCAGCGACGGCTATACTGAACCGCAGATCAAGCGCCTGCAGCGAGTTCCCTTCACCCATCCGGGCCAGGTCAAGATCATTTCCGACAATCCAGCCCTGGAGACCTTCACCGTCGAGCTGGATCGACTGACCATTATCGGCAGAATCTGCGGCCACATTGCCCGCAAATAGAAAGCAAACATAGGCCACAAACACCTTCGGTGTTCCAGTCGCAAATATAAACATAAATAATGTTGACATATATCGTGTTGAATGGCAATTTCGATAAGAGCCATTGGTCCTGTATGGAATGAGCCCGGGCAAGCATAGCATCTCGCTCGAAGTCAGCGAAACCGGACGTACCAAGCGCAACGATTGAAAAGGCCGCAGGGCCGTCGAAGGAGAGTGTCATTCATGCCGAAAAAGCCGAATGCTTTCATCATCGCACCGACAGAGGCGTTGAGGGGAACCGGTATTGCCGAGATATCGTCGATCACCAAGACGGGAGAATGACGGTGTATGCTCGGGAATTTTCCTGCGAATATCCTTTTGATGAGCTCAGCATCCGCCTATGCGATCGTTGGGAAACCGGATTGTTATTATATGGGCGCGCTGAATTGACATCGGCAGGAGCCGATTACGAGGATGAGTTCTACGTTTCGGCAATCAGATTGGATGGCGGTGCAAGGCTTGCACGGCCGAATGTCTCGAACAGCGCGGGCGGCTTCGAGTCCGAATTGTTTCGGCGGATAGCTGCCGTCATCGAAGACGACAGAACGCAGGCGGGCCGTCACGCCGCCGAGCTTTTTGCCATTGAATTGGAACAATCCCGGCAAGCCGACCATGATCAAAACCACAAGATCAGACAGGAAAGAAACCTGGAGATGCCTGCAGCAACACATTGAGGCCCATTGCAGCCGAGCATCAACACCAAATGGAGGTTGCTGAGACCATGGACGTCTCCCAACACGACCTTGAAGAGATTCGCCTACTGGAGCAGAAGCTGCATCTCCCCGAAATTCGGCAATCGCCGGCGATTGTGGCGGAACTGCTGGCGGAAGGCTTCGTCGAATTCGGCAGCTCCGGAACGGTCCACGACGATAGAGATGAACTAATCGCCCGTCTGGCTGCAGAAAAACCGGAAGAAGGCGCTCCGCCGATTATTTCCCGCGACTATGCCTTTCGACCGATCTCACCGGATGCCGTCCTCGTCACTTATCGCAGCATCCGACAGGCTGGAGAGAGAGGTCCGGAGCGGCATACTTTACGGAGTTCGATCTGGCAGCGCATCGATGGGCGATGGCAGATGATCTTTCACCAGGGAACGCCCACGGTTTCGCAGGATTGAATCCACAACCCGGCGCCATCGCATTTGCAAGCCATGAAATCCTTGCGACTGGGGTAAATGCGCTAAGTTTAGCGGAGCCCAGGCGCTGTATCGTTGGCTTTACCGTCTGTGAGGCCGAGGTTATCCGCCATCCGGATGAGATCGGCGACGGAGTCGGCCCGCATCTTGCGCATGGCCTGACCGCGATGGACCTTTACGGTGATTTCGCTGAGGCCGATCTCGGCGGCGATCTGCTTGTTCAGGAGGCCTCGCGCAACGAGCGCCATCACCTCACGTTCACGTGATGTGAGCGTTGAAAACCGCTCCTGAAGATCGACCTCCGCCGCCTGCTTGCGCAGGCGGGCGCGATCGATTTCGAGCGCCTGCCTGATAGCATCAAGCAGATCTTGCTCCCGGAACGGCTTTAGAAGAAACTCCACCGCCCCCGCTTTCATCGCTCTGACGGACATTGGCACGTCGCCGTGCCCGGTGAGGAAAATGATCGGGATCGCATAACCCGTCCGGGCAAGCTCATCCTGAAAATCAAGACCGCTCGCATCCGGCATCCTGACGTCCAGCACGATGCAGGCTGGCCCTTCGGGCCGGGGAGACGCCAAGAAATCCCGCGGCGACGCAAAGCCACGCGTATCGTAGCCGACGGAGCGCAATAGGCTGTCCAGTCCGTCACGCACGGATGGATCGTCGTCGATGACATAAACGGTCGACTGTTGTCTCTGCATCCCCTACCCCTTCACCTTTCCGCCGAGCGGCAAGGTGAAACCGAAGACGGCTCCGTGCGGAAAATTCGGCGCAGCATAGATGGTCCCGCCATGCGCTTCGATAATGGACCGGCTGATAGCAAGCCCCATCCCCATGCCTTTCGGCTTGGTCGTGTAAAAGGCTTCGAATATATTGTCGAGCATTTCGGCCGGCATGCCGCTGCCGGTATCGCGCAGGCTAACGGTCACCTTCCGTTCGCCCGCGGCAGCGCTGACAAGCAGCTCGCGCGTTTCCGCATCGACCTCAGCCAGAGCTTCGATCGCATTCATCACGAGATTGAGGACCACCTGCTGGAGCTGGACGCGATCACCAGCCACCAACGGCAGATCGCCCGCCAATTCGGTGCGGAATCGAATCTGATTCCGACGGATCTCGCTGCGGACGAGTTCCAATACATCATTGATCGCCTCGACCAGATCGATCGCGTCGCTAGATGGCGACGAGCGCGCCACAAGCCCGCGGACACGGCCGATGACATCGCCTGCTCGCCCCGCATCCGCGACAATTCGCTCGATGGCACGGCGGGCTTCGTCGTGATCGGCCGGTGTCGCCGAAAGCCATCGAAGCGCGGCATTGCCGTTAGCGGCAATTGCAGTGATCGGCTGGCTGACTTCGTGGGCTATCGATGTGCCCAACTCACCGACGATCATAAGACGCGACATGCGCGCGAGCTCCGATTGCGCCTGCCTCGCCCTGGCATCGAGCATTTCGATCCTGATTGCCAGATAAGTGGTCGCGCCGATCGCGACCAGACTAAGCGTACTGTTGATCAGGCCAGCCTGCGAAGCGCCATGACCCGTCAAAAAATAGCTGATGACGGTCAGAGCGGCGCATGTAATCCCGACCATCGCGATAGCTCCGGTTCGACCGGAATAGACCGCCAGCAGGATCACCGAGACATAAAGAACGGCGAAGGCGATCTCCAGATCGGTGATCGTATCACCGACGAAAATGAGGGCAGCGAGGACCGTAATGCCGAGCCAAAGCAATGGCATCTCGAAAAGATACTTCAGAAATTCCCGCCTCATTCCCTGCATCCCTGCATCACGGCTTCCGCAAGATTGCGTGCAGAAGCTGCAAACTGCCTGAACCGAAGCGCCAAAACAACAACCGCTTTCTCCGGCGCCGCCAAAGCTGGCGATCCGTAGGATCTGATGCGCTAAGCCCTGCCTTGGCGACCATCAAACCTTGGAATCCCATGGCGCCGGTCACCGCCTCAATGGGCGGCGAGGCTTCCGCATTCATTCCAGCCCAAGGTTTCAACTCGGGTTTTCCAGCGTGAACAGATCAGCGTTTTCGTCATAGGCGAAATATTCCGCGTAGCGGGCCCAGTTCGTAACAGCCTTGAGAGTGGTGTCGGCATAATCCTCGGACATGTAATCCTCCAGCTCATCGCGGAAGCGCCGTGCAGGCGCGCGGTGGGTCGGCCGCTCGTCGAGCACGCGGCGAATGTGCGCAGCCAGCGGCACATAGGTCGCCAGATGCTGCTCGAAGAGTTTCTTGCGTTCATCGACATCGCTGTCGGAGAAACGCAATCCCGGTGCCGTCAGCTTGATGTCACCCCCTTCCAGATCGGCAAAACGCAGCAGTTGAAGCGTTTCCGCAACCGGAAAGAGGTCATCGATGCCGAGATGCAGATGGGTGGCCAGCGGCGGCAGATCGGCCTGCCCGCGATAGGGCTCGGCAGCGACCGTTTCGATCAGACCGGACATCAAATTGGTCGACACGCGCGGCAGCGCCATGGCAATGCCGGTACCGGGGAAAAGGCCCTCGCGCGTCGGTGCGCCGGTCTTCACCGTCATCCGCGCATAGATATCTTCGACCAGCATGCGGAAGGCCGGATCGAGACGGTTGCGCGGCTGCGGCAGATCGACATGGATCTCCGCAATCACACGGCCGGGATTCGATCCGAAGATCAGGATGCGGTCGCACATCAGCACGGCTTCCTCGATATTGTGGGTCACCATCAGCACCGACTCGATCGGCATCCGGCCCTCACACCACAGATCAAGCAGATCCGTGCGAAGCGTTTCTGCGGTCAGCACGTCCAGCGCCGAAAAGGGTTCGTCCATCAGCAGAACCTTTGGCCGCACGACGAGTGCCCGCGCAAGGCCGACACGCTGGCGCATGCCTCCCGAGAGCTCCTTTGGATAAGCGCTTTCGAAACCGTCGAGGCCGATGAGATCGATGGCAGCGAGCGCACGCTTGCGCCGCTCGGAGGAGGCAACACCTTGCGCCTCCAACCCCAGTTCGACGTTTTGCAGCACGGTCAGCCAGGGAAAGAGCGCAAAGCTCTGGAAGACCACGGCGACATCGGAGTTGGGGCCGACGACCGGCCGGCCTTCGAAGGTGATATCGCCTCTGCTCGGGCGGATCAGACCGGCAATCGCACGCAGCAGCGTGGACTTGCCGGAGCCGGAACGGCCGAGCAAGCCAACGATTTCATTGGAATAGAGCTGAAGATCGACATTCTCGAGCACGACGAGCGAGCCGGATGCCCCCTTGTGGTAGGCCTGACACACTTGCTTCGCGAGAACCAGCGGCGCATTCCTTGCAATATCGGTCTTCCTGGAGATGACAGCGTTTTCCATATTCGATTCTCCGATCTGAATTAATCGAGGCGCATGCGGCGTTCGGCGAAGACGTAGAGCGGCCGCCAGAGCGTTCTGTTGAAGAGCGTCACGAAGATCGACATGACGACGATACCAAGGATGACACGCGGAAAATCGCCCGCTTCCGTCGCTTTCGCGATGTATGATCCCAGTCCGAAGGCTTCGAGTTTCGTGTTGCCCCAGCTCGCCAGTTCAGCAACGATGCTCGCGTTCCATGAGCCGCCGGACGCCGTCAGTGCACCCGTGATGTAGTAAGGGAATATTCCCGGCAGCATCACGCGCCGCCACCATGTCCATGAGCGCAGCCGGTAGACCGAGGACGCCTCCCGCAGATCGGTAGGAAATGCACTCGCGCCGGCAATCACGTTGAACAGGATGTACCATTGGGTGCCGAGTACCATCAGCGGTGACAGCCAGATGTTCGGGCTAGCGCCCGTCGCAACGATCGCAACCACTGCAACGGGAAAGAGCACATTTGCCGGAAACGCCGCCAGGAATTGGGCCAGAGGCTGGACGCGCTCGGCAACAGCGGGACGCAGGCCGATCCAGACGCCGATCGGAACCCAGATGACACTGGCGACCGCAATAAGAACGATAACGCGAACGAGCGTCACGAAGCCGCCGGCAAAAGCGATCCAGACATCGGCCCAAGAGAGCGTCTGGCTGAGATAGGAAACCGCATTCCAGATACTCCAGGCACCGATGACTGCGATCAGCACATACCAGGCAATATCGATAGCCCAGCTGACGGCTCGCTGCCCGCCTCGCTCTCTTGCGACGGCACGCGAGGCCGGCAACAGCCGCAGGAGCATCAGCCGACCCCATGCAGCGGCCAAAGGCGTGGTTACGGATTTCAGAAGACGCGTGCGACGGATCAGCGAATAGACCCAGGAGCGCGGCTTCTGCTGCCCGGCGGTCTGCTCGAAGCGGAACTTGTCTGCCCAGGCGACGATCGGGCGGAAAAGCAGCTGGTCGTAAAGAAGGATGACGACCGCCATCGCAAGTACAGCCCAGCTCACCGCGGCGAAATCCTGCTTGTCGATGGCAACTGCCAGCCACGAACCCAGACCTGGAAGCTGCACGGTAGTGTTTCCCACCGTGATCGCTTCGGATGCGACCACGAAGAACCAGCCGCCGGACATCGACATCATCGTATTCCAGACGAGACCGGGTGCGGCAAAGGGAGCCTCCAACCGCCAGAAGCGCTGCCACGTCGACAGACCAAAACCGCGGCTGACCTCATCGAGATCGCGCGGAACCGTCCGCAGCGACTGATAGAAGGAGAAAGCCATATTCCATGCCTGGCTGGTGAAGATCGCGAAGATCGAAGCACATTCCGCGCCGAGCTGGCTTCCGGGGAAAAGGCCCATGAAGAAGGTCACGGTGAAGGTCAGAAAGCCGAGCACCGGGACGGATTGCAGAATGTCGAGCGCCGGAATGATGATCTTTTCGGCGCGGCGGCTCTTTGCGGCGAGCGTCGCGACGACGAAGGTGAAGATGAGGGACGCAACGATGGCAGCCATCATCCGCAAAGTCGTGCGCAAGGCGTATTCGGGCAGATAGGCCGGATCCAGCGACAGCGGTGCCGTGGACAGGCCAGCCAGCGGTGCGCGCATCTCGGCTATACCATGAAGTGTGAGATAGGCAGCGGCCGCAATGAAGGCGAATGCAGCGAGATCATAGCCATTCGGCAAGATACGCGAAGCGGCCAATGCAGCAACGGCGCTACGCTCGCGTCGATCATTAGCAAGGAAAACCATGTAATAACCCTTTGAAACGGGATGTTATCGGCCAGGGCGCGGTCGTATGGCGCTGCATTCGCGACGCCACCGACCGCTGCGCTTGTTTAAGAAAGGACACTTAAGCCGCGCGACGGCTGCCATCCTCATCGACGACGAGCTCGCCTTCCGTCGTCCAGAAGCACTCAAGCTTTCCGGTGTAGGAATTGATGTGCCAGACGGCGATCAGGCGCGGACGCTGTGGCGATACGGAGCGTTCAGCCGGACGGCTGCCAACCGAAACCGCAAAGGTGTTCGGGGCGGAAAACTTGGTTGCGAACCTGCGTCCGCGGAAAAGAACGATGTTGTTCATAGCTCACCTCTTCGGCCCACCTAACGGCAGATCCGAAGGGCGAGCCGGACAGGCTAGGCCCGACCGGCGCTCGCCCGGCGAATGCCGGCAGCGGTCCAGGTTGTTGCGATGACCGTCCGGGTGCAGCATGACACCACAACCGGACAGCGACTAGGGTAACTGTCCATTGGTTTCTTGATCTGGTTTCGTAGGCCGTCGCATGATGTTGCGAGGACATGGCCGTAGTGTCACAACCACCGAGAGCGGTCAATCAAGCGATGGTGCACCGCAATTATACCAAAGTATATGCCGCGCGATCTCGATGGCAGGCGGCTTGGCGGCAAATAATGGAAACCTGTATTCAACGGTGCTGCCGCGAGCGAGCATGTGAAAATCCGCAAATCCCCGAGCTTTGCAGCAGCGATCCATTTTCCGATCGGCCAGCCTCGTCGAGGAAGATACCATTCAACCAAGTTGAAGCGTTTCCCCGCAAACCCGATGCGAAACGATCTGACGGCGCTCCATGGAAATGGAGCCCAAAACCAAGCTTTTATGCAACAACAACTTTCAAAATAGAGGCAAGAGAATAGTTAATTTGCAAATATTCATGCCTTGCATCAGAAATATATAAGCGACTCCACTGTCGTTTCGGCGTTTATCCAGCCGGAACGCCGAAGGACGACGGCCATTATATATCTAAAACAATATAGAAGGCGCGATGAAATTTTTACTCAGAACTTTTGGTGAAATCGCTCTGCTGGATAGCGACGAACGCCAAATAGCGTTTCCGAAAAAGGCGCTTCTGATTATTGCCTATTTGCTCGCGAGTGACAGCAAATCCGTCAGCAGAACAAGCATGGCGCGATTTCTTTGGGGTGAAGGTGACTTGGCGAATTCACTGACAAACCTTCGCAAGCTCGTTTCCCGTATCAAGAGCCGGCAATCGGACTTGAACGTCGGCCTCCTGACCTTCGATGATACCGACATCCACATCGCAAATGGCTCGTTTACGAGCGATATTGTCCGTGCGCAAATCGGCACGACCGGCAATTCAGCCGAGCAACTCGCCATCTTGATGGAGCGCTCGCAGTTAAAATTCCTGGAAAGAGCCAACTGCCAGACCAGAGCTTTCATTGATTGGCGAGAGAGCGAAAGAAGGCGACATCTCGCCATGTTAAAGGAAGCGCTGGATGCTGCGATGACGATTCCAGTCGCGTCCGGCAACATCGCGCTTATCAAGGAGGCGGCCCTCCTTCTTTTCGAAGCCGAACCGCAAGACGAGGCCACACATCGTATATTGCTGAAGGCGTTTGACGCCGAAGGCGGCGTCGATCAGCTCAAGCGTATATTCGCGCGGCGTAAGGATCTCGTCTCGCCATGGGCGGCAACCTCCCGCTCTCCGACACCAGTTACTTCCACGCATTCGCCCGCCATATCCGAGCAGGATACTGCTACGCAGCCCATCTTGCGCATACCTCGCCTCGCGCTGCTGCCGCCGGGCAACGAGAGCCTCGATGGGACTGCGACCATGATCGCCTCCTCGCTCATCGAAGACATCACGCTCGGCTTTTGCGCCCTGCACAGCCTGCGAGTGATTGCCCCCTACTCCGCTGTCCAGATCGGCCGCGAAGCCGAGGATCAAGCCGCACTTTTCGAGCGATATGACATCAACTATGTCCTGGAAACCAGATTGAGCGGGCCGGATGACGATCTTTCGCTTGTCACACAACTCATCTCCCTGCCGGGCAGCGAGATCCTGTGGGCGGAGCGCTTCAATTTCGGCACGCTGGATCTTGCGCGCAATAAACGCGAAATCTCGCGGCAGATCGTGCTCGCCGCCGCGGCGGAAGTCGAGCGGCATGAGATGGCGCGTGCCTATTTCGAAGACAACCCCGTCGCCTACCATCAATATCTTGTCGGGCAGCAATATCTCCATCGCTTGACCCTGCCGAACATGCAGGGCGCGCGCAAGGAGCCGCAAGCCGCCCTGCGCGAGAGTGCCGACTTTGCATCGACACTCGTTCTGTCGACGGACTTATTCGGAGGAATAGCTACTGACCGCGCGCGGTGATGATGAATTGCTGACATCGGCAGAGAATTTCGCTGCGCGCGCTGTCTCAATTCACAACGACTTGCCGGACGGCTATTGGGAACTTAGTGTTGCCAAGCTCTTCCTGGGAGCTATCGAAGAAAGCGTCGAAGCATTGGAAATGGCGGAAACTGTCGGCCCGTATCACAAGGCGGAGTTTTGAATGGTGATATCGTTGACCCACATTCGCGCAGAAGAAGCCAAAGATATCGACGCCATTCATGCAATCACCTCTGCCGCCTTCGAAGGAAAGAACTATAGTTCGGGCACCGAGGCAGCGATCATCGATGCGCTGCGAACGGCCGGTGCGCTGACCCTTTCCCTCGTCGCCGTGGAGAACGATGAGATCATCGGCCACGTAGCCTTCTCGCCCGTGACAATCGAATCCGGAGCCGAAGAGTGGTTCGGCCTTGGCCCGGTATCCGTCCGCCCCGACCGACAGGGCAAAGGCATCGGAAAGGCTCTGATTGAAAACGGACTGGCCCAACTGAGAGCGCGCGGCGCCAACGGCTGCGTGGTTCTCGGCGATCCCCGCTACTACTCCCGTTTCGACTTCACGAGCGACGAAACCCTTCGCTACGCTGACGTACCGGCCGAATATTTTCAGCGGATCGTGTTCAAGGGACCAGCCCCAAAAGGGGCGGTTGCGTTTCACACAGGCTTTGACGCAGCGTAAGAGAACCCGAGCCTTCAGAAGAGGTGCGGCTCCAGAGCCGGCATTCTATTGGCAACCGCAGCACGCACCGGGAGCGGAGGAGACCTCACGCGAACGTGGACTGATCGGAGATATTGCGGACCAGATTGTTGAAGCGATCTTGCGTCGCTCGGATAGTCGCGTCGGAGAGATCATCGTAGTTTGCAAGTTAGAAGCAAATGGTGGGCCCGGAGGGACTCGAACCCCCAACCAAGCGGTTATGAGCCGCCGGCTCTAACCATTGAGCTACAGGCCCAGGCGCAAGGTAAGAACTCTGCGCTTGCGACTCCGGAGCAATGGTTCCCCGAAGACGACTTGGCTCTAACCCAATTTCTGTTTTCCGACAAGGGACTGCCGTAATACCTTCACAATCAATCCGCAAAAGCGGATCTTGAGGGATTATCAACCAAGGAACGAAACATGCTTCTGACGAAAACCAGAGATTTTGCTCTTGCCGCTCTTGTCAGCGCCACTTTCTTCGTGCCTGCGGCTGCAGCCTTTGCTGAAGATGCCAAGCCGCGCGAGGCGGTCATTACCGTCACTGGTGAGGGACATGCTTCCATCGCACCGGATATGGCCGTCGTAACGCTCGCAGTCGTTCAGCAGGCCAAGGCAGCCCAGGATGCACTCGATCAGAACAACAAGGCCATGGGCGCCGTGCTGGCAACACTGAAGGAAAGCGGCATCGCCGAGCGCGATCTGCAAACCTCCGGCTTTTCCATTCAGCCGCAATATACCTATCCGAACGACAAGGACGGCCACAACCAGCCGCCGGTTCTGAACGGCTATCAGGTGACGAACGGCCTGACCGTTCGCGTGCGTGATCTCTCGAAGCTCGGCGGGCTGCTCGATCAGGCGATCAAGCTCGGCATCAATCAGGGCGGCGATATCCAGTTCACCAACGACAAGCCCGATGCCACGATCGAAGAGGCTCGCAAGAAGGCAGTCGCCGATGCCGCCGCCAAGGCAAAGACCTTGACGGATGCCGCCGGCGTCAAGCTCGGCCGCGTTATCGCGATCCATGAAGGCGGCATTGCAGCCCCGCCGCAGCCCTATATGCGCAGCATGGCCGCCGCGGCTCCGATGGACAAGGCAGTTCCTGTCGTCACCGGCGAAAACGAATACAACGCATCGGTCAGCATCACCTACGCGATCCAGCAGTAATCAAAACAAAACCGCCCTTCGCTCAGATCCGATCGGGTCGAGCAAAGGGCGGTTCCGCGGCCCCCGCCAAAAGGCGAAAAGGTCAGAGAGAAAGCGGGCGCCTCGTGCGCCCGCTTTGCTTGTCAGCGGCCAAGGAGTGGGCAACCGCGAACATTGGCAAACATCATCGTATCCGGACCGCGGCGGCCGAAACCATCGACGATAACGCGACGCGGCGTCACATCCACAACACGGGCGCGGCGCAGACCATAGCTGCGGGCAACGTCCACGGCCTGGCGGGGATCGCAGCCACGGCGGTCAAAACGCGGCGGCGGGCGATCATAATCCGGCGGTGGCGGGCGATGACGGCCCGGATTGACATAAATATCGACGCCCTGCGCAGAGGCAAAATCCGCCGTGCCCGACAAGGCAGTCACTGCGACGCAGACGGCGACTCCCAACTTTGCCAGCATTTGTTTCATTAAGTTCTCCATGAAGCAGAGGGCTTCTCTCTCATGCCTGCAATATTTGCTGAGCGAGTGCCCGAGAGGTAACGGCATGATGTTGAATGGGGCCAGAATCAGCCGTTCATCCATTATTCAGCTACAATGAACGCTAAAGGGAAACCAGATGGCCCAGAATAGCACAACATAAAAAATAAAGCCGCCTCCCTTTCGGAGACGACTTCGAATCCATCGAATAGATGTGGAAAACTTGGGCACGCTGCAATCAGCGGCGGATCAGCGGGCAACCCGGTGCGTTGGCGAAGACAACCCGATCCGGACCACGGCGGCCGAAACCTTCGACAACGACACGGCGCGGCGTGACATTGTCGATACGGGCGCGGCGCAGACCCATGTCGCGTGCTTTCTCGACGGCGAGACGCGGCGAGCACATGCGACCGCGCGCGTGGTCATAGCGAACCTGCTGAATACCGGGATGGAAGTCGTTGGCGGAGGCCGTGACGACCGTTGCGGACATGGCGCCGAGCGCAATGAGAGCTGCAATACCTGTCTTGGCGAAAAGATTGGTCATGGTGTTTCTCCTTCAAATCCTTGCTGCGGATTGTTGCAATCCCGTTATTGGCCTCGCCATCGGCAATGCCTCGGGATTGGGGCCACGTTAGGTCAGCCAAGCTGAACCGAACACGAATTGGCCGTTCAGATTGTATTCACGACGGTTAACAATCTATTGACGCGAGAAGGCGCGCTGTTCAGCCAGAAAAATGCAGCACGATCTCGCGGCGATGCGGCCGGTCGCGATGCTCGAAAAGATAGATGCCCTGCCAAGTGCCGAACGCCAGCCGACCGTTCATCACCGGAATGCCAATGGAAACCTGCATCAGTGCGGCTTTGATATGCGCCGGCATATCGTCCGGCCCCTCCATGGTGTGCACGATCCAGCGCATCGAGGAATCCGACGATGGCGGCACGAGCCGGCTGAAGAAGGCCTTGAGATCGGTCTTCACATCGGGATCGGCATTTTCCTGTATCAGGAGGGAACAGGAGGTGTGGCGAACGAAGACGGTCAAAAGCCCCTCACCGCCGCCGGCCGCGGTGCGGACGAATTCCGCCACCTGATCGGTAAATTCGTAGAGCCCCTGGCCATGAGTCGAAAGCGTGATCACTGTTTGCGGCATGGCATCCTCCGGGCATGGCGATAGCGATCCGCATCAGGTCGGGCGAGTGGCCGGAATGTCAAGTCCGGCCACTGCCTTTAGCCTATAATGAAATGGCGACATTGAAGCCGCCATAGATCATGCGCTTGCCGTCAAAGGGCATGTTTTCCATCTCATCCTTCAATCGCGGATCGGCCATGACCTTCGCCAATATCGCATCGCGGCTTTCTCGCGATTCATAGGTGATCCATGAGAACACCACGACCTCATCTTCCGTCGCCTGTACCGCACGCGGAAAAGAGGTAAGTTCGCCATAGGGCACATCGTCGCCTATGGCCTCGACATAGCTTAGCGCACCATATTCACGCCAAACCTCCCCGGCCCGTTGCGCGAGTGCCTTGTAAGCCTCGATCTTGTCTTTCGGCACGGCAACGATGAAACCGTCGACATAGGACATTTCAGCCTCCTCTGTTCTATGTTCACTTTTAAAGGACGATTGACGGCAACCAGATCCGACATTGGCTGCGGATATTTTCCACAGACCATCCCGTCGGCCCGAAACAGCACCGAACTCACTGAACGATCCCGCGGAGGGACGCCAATGATGATAGAATACCAGAATGGTCCGAAGCTCGAAAATGAGGTGCTCAATGCCCTGTGGTCGACCGCATGGCGCAGCTCCTCTCCGCGGGATTTCCAGCCCATTCTCTCCCGAAATCTCGCGCATGTGGGCGCATTCGCGGGCGCAAGACTGGTGGGCTTCGTCAATGTCGCCTGGGATGGCGGCATTCATGCCTTTATTCTCGATACCTGCGTCGATCCGGAATTTCGGCGAAGAGGTATCGCAAGCGCCCTCGTCGCGCGGGCGAAAACCCTGGCCGGCGAACGTGGCGCGGAATGGCTGCATGTCGATTTCGAGCCGCATCTCACCGGCTTTTATCGGGGGCTCGGTTTTGCTCCCACTGAGGCCGGCCTCATTCGGCTGCAGGATTGACGGAATGCGCGCCTTAGACGGATGAGTGGCTTTGCGCGAGCAGCCAGTTGCGAAACAGGGCCGCAGCCGGGTTCAGCAAGGCGGCCGGCGGATAGACCAAATTATAGCTGACAGCAGCCGGCTGCATCTCCACAAAGCACCTGACCAGCTTTTTCTCGGAGAGATCGCGCGCCACCAGCGAGCTTCGTACGAGGGCAAAGCCGCGGCCCTGCCGGCAGGCCTCCAGCATCTCGGCAAAGGAATCGAAGAAAGGTGCCTCCTCCACGGCCCGTGCGATATCGAAACGCACGCCGTCCTCGCCGCTGCTCTCGCCAATCACCTGCTCGTGCCAGCGCTGCCAATCTAGAATCGTATGCCGCATGCCAGAGTAACGCAGAAGCGGAGCGGCCCTTATAGCCCAGCGCGGCGGCAGTCGTTTGGAGAGTTCCGGCGAACTGACGACGAACTCTTCGTCCGTCAGCAATTCTTCATGCGTGAAACCGGCGTCGGCGCGGCCGAGCCAGATAGCGAGATCGGTACCCCCAGGCTGAAAATCCGGGCGCTGGTAGCCGACAGCCAGCTTCACCTCGACGTCCGGATAGCGCTGGCAGAAATCCGGCAGCCGCGCCGCCAGCCATTGGCTGGAGAACTCCGGCGAGACGGAGACCGCAACGCTGCGAACCGAAATACTCGCGCGCGCCTGGTACAACGCCGTTTCCAACTCGGCGATCACGCTTGAAATTGCAGGATGCAGACGGGCGCCCAACGGTGTCAGCCGCGCCCCACTTCGGCCCCTGTCGAACAAGCGCCCGCCGATCCATCCTTCCAACTGCGCAAGCTGATGGCTGACTGCCGTCTGTGTCTGCCCGATCCGCTCGGCAGCACGACCGAAACCGCCGGTCTCGGCAATGGCGCAGAATGTCTGAAGCGTCGAGAGCGGTGGCAACGGCCTCTTTCCCATGAAAATCCCTCATGCTTTAAAGCGCAAGGATTCATTATACATCACTCTATTCCAGGCGCATCTATCTACTGGTCAACCATTTTGAGGTCATGGATAGATGAATATTCTTCATGTTGAAAGCTGGAGAACATGGTTCGCCCGGTTCCTAATCCGGCAAGGTGCTTTGGAACGACGCTCGCATGATGAAGGTGGCCGAAAGCGAGACATGCTGCCTCTGACGAACCACCATTTGCTGCGGGATGTCGGGCGGAGCGATCTCGCGAAAGAGCCATCCAAAGATGGACATCGCTAACCGCTGAGCGTCTTCACCCTGGTCAAATCCGGAAAGAGGCGCGTCCAGAGCAGCACCACGACGATGGTTCCGACGCCGCCGACGATGCCCGTCAGGACAGGTCCGAGTGCACTGGCAAGCATGCCGGATTCGAATTCGCCGAGCTGATTGGAGGTGCCGATGAACAACGAATTCACGGCATTGACCCGACCGCGCATGGCATCCGGCGTCAGGAGCTGCACGAGCGAGCTGCGCACGACGACGCTGACGGTATCCGAGGCGCCGACGATGAAGAGCGCTGCGACCGAAAGGATGATATTGGTCGACAGTGAAAAGACGATGGTGGCAATCCCGAAAACGAGGACCGCAAACAGCATCTTCTTGCCGACATCGCTCTGCAGCGGCCGGCGTGCCAGCCAGATCGACATGGTGAGCGCGCCAATCGCCGGCGCGGCGCGCAACAGGCCAAGCCCCCAGGGTCCGGCATGCAGGATATCGCGCGCGAACATCGGCAGCAGCGCCGTCGCTCCACCGAGCAGCACGGCGAAGAGATCGAGCGAAATCGTCCCCAGCATGACCGGGCGGCTCTTGATGAAGGAAACGCCGGCGAAGACGGAATTCAGCGTCACCGGCTCGCGCGACGACGGCTGCAGCCGTTCAACGCGGATCGAAATGACGTTGATGCTTGCAATGACATAAAGCACGGCTGAAACGGCAAATGGTGCAACGGGGCTGACGCCGTAAAGCAGACCGCCAAGCGACGGCCCGATGATGAAGGCCGTCTGCATCATCGAGGTAGAGGTCGCGATGGCGACCTGCAACAGCGAAGACGGCACGATATTGGGCAAAAGCGCTGCCATGGTCGGACGCTCGAAGGCCGTCGCTGCGCCCATGACGGCAACGGCGGCCAGAATGCCGGCGGGACCTATCCAGTGCTGCCAGACGGCCACAGCAAGAACCAGCGCGGTCAATGCCTCGATCAGCTGGCAGACGAGGCCGATTCGGCGGCGGTCGAACCGGTCGGCGACATGCCCGACGACAAAGGTCAGGATGACCATCGGCAGGAACTGGCAGAAGCCGACGAGGCCAAGGAAAAAGGCGCTATGGGTCTGGTCATAGATCATCCAGCCCATGGCAACCGTGACAGACTGAAAGCCTATCGAGGAAAAGACACGCGATGCAGCAAATGAACGATAGCCGGGGTGACCGAGCACGCTTGGCCGGTCAAGATTTTGCAGGGTATCCATGAGCCTTCTTCGTCTGCCGGCACGGACGCTTGCAGACATGGTTCTCAACAGTCGGAAATTTTATAGTCCCTGCTCTGCCTGAACGCGCCTTCTGTCAATCTCGTTTTTGCTGCAGTTGCAAATTCATCGCGGACGATAAATCAAATCGCGGTGAGGGTGGGCTGAGGAGGCCTTGCCTGCCCTCGATCGACCAGATGGCCGCCACCTCTACCGCGATAGCATCGATCAGCTTCGGAACATCGCTATCTGCCGATTCGTGCAGCGCCTCAGCGACAATCAGTACCGAATGCGTATCATTGCGCACCGCGGACAAACCACTCTGGCGATTGGTCCAGCGTCGGGCATGCGCTTGCCCAGCCGCATCGGCAAAGATCACCTCCCTCACTTCCGGATGCTCCATCTCGCCGGAAAAGGTCAGATAGGTTTCGCTGCCATTCGCATGCCGCACCTCGAGATCGCCGGAGATTTTCGAAAGATCGAAAACGGCAACGGGAATCGCAAAAGCGATCGAGATGGCATTGCAGAGATCGACGAGCGGATGCAGCCGCGGCAGAGACTCTTCCTGACGAAATCGGCGAAGCAGTGCTTCGGAGGCGCAGCGATATTGCGTCGGCTT
Organism: Rhizobium centroccidentale; assembly: GCF_030182565.1. Classification (NCBI taxonomy): domain Bacteria; kingdom Pseudomonadati; phylum Pseudomonadota; class Alphaproteobacteria; order Hyphomicrobiales; family Rhizobiaceae; genus Rhizobium; species Rhizobium centroccidentale. The sequence continues at coordinate 121,191 of NZ_JAQJCG010000002.1, read as the reverse complement.
CAATCCCATTTTGGAGAAAGCCCGCCGCCATGCCTGGATTTCGGCCATCTCGCTTTCGGGACCCTGCACCAGCCGGTCGGCGGCAATCGCATGATACTTAGCAATCCGATCTCCGACATCGACAGTCGAAGTGATCCCCTCGGCGAACAACACACCGGGAACCAGCTCGGGAAACTCGCTCCACATCTCATTCGAATGGCGGAAAAACATGGCACCTCCTTATAGGCATCTGCTTGGCGCAGCAGAAAACCCCGTCATTATCCTCCGGTCTTGAATAAAATTGCAGAAGCTTCAGCCGATGGCCGCAGCATAGGCACCCGGCGAGACGCCGAAATTGCGAACGAAGAGACGCGTCATATGGCTCTGATCGGAAAAGCCGCTGGCAAAAGCCGCTTCCGCGAGAGACGTGCCCGCCGCAATCAGCCGCCGCGCTTCGTGAATGCGGCGCTGCATGAGGTAGGCATGCGGCGTCAGTCCCGTCACCTTGGCGAAGGCACGCAGGAAACGGAAGTGGCTGAGCCCGCATAGTTCTGCCAGTTCGGCAAGGGTCAATGGAGCGGCGGGATCGTCATCGATCAGCTCACGCGCCCTGTTGATATCAGCGAAAACGGCATCCTCACGCAAGCGGCCCGCTCCTTCGCGCATCACCGCGGCAAGAAGCGACAGCAGCAGTCCCTCCCGCAGGAGAGGACTCTCGGCCGCGTCCTCGATCAGAAGCGAAAACAGGGTTTTGAAATGCCCGGCCGTCCTCCCGTCGCGGATGACAGGCGACGGGAATTCCACCGCACCGAACCTGCCCTCGCCGACATCGCGCAACAGATCGCCGATCAGCCGGGGATCGAAATAGAGCATGGACCATGCACGGCTTTCACCGATGGGCATGCCGTCATGCACCTCGTTCGGGTTGACGCTGATGACGTCGCCGGCCTCTGCCTGCACCATCCCTCGCCCGCTCAGCGACCTCTGCGCGCCGGCCTCGATGATACCGACGCCGAACTGCTCATGTGTGTGCTTGGGGAAGCTATGGCCGGTTTCGGCCCGAACCGCCTCGATGCCGGCAAGGCGAGAGCGGTATATCCTGAATTCACCGGACTTCATCGCTGGCGCCTCTCATTCCGCCTGTTCGCTATATTAGCTATGGCGTCCCACACGGGCGACAATGTTGCGCACCCTCAATCAGGACACAAGGCTTAAGCGCCTCCCGCGGCCTTGTGATCCTCCGCCGTCGCCAATGCCGCCTGCGTATCGCCGGTAACGGCGGCCGGCAGCGGTGTGCCGCGCTTGCGCTCCCGCGCCAATGTCAGCAGGCCGGAAAAGATGATGAGGACAATACCGATGGCCATCGGCATATCGATGCTGTCGTTGAACAGCAGGTAGCCGAAGGCGATCGCCCAGAGCATCTGGCTATATTGCGGCGGCGCAACCAGATTGGCAGGCGCCATCTGCGCGGCCGTCAAGAGCAAGACGCTGCCGCACGCGCCAAGCAGGCCGTAGCTCGCGAGGAATATCCACTGCATCGGCGTGGGCATGGTGACTTCGGACAGCATGAGAAGGCCACTCACGATAAGCGTTCCGAAAAGGCCTGCCCCATAAAGCGAGATGCGCTTCTCTTTCGAGCCGAGCGCGCGGTTGACGACGATGGAAATTGCCGCCGCAAGGCCGCCGATCGCCGCGCAGAGATGGCCGACCGAGAGCTCGCGAAAACCCGGACGCAGGACAATCAATACGCCGACAAAACCGAGGATGACCGCCGTCCAGCGCTGCCAGCGCACATCCTCCTTGAGAAAGATCACTGAGAGAATGGTGACAAAGGACGGCAGCAGGAACAGCAGCGCAAAGGCTTCCGCCATCGGCAGCATGGTAAAGGCGATGACGGAGGAGATGGCGCCCGTCGCGCCGCAGACGAAACGCAACAGCCACAAGGGACGGTTCGACGTCCTCACCATGTCAAACCACTCGTCCTCCCGCTTCTTCAGGAAAGGCACGGCGGCAAAGCCGAACAGCGCGCCGATGAAAGCGACCTGATAGGAGGGGATCACCCCGTGAAGGATCTTGATCGACGCATCGCTGAAGGCGAAGACGGCATAGGATGCGAATGCCACAAGGACACCACGCAGGGCGGAATGGCCAGCGGCCGCAGAACTGGAATCGGCTGTGATCGAGGACATCGGAATCTTGAAAAAAGTGCGATGGGAGGACACTGAATCAGTGAGATGCGGGCAATTGTATGATGAAATGACGTGGATTTCGATTGGGGTGAGCAGTAAACTATTGTTTCAGCCACGTCGGATGCTGCGTGAGAGATTCAGTTCGTTGGAAGATTGAGGCTTTTCCATTGATCTTGCGGTATGGAAGGACCCAGGCGATAGGCAAAGGATATCACTTTCGTCGCGCTGCTATCGACGTTACATTTCACCCCAACATAGTGATAGCCGTCAGACGTTCGATACACGGCCTTGTCCGTCTCTATACTCCGGCTGGCGCTTCGGCTCTCGGAAATGTGCGGCAAACCAAAACGCAGTATATGTAACCCAGCAGCGTTCAATTGGGCCGCCCCCTCGGAGTTGCAAAGCTGACTTATCCGCATTTGTGCAGAAAGTTGCTTCCATTGCGCTAAAAAGCCCTTTGGAAGTCGTGAAAGCTCATCCGCTGAGTACAATCGCTTGGCCTGAACAAAAGGCGCCGCAGAAGCTGGGGAACCTACTTTTGCGGAAACAACTGCTCTCGCCTTTTGCTCTCTCTCTGTGAGCTCGGACCGAGAAGTCTGGCCGCGTTGTTCCGGCATTGACTCGATCACGAGCCCAGCGCCACCCTCCGCTGTCGAGTTGCCGGGCGAATTTCTCGCTTCACCCATCTTCGGTTGTCCGGACACCATGACGCCTGGAACAGTGACGTTTGCGGCATTCTGACGGGACTGAAGCTCGTCGGATGGATCAACTTTAGTGTCCGACGATGAATCTGTGGCCAGCACTTGCGGCGTAGATATAGGTACAGACTGACTTTGTTGGTCGGAGTTCGAGGAACCCATACCCGATTCATTCGGCTCGCCTTGTTCCGAAGGCTCAGAATTTTGTAGTTGAGAGTTGGAATCGGCCGCAGTCAACTGCGGAGTCTCAGACTCCGAAGCAATAGGATTCTCGGCCGCTTCCTTGGCAACTGGCGACTCTTTGTCGCCAGTTGCGGCCGATGTTTGAGATTCCTTCAGCGGTTGGCTATCATTTATCTTAGGCGATAGAGTTGCGTTCTCTATTTTAGATGCCGATGACAAATCATCTTTGCTCAGATCTTCATTCCTGAAATCAGCCGCAGTTTGTTTATGATCAGGATTGGACCGCTTGGATTCGGGAGGTTTTTCCTTTGCTTCAGGCGGAGTCTCGGTCGCAGAGGGCTGTTGCTCCGCCTTCTCGCCGGGCTTATCAGCAGCGGGATCATCGGGCTTGGGTTCGGACTTCGCCTGCTCTATCGGCTTATCGGCCTTGGCCTCGTCAGGCTTGGCTGCGGGCTTCTCCGCCTGCTTCTTGCCGGTGGGATCGGATTGCTTTGGCGGCTGTTCGTCCGCCTTCTTTCCTTGCGGCCGCTGAGGCTCCTGTTGAGCTTCAGCTGTCTCCTGGGCTGGCTTCTCATCAGGTCTTGGCATCGGCTTGGGAGGATGGTCGGGCTTTTCATTCTCTTTCGTCGCAAGCTCCTGCTTTTCCTCCTGCTGCGGCACCAACTCGACATTGACGCTCTGCTCGGGCTTTGCCTCAGGCGGCGCCGGCAGCAACGGCAACAGAAAAACCGCGATAAACAGGACGTGCAGAAGGATCGACAGGACGAAGCCCGGCCTTATCTCCCTATCCCGTTTTTCCGTGACCTTTTCCATCGTTCAGCGGATGGCTCGCGATGAGAAAGCAATCAGGCGAAAACAACGCATCGATTCATTCGATCCTTATCGGCAAACAGATCAGAAGACTTTCCGGTCGCTGACATATGGTACCCGACCATGCGCCGCGAAAGAGGCCTTGGTCGAAATCGAACTTGTCAGGCCTCCGCGCGATCCGCAATGGCGCAAAAACAAACCTGCGTGATCGCGTGCAAAGACGACCGCACCCATCGCTAGAAGAACTCATCCAGCAGCTGATAATATGCCATCTTTTCGGCTTGCAGCTCAAAATCGCCATAGGCTTTCAAAAACTCCGCAACCAATTCTTCTCCGAAATTGTGCTCGATGCTGCCGCAGGCAAGTGCAATATCCTGATGGCGATCAGCCACGCCGAGGCGGCCGCAATCGATATAGCCTGTGAATTTCGGGCCGTCGGCCATGAAATTCGGAAGGCAGGCATCGCCATGGGTGACGACCAGATTCTCCGTTGACGGTCTCTTGGCCTGAAGTTCGTGGAAGAGATCTTCTGCCGATCTTCCAAGCCTGGCCTCATCGAAATCACCCTCATCAACGCGGCCGGCAAGCAAGCGCGCCCTTGCCGCAGCAATTCTGTTCTCCAGCCGATGATCGAAGGGGCAGGCAGCGATGTCGACGGCGTGCAATTGCCGCAAGGCATCCGCCAAAAGCCGCACCCGCTCGAGCGGCTGCAGCCGCTCCGCGCTGACGAAATCGCGGCCTGGAAGAGCGCTCATCAAAAGCCATTCGCGTTCACCATCCGTCTCGTGCGCAATGATCTCCGGGCAGGCAAGGCCCTGCGAGGCCAGCCATCGCAGCCTGGCAACCTCGCCTGCCAATTCACCCAAGGGATCGGCCAGCTCGGTCTTGAGATAGACCGGCGCGCGTCCATCGGCCTCAAGCCGGAAGACATGGGCCGAGGAGCGGCCAAGCCCATCCTGCCGCCATTCATACCCGGCCAGCAGATCGCGCAGTCGGACAGGAAGGGATGTCTCCATGAATTGCGGTTTGCTTGCCAAAAGTGGCTCCTCAAATTTGATAATGCCAACTAAAAACCCGGCTCACTTTCGCGAACCGGGCCTTGTTTTGTAGACGGCAGATGTCGGCTTGCGCCAGATCTCAGCTGTCGAGGAAGCTTCTGAGCTTGCGGCTGCGGCTCGGATGCTTGAGCTTGCGCAGCGCCTTGGCTTCGATCTGGCGGATACGTTCGCGCGTAACCGAGAACTGCTGGCCGACTTCTTCGAGCGTATGGTCGGTGTTCATGCCGATGCCGAAGCGCATGCGCAGAACGCGTTCTTCGCGCGGCGTGAGCGATGCCAGAACGCGGGTCGTCGTCTCACGCAGGTTCGCCTGGATGGCGGCGTCGATCGGCAGAAGCGCATTCTTGTCCTCGATGAAGTCGCCGAGATGCGAATCCTCTTCGTCACCCACCGGGGTTTCGAGCGAGATCGGCTCCTTGGCGATCTTCAGAACCTTGCGCACCTTTTCGAGCGGCATGGCGAGCTTTTCAGCCAGTTCTTCCGGCGTCGGCTCGCGGCCGATTTCGTGCAGCATCTGGCGCGACGTGCGAACGATCTTGTTGATCGTTTCGATCATGTGCACCGGAATACGGATGGTGCGCGCCTGGTCGGCGATCGAACGGGTGATCGCCTGACGAATCCACCAGGTGGCGTAGGTCGAGAATTTGTAGCCGCGGCGATATTCGAACTTATCGACCGCCTTCATCAGGCCGATATTGCCTTCCTGAATGAGGTCGAGAAACTGCAGACCGCGGTTGGTATACTTCTTGGCAATGGAAATGACGAGGCGCAGGTTGGCTTCGACCATTTCCTTCTTGGCGATACGCGCTTCGCGCTCGCCCTTCTGCACCATGTGAACGATGCGGCGGAATTCCGAGATCGAAATACCGGTTTCGGTCGCAAGATTCTGAATTTCCTGGCGAATGTCGCGGATCGTCGTGTTTTCGCTCTTGGCGAATTCCTTCCAGCCACGTGCGGCCAGATTGCCGATGGACTTCATCCAGTTCGGATCGAGTTCGGCGCCCTGATACTGTTCCAGGAAGCTGTCACGCTTGACGCCATAGGATTCGGCAAGGCGCAACAGGCGGCCTTCGTTCTGAACGAGGCGCTTGTTGATGTCATAGAGCTGCTCGACGAGAGCGTCGATGCGGTTCTGGTTCAGCGACAGAGACTTGACCGACTTGACCAGCTCATCCTTGAGCTCCTTGTAGCGGCGCTCCTGCGCCGAAGAGAGTGTACCTGAAGCCGACAGGCGCTGTTCGACCTGCTGGTCCTGCAGCTTGCGCAGCTTCTTGTAGGTTTCCGCGATGATGTCGAGCGTCGTCATCACCTGCGGACGAAGCTCGGCTTCCATCGCGGCGAGAGAGAGGTTGGATTCGTCCTCGTCCTCTTCCTCCTCCTCGATGGGGAGGCCTTCGCCGCCGACATTGGTGATGTCGTCGTCGCCGGAGGGAGAGCGGCCGCGGCGCGCCTTTTCCTTCTCTTCGGCGGCCTTGCGGTCAGCCTCGATCTTCTCGGGGCTCTGGAACTGCGGTGCAGCCTTGGCCTCGGGACCGGAATAGGTGGTTTCGAGGTCGATGATCTCGCGCAGCAGCGTCGTGCCTTCGTTGAGTTCGTCGCGCCAGATAATCAGCGCCTGGAACGTCAACGGGCTCTCACAGAGGCCACCGATCATGGTTTCGCGGCCGGCCTCGATGCGCTTGGCAATCGCGATTTCGCCTTCGCGCGACAGAAGCTCGACGGAACCCATTTCGCGCAGATACATGCGCACCGGGTCGTCCGTGCGGTCGGTCGGCTCTTTCTTCTTGGCGGTGGCGAGCGCAGAACCCGTGGAGGGAGCGAGTTCGCCGCCCTCGCTGTCGTCATCGCCGCCGGCATCGTCGTCATCGCTGGCCGCAGCGCCAGCCTCTTCGACGTCTTCGTCCTCGATGACGTTGATGCCCATGTCCGAAAGCATGGCCATCGTATCTTCGATCTGTTCGGACGTCACTTCCTCGGACGGAAGAACGGCGTTGAGCTCGTCCATCGTCACGTAGCCGCGCTTCTTCGCGGCCTTGATCATCTTCTTGACCGCGTCGTCGGAAAGATCGAGAAGGGGGCCGTCGGAGGTGCCGTCGCGCTCGACTTCAGCTTCTTCGTTCTCTTTGACCTTTGTTGCCATCTTTATATCGTCGCTTTCCCTGACGCTGCAAACTTACACGCGGTGAAACAATCACACTGGCTGGCGCGCCCTGCACCAGCCGCGACTCACCGACGAACACCTAACGGAATGACCTTTAATGCCCGATTAACCACGATCACCGCCACCGGAGTGCAAAGCTGGATTGCGTTTGGATTTCCGGCCATGATATCAGGTGATCCGCTTGATCCAGTTTTACCGTTCTTTCCGAAGTCAAACGGTGATTCCTAGAATTTTAGTTCTCGTCAAGCTTTTCCAGCAAAAAAGCCCGTTAAATGCGCGAAAAAGCCTTATCCACAGGCTCCGCACGCAGCGATTTAATGTTTCCCGTATTTAGGAAGTCCCCACGCGATGACAAGAGCATCCTGAGCAAAGCTTCACATTTCCAGCATCGGCAGGTATTACCGAGGCCGGAAGTGTGTCCGAATGGCATCAATTCCAGTCCATCACGACCTTGCCGGAATTGCCTGAGCGCATCGCTTCGAAGCCATCGCGAAAATCATCGATGCCGATACGATGAGTGATGAGGGGCGATACATCGAGACCGCCTTGCACGAAGGCGATCATCTTGTACCAGGTCTCGAACATCTCGCGGCCATAGATGCCCTTCAGGTTCAGCATCTTGAAGATGACCTTGTTCCAGTCGATCTCGAAGCCGGCCGGCGCGATGCCGAGAATGGCGATCTTGCCGCCATTGTTCATCTTGTCGATCATGTCGCGAAAGGCGGGCGCCGCACCCGACATTTCCAGCCCGACATCGAAACCCTCGGTCATGCCAATGGACTTCATCACATCGGCAAGGTTTTCCTTGGAGGCGTCGACGACATGATCGATGCCGACCTTGCGGGCCAGCGCCAGCCGGGTGGGATTGATATCGGTGATGACGACCTTGCGCGCACCGGAGCGCTTGGCGACCATGGCCCCCATGATGCCGATCGGCCCCGCGCCGGTCACCAGCACATCTTCGCCCACCAGATCGAAAGAAAGCGCCGTATGGACGGCATTGCCGAAGGGATCGAAGATCGCGGCGATTTCATCCGGAATATCGTCGGGGATCGGCACGACGTTGGATTCCGGAATGCAGACGAACTCACCGAAGGAGCCGGGACGGTTGACGCCGACGCCGAGCGTGTTGCGGCAGAGATGGCCCCTGCCCGCCCGGCAGTTGCGGCATTTGCCGCAAACGATATGACCTTCACCCGAGACGCGCTCGCCGACATGATATTTCGTCACGGCGGAACCGATCTCGGCGATCTCACCGCAAAATTCGTGGCCGACCACCATCGGAACGGGAATGGTTTTTTGCGCCCATTGATCCCAGTTCCAAATATGGACATCCGTGCCGCAGATCGCTGACTTTTTGACCCGGATCAGGACATCGTTCGGCCCGACGTCCGGAACCGGCACATGCTCCATCCATAGCCCGACCTCCGGCCTGGATTTGACCAACGCTTTCATCATGTTCGACATGATCGGTTCTCTCCAACCAATTCAAATGATTCCGAGTTCTTTTCCGGCTTCGGCAAAGGCTGCAATCGCCTTTTCGACATCGGCCTTCGAATGGGCAGCCGACATCTGTGTGCGGATGCGCGCCTGCCCCTTCGGCACCACGGGGAAGGAAAAGCCGATGACGTAGACGCCCTTCTGCAGCATGAGCGCCGCCATGTCCTGCGCTAGCTTCGCGTCGCCAAGCATGACGGGGATGATCGGGTGATCGGCGCCGGCGAGCGTGAAGCCGAGCTTGGTCATCTCTCGGCGGAAGAGTTCGGCATTGCCTTGAAGGCGTGCACGCAAATCAGCGCCATTTTCGATCAGATCGAAGACCTTCAGCGAGGCTGCGGCGATGACGGGTGCCAAGGTGTTGGAGAACAGATAGGGGCGCGAACGCTGCCGCAACCACTCGACGATCTCACCCCTGGCAGAAGTATAACCGCCGGAAGCGCCGCCAAGCGCCTTACCGAGCGTGCCGGTGATAATGTCGATTCTGCCTTCGACGCCGCAGTATTCAGCCGATCCCCGGCCATGCTCACCGACGAAACCGACCGCATGGCTGTCATCGACCATGACCATCGCGCCATATTTCTCCGCCAGATCGCAGACGCCGCCGAGATTGGCGATGATGCCGTCCATGGAGAAGACGCCGTCGGTCGCTATCAGCTTGAAGCGGCTGCCCTCGGCCTTCTTCAGCTCTTCTTCCAAAGCCGCCATGTCGTTGTTGGCGTAGCGGAAGCGCTTCGCCTTGGAGAGCCGTACCCCATCGATGATCGAGGCATGATTGAGGGCATCCGAGATAATGGCATCCTCTTCCGACAGCAGCGTCTCGAACAATCCGCCATTGGCATCGAAGCAGGACGAATAGAGGATCGTCGCCTCCATGCCGAGGAAAGCCGAAATCCGCGCCTCGAGCTGCTTGTGCTCTTCCTGTGTGCCGCAGATGAAACGAACCGAAGCCATGCCGTAACCATAGCGATCGAGCGCTTTCTTTGCGGCCTCGGCAAGTTCCTCATTATCGGCGAGACCGAGATAGTTGTTAGCGCAGAAATTGAGGACGCGCGCGCCACCAAGCACGGCGATTTCGCCAGCCTGTTTAGAGGTGATGACGCGCTCGGCCTTATAGAGACCGGCTTCTTTCAGGCCGAGAAGTTCGTTGCGCAAATGGGATATGAACGCTGAAGTCATGGTCGCATTCCGATGCTGGTCAAAGGGCCTAATTAATCAAGGAATAACATAGGATCCGGCCTGTTGCTGCATCCGACAGCGGCAAAAATGCGCAACGCCGTGACGTCCGCGCGATAGGCGGCAGTTTCGATATTATCTGTCGAAATGGACTGAATGGACGCAACTTTCGAGCCAGCTTTCATTGGTTGCTATCGCAAAAATTACTTGACTCAGTCCAATATTTTACAGCAGATTGGCGCTACTCTGAAAATAAGTAAGGGAGAGCCATGAGTATATTCCACAGATTCTCCCTCGCAGGACGGGTTGCCCTCATCACCGGCGGCGGGCGCGGCCTGGGATTTGAAATGGCGCAGGCGCTTGCCGATGCCGGCGCTCACGTCATCATCAACGGACGAACCGCAGCCACACTTAATGTAGCCGTGGAGACGATCCGAGCGAGAAACGGCTCGGCGGAAGCCGCAGCCTTCGATATTTCCGATAGTGATGCCCAGCACGCAGCAATAAACGACATCGAAAACAATCACGGCCGGCTCGACATACTGATCAACAACGTCGGTGCGCGCGACAGACGCCCGCTGGCCGACTTCGATGACGAGGCGATCCTCGCCTTGCTCAACACGGATCTTGCCGCCTCGATCATGCTCTCCCGCGATGCCGCGCGCCTCATGAAACGAAACAATCATGGGCGACTGATCTCGGTCACTTCGATCAGCGGGCAGGTCGTCATGCCCGGCGACTGCGTCTATCCCGCCGCCAAGCAGGGTCTGACAGGCCTAATGCGCAGCATGGCTGTGGAATTTGGTCCTCACGGCATTACCAGCAACGCCATCGCGCCGGGTTGGTTCGCAACGGAAACCAATGCAGCAATGGTCGCGAACGAAGACCTGATCCCCATCGTGCGCCAACGCATCCCCGTTCAACGCTGGGGACGTCCGGACGAGATTGCGGGCGCCGCACTTTTCCTCGCCAGCGATGCCGCTTCCTTTGTCAACGGCCACGTCCTGACCGTCGATGGCGGCATGACCGTGCGCATGTAGCGCGTCGGCAGCCGCGTTTCGATATCGGCCTTCAGCGCGTCACCGGTTGATGAATTCCGAAATCACGGCAAGGAACGCATCCCCATAGCGTTCCAGCTTCGATTGCCCCACACCGGATATCCCCAGAAGGTCCCTATGATTCGTCGGCCGCTCCGTCGCAAAGGCAATCAGAGTCGTATCCGGAAAGACGACATAGGGCGGCACACCCAATTCTTTGGCGATCCGGGTGCGCTCGGCGCGCAACGCGTCGAAGAGAAGCTGGTCTTCGCCGGAAAGCCCGTGAGCCTGCTTCTCCGGTCGCCCCGCTCTCTTGCCGCGGCGGCCCGTTTCGGGCCGATCCTTGCGGAAAAACACCTGCCGCTCGCGCTTGAAGACGGCCCTCGCCTGTTCCTGGAGCTTCATGGCACCGAAGGCCGTGTGGTCGATGTTGATAAAGCCGTTCGCCAATAATTGCCGGAAGATCGATTGCCAGGTGCGAGAGGGAATATCCTTGCCTGCGCCGAAAACTGGCATGTCGATGTGGCCGAAACGCTCGGTCTTCTCATTGACCGTTCCCATCAGCACATCGATGACATGGCCGGTGCCGAAACGCTCGCCTGTACGATAGACGGCGGCAAGCGCCTTGATGGCCGCTTCCGTCCCGTCCCAGGTCTCGACAGGCTTCAGGCAGGTATCGCAATTGCCGCAACCGCCGCCATGTGCCTCGCCGAAATGCGAAAGGATCGACTGCCGCCGGCAGCCGGCCGTCTCGCAGATCGCAAGCAGCGCATTGAGCTTTGCCCGTTCCACCCGCTTGATTTCCTCGGACGCGCCGCCCTCGTCGATCATTCGCCCGCGCTGGATGACATCGGCCATGCCATAGGCCATCCAGACATTGGAAGGCAGCCCATCGCGCCCGGCGCGACCCGTCTCCTGATAATAGGCCTCCACCGATCCCGGCAGATCGAGATGGGCGACATAGCGCACATTCGGCTTGTCGATGCCCATACCGAAGGCAACCGTCGCCACGAGGCACAGGTCTTCCTCTTTCAAGAAGGCATCCTGATTGGCATCGCGAAGCGCTCGATCCATGCCGGCATGATAGGGAAGCGCACGGATGCCCTGCCCATTCAGCCACTCCGCCGTGTCCTCGACCTTGGCACGAGAGAGACAATAGACGATACCGCTATCGCCACGATGTCCGTCGAGAAAGCGCAGCAATTGCTGGCGTGGCTGATCGCGCTCGACAATCTCATAGGTGATGTTCGGCCGGTCGAAGCTGGTGGTAAAGACCTTGGCATCATCGAGCGCCAGCCGTTCAATGATGTCTTCGCGCGTATGCGGATCGGCCGTTGCCGTTAGCGCGATGCGCGGCACGCCGGGAAAAAGCTCGGCAAGCCGGCCGAGATCGCGATATTCCGGTCGGAAGTCATGGCCCCATTGCGAGACGCAATGCGCTTCGTCGATCGCAAAAAGCGCGATCTTGGCTCGGCTGAGCATCTGGCAGAAGCCTTCCGTCGCAATGCGTTCCGGCGTCACATAGAGCAGATCGAGCTTGCCGGCGGAAATGGCGCGATAGACATCACTCGCCTCCTCGCGCGACAGCGACGAATTCAAGGCGGCCGCCCGGATGCCGAGCTGCTTCATCGCCTCCACCTGATCCCGCATCAGCGCAATCAGCGGAGAGACAACGATGCCGATACCATCGCGGCAAAGCGCGGGGATCTGGAAACATAGCGACTTGCCGGCACCAGTCGGAAACAGCACGACCGCATCGCCGCCGGAAACGACATGCTCGACCACCTGCTGTTGCTTGCCGCGAAAGGCGGAATAGCCATAAACACGCTTCAGGACATCAAGCGGCGCCGGCGCACCGGTATGCTCACCGAACAAAGCGTCGTCTACGGAAAATCGCGGCTCTTGTCTTTCAGGCTGAGGCATCTATTCCCTATTTTCCAGCGGCACCTTTGACGCGACCGGAGAGCACGCCGAAGCCATCGATGATCGCTTCCTGGTTTTCCAGCCTTATCGCTTCGAGTTGAACCTCCTGCAAGGCGCGCATCAGCTGCTCGATCAGCTCGCCGTCGCCGTCTTCCGTTGCCTCGGCAATCGCGCCCTGCAATTCGATCTTGTGCCAACGGAGCGCCTTGGAACGCTTGTGAAGCGCGAGCGCCTGGCGGTAACCTTCGCGCGCATCCTCCATGGCGGCCTCCTCGGTTGCCGTCCACAGCCGGGCATTGCGGACCTGCTGGTCGAGGCTCTTCAGCAAGGCGCCGAAGCCCTGCTCCTCCAATTGCTCGACCAATCGTTCGCGGACGAATTGCGGCCCGACCATGGTGGCAGCGATGCCGAGAACCGCCGACCACAGGCGCTGCAATTCGCGGCTCTCGTAGTCGATCGCAGCAATCTCGTCGTACTCGTCCTGCAACAGTGGCGGATGATTGACGATGGTCAAGGCGAGCACGCTTTCGCGAAGGCTCGGAATATCCTGATGCCCCTTGATCATGGCCGAGCGGGCCAGACGATCGGATGCCGTCGTCGGCATTGGGGGAGCGCCGCGCGCCTGCCCACCGCGACCGCCGAAAGAGCGGCCGTTACCATCACGCGAAAAGCCGCGTGCCTGCTGGCCGCTGTTTCGTTGAAATTGCGGCTGAAACAACCCATTCAGCCGCTCCCGCATGTTTTGCTGGTAGTGGCGGCGGACATCCTCATCCGTGATGACGGAGACGATGCGCCGCAGCCGCGCTTCCAGCTCCGCCCGCGCCTCAGGCGTCTCGAACGTGCCGCTGCCGGCTTCCCTCGTCCAGATGAGCTCAGCAAGCGGCTTTGCCTGCGCCAGCACCTTGTCGAAGGGTGCGCGCCCGTCATGCCGGACGAGATCGTCGGGATCCTTGCCATCGGGCAGCAGCGCAAAACGCACGGTGCGGTTCGGTTTGATATGCGGCAGCGCCAGATCGGCGGCACGATTGGCGGCGCGAATGCCGGCGCCGTCACCATCGAAGCAGAGCACCGGCTCCGGCGTCATCTTCCAGAGAAGATCGAGCTGGTTCTCGGTCAGTGCCGTGCCGAGCGGCGCAACCGCATTCTCGACACCCGCCTGATACAGCGCGATGACATCCATATAGCCTTCGACGGCAATGATGGTGCCGGCCCCATCATTGCCCTGGGCAGCACGGCGCGCGCGCGTGAAATTATAGAGTACGTTGCCCTTGTGAAAGAGCTCGGTCTCGTTGGAATTCAAGTATTTCGCCGGCGCATCCGGCGACATGGCGCGGCCGCCGAAGGCGATCACCTTTTCTCTGGAAGAGAGAATCGGAAACATGATGCGGTCGCGGAACCGATCATAGGAGACCGGCACGTTCTCGTGCACGACAAGGCCACAGGCCTCCATCTGCTCCTTCAGTACGCCCTTGCCGGCGAGATGCTCCTTCAGGGCGTTGCGGCTATCGGGCGAATATCCCAGGCGGAACGTTTCGATGGTGCGGCCGCTGAGGCCGCGGTCGCGCAGGTAAGCTCGCGCTCGTGCGCCGTTGGCCGTCTGCAACTGATCCTGAAAGAACTGAGTCGCCATTTCCATGACATCGAGCAGCGATGTGCGCTCCTTCTCGCGTTTCGCCTCCATCGGATCGGCCACGGGCATCGGAACGCCGGCCATGTCGGCGATCTGCTGTACGGCCTCCGGAAAGCTCAAGCCCTCCAATTCGGTCAGAAAGCGGAAATGGTCGCCCGTCACCCCACAGCCGAAGCAGTGATAACGCCCCTTGCGATCCTCGCAGTGGAAGCTCGGCGATTTTTCACCGTGGAAGGGGCAGCAAGCCCAGTAATCGCCGCGCGGCACATTTGTCTTGCGCCGATCCCAGGTCACACGACGACCGATCACGTCCGAAATCAAAACGCGGTCGCGAATCTCGTCGAGAAACGTATTGGAAAATCGCATGGCTACCTCTGGCTCATTCCATATAAACAGGAATGCCGGGCATTGCCACGGCGACGCGGCCGCCTCCCACGCTATTCACAGCCCTTTGCCGGCGATTGCATTTTCGCCCCAACGATCACAACTCCGTGAACACGACGGTAGATTTATCCGCATTCGTGTCGAAATTCCCGGCTGCCGTTGACAGGCTCGAAATACCCAAAAGTTGCCTCCGCGTGACCGAAACTGGTAGGATTACATCCATGGGAGTAACTATTTCGTCCGCAAAAATCCGCGAAAAAGCAAAGACTTGCACAGCCTATGGTCGACAAACGCGACCAAGAGCGATGCCATGGACAATCAATGGCTGCAAAGCAATCGCGCACGCGCGACACTCTCTGACGGCGCATTTGCGGCAAGGTTCGTAAGCCAAACATTATTTTTTTGTAATTTGATTGTTCGTGTGCGCCGCAATAGCGTCCTTCTCACAGGGCGAGACAAGCCGGCAAAGAAACTTCTTTGCGACGCGACATGCCGAGACGCCCTGACGAACCGAAAGCCACCAGGTACGGGCTTTCTGTTTAGGAGAGGGAAATGCGCGTTCTGATCGTACCCTTGGCAGCAGCAGCCATCTTCGCCACAGCTAGCTACAGCTCGGCCACGATGGACGGCGGCGCCAGCGAAAAGAATGTGCTTTATGCCGGTGCGGGATATCAGTTGCCGGCGAATATGAAAGTTCCTGCCCTTACGGCAGGCGTAAAGGTTCAAATGTCCGAACTGCCGTCGCAGGCATTGGCTTTGCCCCAGCAGATCAGGATTTTCAGATAAGTTCAGCAGATACTCAGGTGGGGCACCATCCCTACCCCCGGCGCCGCCCCACCTGAGTGCCTTTGCAAAAGACGTTTGATTTTTGGGCCCCACCCTGCGTCATCAAACGTCAGCAAAGCGCAAGAAGGCAGGAGCTCCCCCAGCTCCTGCCTTCTCTAATTTTGGGCCATCCCCAATTCGCGACAATACGAGCATCGACACATGCTGCGGAACATCTTTGGTTCCTCGCCGCGAGTATCTTGACGCAACGATATCGATCGATATCCTTTATTATCTACGTATATGCGATCTTAGTAATTATCTCGTCAGACAATTTGAAACTTTGTTCAGTTGATCGGAGACGGTTGCATGTCTTTATCCGCGAAGGAACTTGTTCAAGACCCCAAATTTTTCACGGAAATCCTCGGTTATACACGAGAGATTATATCCACTTATGATGAAAATCAGCGCGTATGCTCTGTCTTTGCTTCACAGCAACGCTGGCTGATGGCGCTCGCCGGCTTCGCCCTTTATTGCGGCGGCATCGACGGAGAACCGCCCGGTATTCACGCCAATCGCTTCGCCAACTATATCGTCGAACACGAAATCGCCAGCCACAACACCGCACTCAGCTTCATTCAGGAGATGCTGGCTCTCGGTTTCCTGCGCTTTCTGCCTATCACCAGCGACAGGCGCGCGCGACCAATGCAGCCCACAGAAGAGGCCGCAAGGCAGCTTGCAAGATGGCTGAGCATCCATCTGTCCGTGCTGGATCGGTTGGATGGCGGCAAGCGCAACGCCTTATTTAGCAAAAAACCGGAACTCGTTACGCTGCTTCAGCCTACGATCTCGGTTGGCATCATCGAAAGCGACGAGCTGCGCAATCCGGGAGAAACGTTCGACCTGTTCACCTGGGCAAACTCGGGCGGCATCATTATGGATTATCTGATCTCCCGCATCGGGACGATCAATACGGCGACTAAGAAAGCGATTATCGGACCGGTGGCCTTTACCGATCTCTGCAACCGGTTTCTCATTTCCAGAACAAACGCAAAGCGACTCATGAACAAGGCCATAAACATGCAAAGCGTCGGATGGACGGGAGCGCCTGGGCGGAGCCAGCTTTGGCTCTCCACCGCTTTCATCGAGGAATATCGGAACTATCAGGCGGGGAAGCTCGCCATCATAGACGCCGCCTGGCAAAATACCCTCGGCAGGCGGCCGGTCCGCATACCGAGGGCGAAACAGAGTTTTACTTCAGCAGTTCCTTCAGGATAGCGGAGGCCTTGGCGAAATCCATCTGGCCGGCATAGCGCTCGCGCAAGGCGGCCACGCACTTGCCCATATCCTTTAGGCCTTGCGCGCCAAGTTCCGCGACGACGGCAACACAGATCTCACGGACCTTCTCTTCGGAAAGCTGCTCAGGCATGAAGCCCTGGATGACCGCGATTTCCGCGCGCTCCTTGTCAGCTAGCTCGGGACGGCCGCCATCGATATAGATCTTCACCGATTCCTCACGCTGCTTGATCATCTTGGCAAGCAGCTGCAGAATCTCGTCTTCGCTCGCCTGCTCCTTGCCGAGACCGCGATTGGCGATATCCTTATCCTTGATGGCAGCAAGGATGAGACGGACGGTCGAAAGCCTCGCTGTGTCCTTTGCCTTCATGGCATCTTTCTGGGCGCTGGAAAGGGTTTCGCGGATCATGTCTTTAACTCCTTGAAGCAGGCCGGCGACGATCGCCCCGGCCACTTATGTCATGTTGCTGTCTCTTAAACCAACAGTGCCGATCAACGCAATTGCGCCCGAGAGCCCGAATTCCCTATCAGGAAAGCAAAAGCGCGCATTGACCGCCTCGCCTTGTTTAGCTATGTCCATCACCTGCACATAAGATCGATAGGAAGATCTCAAGCCGCGGCCTCGGTCGACGGCTGCACCTTGCTACAAACATGGCGGAACCGCCGGTCTCTTCAAGGCCGCGCCCGACGCCGGAAACGGGATGACTATGACCGCCACAGCCCCATGGACCACTGAAAAGCCGACCGCCCTCCTCGTTCTCGCGGATGGCACCGTGATCGAAGGCAAGGGTATCGGCGCGACCGGCAAGGTCCAGGCCGAAGTCTGCTTCAACACGGCGCTCACGGGTTATGAAGAGATCCTGACCGACCCCTCTTATCTCGGCCAGATCGTCACCTTTACCTTCCCCCATATCGGCAATGTCGGCACGAACGAAGAAGACATCGAAGACCTGACGCCGGCCGCCCGTCACGGTGCCGTCGGCGTCATCTTCAAGGCCGATATCACCGACCCCTCGAACTACCGCGCTGCCAAACACCTAGACCAATGGCTGAAGGCGCGCGGCATCATCGGGCTCTGCGGCATCGACACGCGCGCGCTGACCGCCTGGATCCGCGAGAACGGCATGCCGAACGGCGTGATCGCTCACGATCCGAACGGCGTCTTCGACATCGAGCAGCTGAAGGCGGATGCCAAGGCCTGGAGCGGTCTCGAAGGTCTCGATCTCGCCAAGGTCGCCTCCTCCGGTCAGTCCTCACAATGGTCGCAGACGCCCTGGGTCTGGAACGAAGGCTATGGCGAACTCGGCGCCGATGACGCCAAGTACCATGTCGTCTGCCTCGACTACGGCGTCAAGCGCAACATCCTGCGGCTGTTTGCCGGCCTCGATTGCAAGGTCACGGTCCTGCCGGCGACGGCTACCACGGATGACGTCCTCGGTCTCAAGCCGGATGGCATCTTCCTGTCCAACGGCCCCGGCGATCCGGCAGCGACCGGCGAATATGCCGTGCCCGTGATCAAGGACCTGCTGAAGTCGGAAATCCCGCTCTTCGGTATCTGCCTCGGCCATCAGATGCTCGGTCTGGCGCTCGGCGCCAAGACGGCGAAAATGCATCAGGGCCATCACGGCGCCAACCATCCGGTGAAGGATCACACGACGGGCAAGGTCGAGATCGTGTCGATGAACCACGGCTTTGCAGTCGACTCGAAGTCACTGCCAGACGGCGTTGAGGAGACTCATATTTCGCTCTTCGACGGCAGCAATTGCGGCCTGCGCGTATCGGGCAAGCCGGTCTTCTCGGTGCAGCATCACCCGGAAGCCTCTCCCGGTCCGCAGGACAGCCATTATCTCTTCCGCCGCTTCATCAATCTGGTGCGAGAAAAGAAGGGCGAAGAAGCCCTGGCCGAACGCGCCTGATAAAACCGATGATCTAACCGCATGAAAAAGCCTCGGATTGGTGCCAATCCGAGGCTTCCTTTTGGTGCGTCAACTTGGGAGGTCTCTCGTCACATGCGTCCATGCCTGCCGGAGCTCAGGCTTGCAGGCGGCGTTGCTTGACCACTTCGAGCTCGCTCATCAGGATTTCTTCGAGGAACTCGAAATCCGACTGCCCGAACTCCACAAGACCGAATCTCAGCTTGTAACCCCAATTCTTGTCCTGGGTGAAATCAAGCCAGCCGAGGAGAGGACGAAGCGGCTGTTCGGGCGCATCAAGCCAATCCACATCCTTGCGATAGGCTTTTCCGCAGCCCATTTCGGCAAGATAAGGCTCGCCCTCACGGACAAAACCGATGGCGGTGAAGCTCTGAAAGCCATCCCTCTCGCCCATTTTGACAGACGGCGAATAGTAGACGATGCCGTCGCCCGGCTTGATACGCTTCAAAGGGGCCCGCTTGCCGTGGTTTACTTGCATGAAGCCTTGCTCGCGCCCAATACGCACATGCTCGGCACTGGCCACCGCCAGCCAGTAGGACTTCTGCTCCGGCTCCGGTCGCCGGGACGAAGTGTTGGCGTGTGGCAGGAGGCGTACGGCCGCCCCCCGATTGATTTGATCATCCCGCGGGAAAAGCGCGGCATCATTACGATTGCTTGCCTTGAATAACATGGTCGTCTCCCGTCTCTGGTATGAAACAGTTATAGCCGATCATGCTGTCAAATTTTGTCAGTAGTCTCACAACGCAATGAACGCTGCCGCTATCAGGCGGTAGCCTTCTCCGCCCGTACAAGAAGGTAGAACCGTGCACAAAGCATCGTCGCCGCAGAAGCAAGGCCGAGCAGGAAGCCGAACCAGATGCCGATGCCGCCGAAGCCGAGCGGAAACGCCAACAGCCAGGCAAGGAAGAAGCCGATCGGCCAATAGGCGATCAGCGCCAGAATCATCGGCACGCGCGCATCCTTCAGTCCGCGCAGCAGACCGCTCGCGATCGCCTGCAGCCCATCGACGAGCTGGAAGAAGCCGGCGACGACAATCAGCGGTGCGGCAAAGGCAAGGACCTCAGGCGCCTCGGCCGAATGGACGTCAAGGAACCAGCTTGCCAGCCAGGATGGCACAGTTGCAAACAGGATGCTGCCGCAAACCGCAATGCAGCTCGAAACGATAAGCACCACGATGGCCGCACGCTTCAGGCCGAAATGATCGCCCTGCCCATGGGCGACGCCGATGCGCACGGTCGCCGCCTGGCTGAGGCCGAGCGGGATCATGAAGGCAATCGACGCCCATTGCAGCGCGATGCCATGCGCAGCAAGCTCGATCGTGCCGATCTGGCCCATCAGCAGCGATGCTGCCGTGAATAGGCTGACCTCAGCTAGAACCGTCACACCGATCGGAAAACCAAGCCGGATGACATCCCATAAGGCATGCCAGTCGGGCCGCCAGAATCGCACAAAGATCTCGTAGCGCCGCGTCTCCCGGTGGGCTTGCACGTAACCAACGATGAAGAGCAAACCGGCGGTCTGCACGGCGACCGAGACAATGGCCGCACCATGCAGGCCCATCGCCGGCAGGCCGAAATGGCCGAGCACCAGGATATAGGCAAGCACGGCATTCATCACCAACATAGCGATCGTCACTTTGAGGATGATGCCAGCCCGGCCGATGGCGCTCACCAGCGCCCGGATGACATTGTAGAGCAGGCCCGGCAACACGGCGAAGTGGCCAATATCGATATAGCCGCTCGCTAATTTCGCGACGTCAGGCTTTTGTCCGGCTGCAAGCAGAATCTCCTCGGAATAGAAGAAGGCCGGCTGCGCCAGCAGCCAATAGGCCGTTACGACCCATAGGCCCATTCGCAACGCACGGCGCACTGAGGTAACGTCGCCTCTGCCATAGGCCTGCGCCACCAGCGGCATGACCGCGATGGAAAAGCCCGAACCGAAAACCAGGATCGTGAAAAGAAACTGGGCGGAAAGCACCATTGCAGCCAGCTGTTCGGCACCGAGCCGGCCGACGATCATTACGTCAGTCGTGTTGATGCCGAGCTGCGCCAATTGCGCGCCGATCAACGGAATGCCCAGCGCAAGCGTTGCGCGAACATGTGCAGACCACGAATTATCATTGTCATGCGCGTGCGGGCGCGCAGGTACCGGCATATCCATAGCGAAGACTCGATCTTTAGAATCGCGCAAACCGTCCTACCCAAGGGTGCGCGAGCCTGCCGCATTAACGCAACCTAGGTTAAAAAGCCAGCAGACAAGTCGATGATGCTAAAGAATTCATCAGAACATCAAAATATCTGATGATATTTTAGGCCGCTTCGCCTGCCTGCGATTGCGATACCGCTTTCGGCTCGGTCTTGCGGACCTTCGCCACGAGCACGACAAGCCCGGCAACCACTAGAATTGCGCTCATGATGAAGGGAGCACCGGCAAAAACGACGGGTGCGGTTGGCGCGGTATAATACTGGAACAGATATGGAAACAGCACGGGGCCGATGATGGCGGTAATACTCGTCAGGCTACCGAGCGCTCCCTGCAATTCGCCCTGTGCGGAAGGCGGAACCTTGCTGGCTGCAATCGATCGCAACGGCGCATCCGCGACATTTTCGATGACCGTCAGGACGATAACTGCGTAAACCATCCAGCCTTGCCATGAAAAAGCGTAGCCGATCAGGCCGAGACAGGAAAACACCATCCCGAGCACTGCGGTCTTCCACTCGCCGAGAACAGGCACCAGTCGTGGCAACACCAGACCCATAGCAATGGCGGCGCCGATCCCATAGACGGCAAGTGAGAAGCCGATCTGTCCCTCACTCCACTCATAGCGATAGGAGGTGACGAAAGCCCAGACTGCAGGATAGACGCCGTGCGCCAGCCAATTCAGGAACATCACGACACAGACCCAACCGATACCTTGATAGCGGCGCATGTGCCTCAGCGCGCCGAACGGATTGGCGCGTGTAATCTCGAAGGGCCGGCGGTGCTTGGCATCCAGCGTTTCCGGCAACAGGAAATAGGCGCCGACGAAATTCAGGAAAGCCAGAGCCGCCGCACCATAGAAAGGCACGCGTGGACCGAACTCGCCGAGGAAGCCGCCTATCACGGGACCGAGCACGAAACCAACGCCGAAGGCCATGCCGATCAGGCCGAAATTCTTCGCGCGGTTCTCGTCATTGCTGATATCGGCGATATAGGCCGAGCAGGTCGAGAAACTTGCGCCGCTGATGCCGGCAAGAATGCGGCCGACAAACAGCATCCAGTAGGAGCCCGCAATCGCGCAGATGAAATTGTCGATCGCGAACGTCAGCACAGAGGCAAGCAACAGCGGGCGGCGACCGAAGCGATCGCTCAAATTGCCGATCAAGGGCGAAAATAGGAACTGCATGCCGGCATAGGCCAGCAACAGCCAGCCGCCCTCGGTTGCCGCCGTGCTGACCGAGGCACCCGTCAACTCCTCCAGATATTTCGGCATCACCGGCATGATGATCGCGATGCCGATGACGTCGAGGAAGAGGATAAGGAAGACGAGGAACAGGCCTCGACGGGCGAATTTCTGATCGATCATGGAGATGCCTTCTGGCGGCTCCGCCTCGACGAAAGAGACAGAACGTGAACGAAAAACCGGAGCGTTCCCCATACCTAAAGATTTTGGCGGAAACAATACGTGAACGCTTCAATCCTATTGATTTATCGAACGCTTTTTTGATCCTTGGCACAAAAGCGACTATCTGTCGCGACCGCGCCGCTGGTCTCGATTGAGAAAGTCGACGAAGGCTCTGAGTGGCGCCGGCATGTGCCGCCTGCTGGCATAATAGAGAAACGGCCCGGAAAAGACCGTGTCCCATTCTTCGAGGATCGGCACCAGCTCTCCGCGGGCAATCTGCGGCGCAAGGAATTCCTTGAATGTTCGGATGATGCCCAAGCCGGCCGCGGCCGCGCTGCGTTCGATATCGATCGAATTCGTCGCAACGACCATCGGTGGCGTAATGAAGATCGTCTCGCCGTTTCTTTCGAACTCCCAGGGAACGACGGATCCGCTCAGGAAACGATGACGGATACAGCGATGCTCCAGTATATCGCGCGGATGCCTCGGCGTGCCGTTTGCCGCGAGGTAGGCCGGTGCCGCAGCCGTAGCATAATGCTGTTGCCGCGGCCCGATCGGCACGGCGATCATGTCCTTTTCCAGCCGCTCATCATAACGAATACCGGCATCGTAGCCGGCCGCCACGACATCGATGAAACTGTCCTCAGCGACGATTTCGACCGAGATCGCCGGATATTCCCTCAGGAAACAGCCGATGATGTCGGGCATGACGACCATGGCGGCAACCGTCGGCACATTCAGCCGTAACGTCCCGCCGACACTGTCGCGAAAGCTGTTGATATCATCGAGCGCCACGGCGATCTCGCTCATGGCCGGTGTCAGGCGCTCCATCAGCCGCTCTCCCGCCTCCGTCGGCGTCACGCTTCTCGTCGTGCGATTGAGCAGGCGGACCGCCAGTCGCTCCTCCAGTCGCCGGACCGCTTCGCTCAACGAGGAGGCGGAAACGCCGCGCTTCCGCGCTGCCTCGCGAAAGCTGCGCTCACGGGCAACAGCGGTAAAGGCAACCAGATCGGCCAGCGGCAAATCATCCATTGTGCGAAATTCCAAACAACCTGTTTCGATTTACCCGGATTATCGCACAGAGATCGGTGGAGTAAATAGACTGTAGAAGCCATGTTGGGATGGTGCGTACCTTAGGCAAGGAGAAGCAGGATGGAAAAGAATCAATTGGGAAGAACCGGGCCGCAGGTATCGGCGCTTGGCCTGGGCTGCATGGGCATGTCCGGCATGTATGGCCCGTCCGATCGCGCCGAGAGCATCGCCACCATCCATGCCGCGCTCGATGCCGGGATCAACCTGCTCGATACCGGTGATTTCTACGGCATGGGCCACAATGAGATGCTGATCGGCGAAGCCATCAGGGGGTTGAAGCGGGACGATTTCCTGCTGAGCGTCAAGTTCGGCGCACTGCGCGATCCCTCCGGCGCATGGCTCGGCTACGATGCCCGGCCGGCGGCGATCCGCAATTTCGTCGCCTATTCGCTGCAGCGCCTCGGCATCGATCACATCGATATCTACCGCCCTGCCCGCCTCGACCCGAACGTGCCGATCGAAGATCAGATCGGCGCGATATCGGATCTCATCAAGGCAGGCTACATCAGACATATCGGCCTGTCGGAAGTCGGCGCTGACACCATCCGCCGCGCCGTTGCCATCCATCCGATCGTCGACCTGCAGATCGAATATTCGCTGATCTCGCGGGGGATCGAGGACAAGATCCTGCCGACCTGCCGTGAACTCGGTATCGGCGTTACCGCCTACGGCGTTCTTTCGCGCGGCCTCATCAGCGGCCACTGGCAGAAGGATAATGCCCAAAAGGGCGATTTCCGCACGATAAGCCCGCGCTTTCAGGCCGGAAACGTCGAAAAGAACCTGGAACTGGTGGAAGCTTTACGAGAGATCGCCGAGGCGAAGGGCGCAACCGTCGCTCAGATCGCGATTGCCTGGGTCGCAGCCAAGAGCAAGGATATCGTCCCGGTCATCGGCGCCCGCCGCCGCGACCGCCTGACGGAAGCCCTGGGAGCGCTCGCGGTTGAATTGTCGCCAGCCGATATGGCCGCGATCGAACGCGCGATCCCGAAAGACGCCGCAGCCGGCGGCCGCTACCCCGAAGCGCAGCTGACGCATCTCGACAGCGAGAA
This sequence comes from Rhizobium centroccidentale, assembly GCF_030182565.1. Classification (NCBI taxonomy): domain Bacteria; kingdom Pseudomonadati; phylum Pseudomonadota; class Alphaproteobacteria; order Hyphomicrobiales; family Rhizobiaceae; genus Rhizobium; species Rhizobium centroccidentale. The sequence continues at coordinate 96,726 of NZ_JAQJCG010000002.1, read as the reverse complement.
ATAACCCGAAAAGGCTTGCCCGCTCGCCGGTATCCCGGGAGCGGGCAAGCAGGATCAGACCGGATTGTTCAGCGTATCGCAATCCGAGAGCTTGCCGGAATCGAAACCCTGCTTGAACCACTTCATGCGCTGCGCCGACGTGCCGTGGTTGAAGCTGTCGGGAACGACGTAGCCTTGCGTGCGCTTCTGCAGCGTATCGTCGCCGATCTGCTGCGCGGCATTCAGCGCCTCTTCGAGATCGCCGGCCTGCAATATGCCCTTCTGCTGCGTGAACTTGCCCCAGATGCCGGCGAAGCAATCGGCCTGCAGTTCGATGCGCACCGACATCTTATTGGCGTCCACTTCGCTCATGTTACGGCGGGCCTGATTGAACTTCGGCAGGATTCCGAGCAGGTCCTGCACATGATGGCCGACCTCATGTGCGATCACATAGGCTTGCGCAAAATCGCCGGATGCGCCGAACTGATCCTTCATCTGCTGGAAGAAGGCCATGTCGAGATAGACCTTCTGATCGCTCGGGCAATAGAAGGGGCCGGTCGCCGCCGAAGCCTGGCCGCAAGCCGAAGGGAAGCTGCCGGAAAACAGCACAAGCTTCGGATCCGTGTAGGTCTGGCCCATCGATTTGAAGATGCCGGTCCAGGTGTCCTCCGTATCGGCAAGCACGGTCGCGACAAACTGCTTCATCTCGTCATTGGCCGGCTGCCCGCCGCTACTACTGTTGGAAGTGCTCTGCTGATATCCGGAGCCGCCGCCCTCCAGCATGCCGCTTTGCTGCAGCAGACCGATGACATCGACGCCCATGGCCCTCAGGATCAGGAAGATCACGATAAGGACGATAATGGTGCGGAAGCTCAAACCGCCGCCGCCAATCCCTCCGCCCGGAAATCGAAAGCCGCCGCCACCGCCGCCGCTCATGGGTGATGAGCCGCGTTCGTCCTCGATATTGTCGGATTGCCGACGCCCCTTCCAATCCATAGTGCACCTCCTGGCGATGCCTAAAATCAAAGTCCCTTGAGGCATTTATATATCCAGGAAGTGTAACAAAGCCAGTTGGCGATCGACAGAAGATCAGCTTAAACGACGGCGCTGCCATATTTCTTTAGACATCAGCCATAAAAGCGCGACGCCTATGCCTGCCACGACCAGGAGCGGGACAATTTCATCGCCCTCGAAGGCCACCTTGTCCATGATGCGGCCTGGAATGAAGGTAAACGCGCCTGCGCCGACAATACCGCCGAAGTAAAGGCCTCTCACGATGCGCTTATGAGCCTCAATATTGCGTTTGCGGGCATTGACGATGGCGCCCCAGCAACCGAACAGAACATATATCGAAAGCAGGTGGATCGGGCTGAAGCCATAGAACATGTTGATCTGGTGAATGAAGAAGCTCGATAGCGCCGTAACCACCATCAGAACCAGCCATATCTTGCCGAGCAGACGGTGCCTCGGCGTCCCCTTCGGCCTGACGAGGAGATAGGTGCCGAGCAAGGCGGCGGGAATGACCGCCGCGACATGGATCTGAATCGCGAGCGGGGCATCGAGAAGCGGCTCGAAGGTCATGATTTCTATCCGGTTGAGTTTATCGAGCCTTTCCGTGATAGTATCGTTCTCTCAACCGAAATTGCGCGAAAGAACGAGACATCTTCGTGGATCACACCTTTCTGCAGTCCACGCTTCGTGAATTGCAGGTCATCCGGCGTTCACCACGCTTCTGGGCGACCTTCGCCACGATCGTCCTGATCTTTACCCTGACCGGCCCGTACGGCACCCTTGACCGGCTGATGCCGGGAGCGCGGCTCGGTTACTGGCTCGCCTTGCATGCCATGGCCTGGTCCTTCGCAATCGTGTTTTCCGTCGTCGCCGAAATCCTGCTGCGGGGATATGTGGCGAGCATATTCGCCCGGATGATGATCGGCTCCGTCATCGCAGCATTGCCGATCGGTTTTGGCATCGAGCTCGTCGACTTCGCATTCTTCGGCGCGTTGCCCACGGTGAGCGGCAGCCTGCGTCAATCGCTAGGCTCTATACCACTTTGCGCCCTCTTCTGCATCCTCACCTATCTGACCATGCATCGGCAGATCGCGATGGCAACCGCAGGAACAGATCTCTCGGGTGCGAAGACGATATCCGCCTTCGCACCCGAGATTCGGCCAGGGACACCGCAGCCGCCAATTCTCTCGCGTTTGAAGCCGGAAAACCGTGGAGCGCTGATAAGGTTCACCGTTCGCGATCACTATACCGAGGTCGTGACAACACGCGGCCGCGAACTCGTCCTGCTGCGTTTCGGCGATGCGCTCACGGAAATCGGCAATACGGAGGGCATACGCCTGCACCGATCGCACTGGGTCGCGATGGATCAGGTCGCCAGCCTGAAACGCGACAACGGCAAGCTTTTCGTCATCGCCCGCGATGGAATAGAGATGCCCGTCAGCCGCTCCTATGCGGAAGCCGTTCGGCGCCGTTTCGGCTGATTACGAGGAAGCTGGCAGAATTCATGTCGATTCCGCCATTTATGGGGTTCCGTTTGCAAATACATTTGCCTATAAGCCGCTTCTAGCCTGAAAATATTGCCCATGCGCCCCCGGCCGGTGATCTCCCACCCTGGCCGGTTTTTGGCGCAACGAAAAAACGGATGTGAGCTCATGCCGAAGCGCCAAGATATCAAATCGATCCTCATTATCGGTGCAGGGCCGATTGTTATCGGGCAGGCTTGCGAATTCGACTATTCCGGCACGCAGGCCTGCAAGGCACTCCGGGAGGAAGGTTACCGTGTCATCCTCGTCAACTCCAATCCGGCAACGATCATGACCGATCCGGGCCTGGCGGATGCGACCTATGTCGAACCCATCACGCCTGAGGTCGTCGCCAAGATCATCGCCAAGGAGCGCCCGGACGCGCTGCTGCCGACCATGGGCGGCCAGACCGCGCTCAATACCGCGCTGTCGCTGAAGCGCATGGGCGTGCTCGACCGCTATAATGTCGAGATGATCGGCGCGAAGCCCGCCGCCATCGACATGGCCGAAGACCGCGCCCTCTTCCGCGAAGCGATGGCCCGCATTGGCCTGGAGACACCGCGCTCCATGCTGGCAAACGCCACCGACATCAAGGATGCCGACCGCAAGACGCATGAAGCCGAGCGCAGCAAGCTGAAGGCATCACTTTCTGGTTCCGAGCTCGACAAGGCGCTGGACGAACTGGAAAACCAATGGAACCTCGGTGAAAGCGACCGCAAGCAGCGCTATATGAGCCATGCGATGGCAATTGCCGCGCAGGCGCTCGACCATGTCGGCCTGCCCGCCATCATCCGTCCGTCCTTCACGCTTGGCGGCACCGGCGGCGGCATCGCCTATAACCGCTCGGAATTCTTCGAGATCGTCGGCGGAGGCCTCGATGCCTCTCCAACCACGGAAGTGCTGGTTGAGGAATCGGTGCTCGGCTGGAAGGAGTTCGAGATGGAAGTCGTCCGCGACACCGCGGACAACTGCATCATCATCTGCTCGATCGAAAACATCGATCCGATGGGCGTCCACACCGGCGACTCGATCACCGTTGCCCCGGCATTGACGCTAACGGACAAAGAATACCAGATCATGCGTAACGCCTCGATTGCGGTTCTGCGCGAGATCGGCGTCGAAACCGGCGGCTCGAATGTTCAGTTCGCCGTCAATCCGAAGGACGGCCGCCTCGTCGTCATCGAGATGAACCCGCGTGTGTCGCGTTCCTCTGCGCTTGCCTCGAAGGCCACCGGATTCCCGATCGCCAAGGTCGCGGCCAAACTCGCTGTCGGCTACACCCTGGACGAACTCGAAAACGACATCACCGGCGGTGCAACCCCGGCGTCCTTCGAGCCGTCGATCGACTATGTCGTCACCAAGATCCCGCGCTTCGCCTTTGAAAAGTTTCCCGGCGCCTCCCCGGTTCTGACCACCGCGATGAAGTCGGTTGGCGAAGTCATGGCGATCGGCCGCACTTTCGCGGAATCGCTGCAGAAGGCTCTGCGCGGCCTCGAAACCGGCCTGACGGGCCTCGATGAAATCGAAATCCCGGGCATCGAGGAAGGCGAAGGCAGCCAGAATGCCATCCGCGCCGCCATCGGCACGCCGACGCCGGACCGTCTGCGCATGGTCGCGCAGGCCCTGCGCCAGGGAATGAGCATCGAAGAAGTGCATGAAGGCTGCAAGATCGACCCCTGGTTCCTTGAGCAGCTGAAGAACATCGTCGACATGGAAGTCCGCATCCGCGAGCATGGACTGCCGCAGGATGCAGCCAACCTGCGCATGCTGAAGGCCATGGGCTTCTCCGACGCACGTCTCGCGACGCTGACTGGCAAGCGCCCGAAGGAAGTGGCCGAACTGCGCAATTCGCTGAATGTCCGCCCGGTTTTCAAGCGCATCGACACTTGCGCCGCCGAGTTCGCCTCGCCGACCGCCTATATGTATTCGACCTATGAGACGCCTTTCGTCGGCGCTGCCCGCTCGGAAGCACAGGTATCCGACCGCAAGAAGGTCGTCATCCTCGGTGGCGGCCCGAACCGAATCGGTCAGGGGATCGAGTTCGACTATTGCTGCTGCCATGCCGCCTTCGCGCTGAAGGATGCCGGCTATGAAGCCATCATGATCAACTGTAACCCGGAGACGGTTTCGACCGATTACGACACGTCGGATCGTCTCTATTTCGAGCCGCTGACCGCAGAAGATGTCATCGAAATCCTGCGTGCGGAGCAGGAAAAGGGTGAAGTCGTCGGCGTCATCGTCCAGTTCGGCGGCCAGACGCCGCTGAAGCTCGCCGAAGCGCTTGAGAAGAACGGCATTCCGATCCTCGGCACTGCGCCTGATGCGATCGACCTTGCAGAAGACCGCGACCGCTTCCAGAAGCTCCTGATGAAGCTGGACCTCAACCAGCCGAATAACGGCATCGCCTATTCGGTCGAACAGGCACGCCTCGTCGCTTCCGAAATCGGCTTCCCGCTGGTCGTGCGCCCGTCCTACGTTCTTGGCGGCCGCGCCATGCAGATCCTCCATTCGGAAGGCCAGCTGCAGAGCTACCTGCTCGACACGGTTCCGGAACTGGTGCCGGAAGACATCAAGCAGCGTTATCCGAACGACAAGACCGGCCAGATCAATACGCTGCTCGGCAAGAACCCGCTGCTGTTCGACAGCTATCTGACCAACGCCATCGAAGTCGACGTCGATTGCCTCTCCGACGGCACCGACGTCTACATTGCGGGCATCATGGAGCATATCGAAGAGGCCGGCATCCATTCCGGTGACTCCGCCTGCTCGCTACCCCCTCGCACGCTCTCTCTTGCGATGATTGACGAACTCGAGCGTCAGGCGAAAGCCATGGCCAAGGCTCTGAATGTCGGCGGCCTGATGAACGTTCAATTCGCCATCAAGGACGACACGGTCTACGTGCTCGAAGTCAATCCGCGCGCCTCGCGTACCGTGCCTTTCGTCGCCAAGACCATCGGCGCGCCGATCGCCAAGATCGCCGCCCGCGTCATGGCCGGCGAGAAGCTGGATGCGACCTTTGCCGCCTATGGCAAAAAACCCGATCCGCGCAAGCTGAAGCATATCGCCGTCAAGGAAGCAGTCTTCCCCTTCGCCCGCTTCCCCGGCGTCGACACCCTGCTCGGGCCGGAAATGCGCTCGACCGGCGAAGTCATCGGCCTCGACACGGATTTCGCACTCGCTTTCGCCAAGTCGCAGCTCGGCGCCGGCGTGGAATTGCCGCGTGACGGAACGGTGTTCGTCTCGGTTCGCGACGAAGACAAGCCGCGCGTGCTGCCCGCCATCCGCATGCTGGCCGAACAGGGTTTCAAGGTGCTCGCAACCGGCGGAACCCAGCGTTTCCTTGCTGAAAACGGCATCGAAGCAACCAAGATCAACAAGGTCCTTGAGGGACGCCCGCATATCGAGGACGCGATCCGCAACCGCCAGGTCCAGCTCGTCATCAATACGACCGACAGCAACAAGGCGATCTCGGATTCGAAGTCGCTGCGCCGTGCGACGCTGATGCAGAAGGTGCCTTATTACACCACCATGGCTGGTGCCGAAGCAGCCGCCATGGCGATCAAGGCGCTGAAGGCCGGAAACCTGGAGGTTCAGCCGCTGCAGAGCTATTTCTGAAGCAGCCAATTCGACCGCAAGGAGCGTGAGCAGGATAGCCGGCTCACGCTCGTTGCGGCCCCGCCAGCCGATCGAATGGCCAGGGAGCTTCAACAGGACCTGTCCTTAAACCTTCGAATTTTCTGGCATTCGTCTGTCGCAATCTGCTATAGGTGACAGAATAACGGCTCTGGATGGTTCCGAAGTACCCCTTCGGGACCTGTTTTCTTTTGTGTCTGCAGCAGAGCAACACAGGGAGTGAAGGACAAGAAAAATGGTTGAAAAGGTACCGATGACACAGAACGGGTTCGTCAAGCTGCAGGAAGAACTGCGCTGGCGTCAGCAGGAAGAGCGCCCGCGAATCATCGAGGCAATTGCAGAAGCGCGCGCCCACGGCGATCTCTCCGAAAATGCCGAGTACCATGCAGCCAAGGAAGCCCAGAGCCACAATGAAGGCCGCATCAGCGAACTCGAAGACCTGACGGCACGCGCAGAAGTCATCGATCTCACCAAGATGTCCGGCTCGAAGATCAAGTTCGGCGCCAAGGTCAAGCTCGTCGACGAAGATACGGAAGAAGAGAAGATTTACCAGATCGTCGGCGACCAGGAAGCCGATGTGAAGGCAGGCCGCATCTCCATCTCCTCCCCGATCGCCCGCGCCCTGATCGGCAAGGAAGTCGGCGATTCCATCGAGGTCAATGCACCCGGTGGCGCCAAGGCTTACGAAATCCTCTCCGTCTCCTGGGGCTGATCGCCCGTGCGCGATCGTGAGACAGCGCATGCGACCGATCTCCGCGAGATCGAAATCATAGCAACGAATTTCAAACGCCGGCTTTCCGGCGTTACGTCTACGATCGTGCAACTGATCCCCAAGCAGGTGGAGCTCGGCTATCACATCGCCACACTCGGCCCCGGCCTGCCGGAGAACCTGCCAAGGCTCGGTTGGCTCCGCCTGCCCGGTCTCTGGATGAAGCCGCGCCGCTATCGTGTCCGCATTTGGCATGCCCGCCGCAACAACGAAATGCTGGTGGGCTTGCTGCTGCGCTCCGTTCTGCGCATGCCCCTCAAGCTCGTCTTTACCTCGGCCGCCCAGCGCCGCCACACCGGCTATACACGCTGGCTGATCCGCCGCATGGATGCTGTGATCGCCACCAGCACCCGCTCCGGCAGCTTCCTTGAAGTGCCGCACACAGTCATCCAGCACGGCGTTGATCTCAACAGCTTCCATCCGCCGGAGAGGCCTGATGACCGCATGGCCGCAACCGGCCTGCCCGGCACCTATCTGATCGGCTGCTTCGGCCGTGTCCGGCATCAGAAGGGCACGGATCTCTTCGTCAAGGCGATGATCGAGCTCCTACCGCGCTATCCGGACTGGACCGCCGTCGTCTGCGGCCGCGTGACATCAGAGCATCGCGGCTTCAGCGAGCAGCTGGAAAAGATGGTGGCGGATGCAGGTCTCACCGATCGGATCCGCTTCATGGGCGAAGTCGACGATATCAAGCCCTGGTATCGCCGCGCCACCCTCTATGTCGCCCCTTCCCGCAACGAGGGTTTCGGCTTGACACCGCTGGAAGCCATGGCGTCCTGCACAGCCGTCGTCGCCTCGGATGCCGGCGCCTATGCCGAAATGATCGTGCCGGGCGAAACCGGGGCTGTGGTATCTGCGGGCGATGGCGAGGCTCTCACCAGAGCGATCGCCTTCTATCTGGCCAATCCGGAGGAAACCCTTCGCCAAGGAGAAAATGCCGTGCGCCATGTGCGCAGCGAATTCGCCCTAGAAAAGGAAGCGACCGCCATCGGCGACGTCTACAAGCGGCTGCTCGTCGCCAATAAGTGAGCGGATCAATCAGCGGCCGAGATCGATGCGCTTGCGCTCGATGAGATTGATCATCGAACGATCCTCCACCATGTCCTCTTCGATGCTTTTGACGATGGAAAGGACCTTGTCCCGATATTTCGTCGCACTGCTGTCATAGGTCCATCCCCGCGCCAGCTTCTCCATTAGCTCCTGCCGGGATTTCGTATAATAGTGGTTCAGCTGCAGAAAACGGTTCGAATAGAACTCGGGGGACTTCCGCGCACGCCGGGTAAACCGCTTGCCCGCGTCGTTGGCCGTCAGATCGCCGTAAGTCCGCGTCCGGAACTGGTGCACACTGACTTCGGTTACTTCACATGGGTCGACGATACACTTGAAATTGCTGACGTTTTCCTTCGTCGTCATTGGATCGGCGCCACGTTGCGTATAGTTCAGCGTCAACGGCCCATCGGGCGGCGTCTCATGGCCGCTGGTCGCAAACATATGCCAGGGCAACGAGACATTCGGGAAATCGCCGACGGCCTCCAACGCCTGCTCGACCGTCGCGGCCTCCTTTGGCAGCAGGAACTCGTCGACATCGATAAACGCCATCCAGCGGTAATCACCGCCGAAATTCAGGATGGCATGCGCGAAGGTGATGACCTGACCGTTCAGCACCACCGACGTCGCCGCGTCGCGCATGCGCCCGGCCCAGGGAATAATCGTCAACGCATCTTCAGAGAGCAGATTTCGAAGAAACGAGCAGGTCTCATCCGTCGAGCCGTTGTCATAGATATAGAAATGGCGAATGCCGACCGCCCGGTGGAAGCGCACCCATTCCTCGATGTAACGAGCCTCGTTCTTCACACAGGCGGCAATGGCGATGCCATGGCGCCCTGCCCTTGGCTCGGGCGGATCGATGGATAGCTTCTTGGCGTCGGACGCCTTCGGTTTCAGCCAGCGTATAAGCTTCATTCCATCGACCCTAATTTCACAGCAGGCTCGCCGGCTCCGGCAAGATCACGTCTGCGGCTTCAACGCAAACCTGTCGTTGTAACCAAAATCATATTTGAGCAGCGCCGAAACGCGGGAATAGTTGACGAAAGCGACACCGCGCTCGGCTGCGATCTGCCGTGCAAGTACGAGATGCTCGATGATGCGGGCTTCAGCGCGCGCGATGCCGGAAAAAGCGGTATCGCCGGCGGTCTCATAAAAGCGGGGCTCGCCGGCGTTGGAGATATCAATCCCCAGAAAGCCGACTTGATGCTTTGCGCAGTAAAGAGCGAATTGCAGGGCCGAGACGGCAACGGATCCGCCCAGAAAGACCCCGCGATCAGGCGAAAGCGAAAAACCTGCCGAACCCTCAGCATCCAATCGCACATATTGCAGTTTTTTGAGATCGTCGAGGGAGCGCCGGCGCGCGCCATAGGGCTTGCGGATATCGTCGATCAGGATGATCGTCTTGTCCGCCAGCCAACTTTTGTCGATCTCGCAGAGCGCACGCAGCACCGCCACGGAAAACAGGCAAAGCGAACCGGGAGCCACCTTCTCGCGCAGCATATCAAGATGCCGCCAGACAAAACGCTCATCCTCGACTGCAATTGCCAAAGGCTCGGAGATTGTGTCGCCTGACAAGCGGATAGCACCATTCAAAAGAATGGCGCTGCGGAATTCCAGGCCGCTCAGATCGTTATCGCGAATCGATGGGCCTGACCCGACGATGTAGATCGCGTCGCCGCAGCGTTCGCGCAGACGATCCATGCCCGCAAGGCTCGCGACCTTGACGCCGCGGTAAAGTACCTCGCTGACATTCTGGCTGCGGACGATGCTGAGCCCCGGAAACCAGTCCTGCACATGAGCCCGCGAGCCGCCCAGGAAAAGGCGCACGCCAGACTTGATCAGCGACCGATGCCAGGGGCGATCCGCCATCGCCTAGAGCTCCACTAGGCCGAGCTTCTTGACTTGCCGGATGGTCAGCATAGTGCGCACGGTGTCGACATGTTCATTCGCCGTCAGAACTTCGATGACGAAGTCCTGGAAACGGGTGAGATTTTCCGCAACGCAGTGCAGCAGGAAATCACTGTCGCCGGACACCATCCATGCCTGCCGAACGAGCGGCCACGCCGAAGTTGCGCTGGCAAAAGCCTTGAGGTTCGCTTCTGACTGATGCTTGAGACCGACCATGCAGAAAGCCACGAGATCGAAGCCCAGTTTCGGGCTGTTCAGCATGGCGTGATAGCCTTCGATGACGCCGGCCTCTTCCAGCTTGCGCACGCGGCGCAGGCACGGAGGCGCCGAAATGCCGACCCTGTCCGCGAGTTCGACGTTGGTCATGCGTCCGTCCCGCTGGAGTTCCCGCAGAATCTTGATATCGATGGCATCGAGCTCAGCGCGAAGCACTTTTTTGCCTTTCTTTAATTCCCCCTCGCCAGCTTCTATATAAGGCGGGAAAATACGCAAGAAAGTTTCTCTCGCGTAGTTGATTCTTACACAAAGCAGATTTGCTCTGTGTGTAATGCAAGGCTGCCCTTGAATAAATGCATAAGGCAATCATAAATGGAGCGCGGATCGCGAAATCGCCTGTTTTGCGCGCTTGAAGCCGCGCTTTCGCAATCGCCGAATTGAAAGGACTGACTATGCCTGCCCGCCACACGAAGGTGCTCATCATCGGTTCCGGCCCAGCCGGTTACACCGCAGCGGTTTATGCCGCGCGCGCGATGCTGCAGCCCGTTCTGATCGCCGGTCTCGAACAGGGCGGCCAGCTGATGATCACGACTGATGTCGAGAACTATCCGGGCTTTGCCGATCCTATCCAGGGCCCATGGCTGATGGAGCAGATGCTTCAGCAGGCACAACATGTCGGCGCCGAGATCGTCAACGACCTCGTGACCGAAGTCGATACCAGCAAGCGTCCTTTCGTCGCCCATACCGACAGCGGCCAGGTCTGGACCGCCGATACGCTTATCATTGCCACCGGCGCCAAGGCGAAATGGCTGGGTATCGAGAGCGAGCAGCATTTCCAGGGCTTTGGTGTCTCCGCCTGCGCCACCTGCGACGGCTTCTTCTATCGCAACAAGGATGTGATCGTGGTCGGCGGCGGCAACAGCGCTGTCGAGGAAGCACTCTATCTCTCCAATATCGCCAAATCGGTAACAGTGGTGCATCGCCGCGATACCTTCCGCTCGGAAAAGATCCTGCAGGAGCGTCTGTTCGCCAAGGCAAACGTGAGGATACTCTGGAATACCGAGGTTGCCGAGATCACCGGCACGCCGGCCAAGCCGCCGATGTCGCCGTCCGTCACCGGCGCACGCCTGCGTGATACGCGTACCGGCGCCGTCACGGAAATGCCGATCGACGGCATCTTCGTTGCCATCGGCCATGCGCCGGCGACCGAGCTCTTCAAAGGCAAATTGAAGCTCAAGGACAACGGTTATCTCTGGACCGCACCGGATTCGACCGCGACAAACGTCGAAGGCATCTATGCCGCCGGTGATGTGACCGACGATACGTTCCGGCAGGCGATCACGGCAGCAGGAATGGGCTGCATGGCCGCACTTGAGGCGGAACGCTATTTGACCGGGCACATGCCCGTCGCCGTGGCTGCGGAGTGATGCAGCCGATGAGGGGAAACGGCATGCCATTGGACTGGGACAAGCTGCGTATCTTTCACGCGGCTGCCGAAGCGGGTTCGTTCACGCATGCGGCGGATAAGTTGCATTTGTCCCAATCTGCCATCAGCCGCCAGGTCAGCGCTCTCGAGCAGGATGTCGGCATCAAACTCTTCCATCGCCATGCGCGGGGCCTCATCCTGACGGAACAGGGCGAGCTGCTTTATCGCACGGCTCATGACGTTCTGCTGAAGCTCGAAACTGTCAAGATGCAATTGACCGAGACGACCGACAAGCCGAGCGGCAAGCTGCGTGTGACGACGACCGTCGGCCTCGGCCAGGGCTGGCTCACCGACAAGATCCAGGAATTCCTGCAGCTTTATCCCGATATGTCGATCCAGCTCATCCTCGACAATGAGGAGCTGGACGTGAACATGCGTCACGCCGATTGCGCCATCCGTCTGCGCCAGCCGCAACAATCGGATCTGATCCAGCGCAAGCTCTTCACCGTGCACATGCACGTCTATGCCGCCCCCTCCTATATCAACCGCTACGGCGAGCCGCAGTCGGTTGAGGATTTGGACGAACATCGCATCATCAGCTTCGGCGAGCCGGCACCGAACTACCTACTTGATGTCAACTGGCTGGAGATTGCCGGTCGCTCATCCGACAACAAGCGCATTCCGCATCTGCAGATCAACAGCCAGACGTCGATCAAGCGTGCCTGCCTGCTTGGCATCGGCATCGCGGTACTGCCCGATTATATCGTCGGCCGCGACCCGGGACTCATTCAACTCGCGATCAACGCGGACGTGCCGTCCTTCGACACCTATTTCTGCTATCCAGACGAAATGAAGAATGCGGCTAAGCTCAAGGTTTTTCGTGATTTTATCGTCGCGAAAGCGCGCAACTGGAATTTCTGACGAAGGTAAGTCACTGATAACGAACTCTTTTTACGGCCAGCATACCAGCTACGCATATGACGCATAGCTGATATGCACAAATGAGAGTTGAAGCCTGCACATTTAACTACCATATCGCACATAGCTGATGCACACGGTGGCTTTTCCTCCCAGTTCCACCGCATTGGCTGTTCCCCTCTGGAGGTTTTTGACCTTCATACCTATAGGGCCCTGGATCACTCCGGAGGCCCTTTTTTTTGCCTTTTTGCCGCCGACGTAGCAAACGCATAACTGCCATGCACAAAAAAGCATTGCGCACTGCACAAATTAGCATCATAACGCACTCAGCTGATGCACATGGTGGCTTTTCCTCCCAGTTCCACCGCATTGGCTGTTCCCCTCTGGAGGTTTTGACCTTCACACCTATAAGGGCCCTGGTTCATACCGGTGGCCCTCTTTTTTTGCCCAATTTCTAAGCACGCACGTCGGCAGTTCTGCCAAAAATAATATTCAGCGTCGCCCTTGATATATCGAAAACCGTCGATACATAAATCGTAATTATTCGATATTCATGCGGTGAACGCCATGGACAAGAACGAGATATTGAAGGCCTTGGCCAATCCGGCCCGGCTCGAAATCCTCAATCATCTGAAAGATCCGGAAACACATTTCCCGACCCAGGAACATCCGCTGGAGCTTGGCGTCTGCGCCAGCCAGTTCGAGCGCTGCGGCCTGTCGCAATCGACAGTCTCGGCGCATCTCGGCACGTTGCATCGCGCTGGACTGGTGACGACGCGACGACTTGGCCAGTGGATTTTCTATAAACGCAACGAGGAAACAATCGCCGAATTCCTCGAAGCCATGCAAAAGGAGTTGTGAAGATGCGCCTTGCACTCCCCCTGCTCGCACTCAATTCCTTCGCCATCGGCGCGACCGAAAAAGAAGAGGCACCTACCTCTTCCTGATCTCCTCCTCCTCTCTTCTTCTCCCCCTCATAGAAAGGACTACCCCATGACCAAATTATTCGAACCGACGAAGCTCGGCGATATTTCCATCGCCAACCGCATTGTCATGGCACCCCTGACGCGCAACCGTTCGCCGAACGCCGTGCCGAACGATCTGAACGTCAAATATTATGCCCAACGCGCCACCGCGGGCCTGATCATCACCGAAGCAACGGCAATCACCCATCAGGGCCAGGGCTATGCCAACGTTCCCGGCCTTTACAGCAAGGAAGCGCTCGATGGCTGGAAGAAGGTGACGGACGCCGTGCACGCCAATGGCGGCAAGATCGTCGTGCAGATGTGGCATGTCGGCCGTATCTCCCATACAACCCTGCAGCCGAATGGCGGCAAGCCGGTCTCCTCGACCTCCAGGCGCGCTGAAAATTCAAAGACCTATCTGGTCAACGGCGACGGCACCGGCGGCTTTACCGACGTCTCGGAGCCGCGTGCGCTCGAAACCTCGGAAATCCCGGGCATCATCGAGGATTACCGCAAGGCCGCCCGCGCTGCGATCGATGCCGGTTTCGATGGCGTCGAGATCCATGGCGCCAACGGCTATCTGATCGACCAGTTCCTGCGCGGCGATATCAATGACCGTACAGACCAGTATGGCGGCTCGATCGAGAACCGCACCCGCTTTCTGTTCGAAGTGGTCGATGCGGTCTCCAAGGAAGTGGGCGCGGGCCGCACCGCGATCCGCATTTCGCCCGTCACGCCGTCTGGCGATGCCAGCGACCCGGCTCCGCAGCAGCTCTTCACCCAGGTCGTCGAAGGCCTGGCGAAATACGGCCTTGCTTATATCCATGTCGTCGAAGGCCAGACCGGCGGCAAGCGCGACTTCCTGCCCTTCGACTACGACGCTCTCCATGCGGCCTATAAGGCTGCAGGCGGTAAGGCAGGCTGGATGCTCAACAATGCCTATACCCGCGAAATGGCGATCGAGGCTGTAGACAGCGGCAAGGCCGATGTCGTTGCCTTCGGCAAGCCGTTCATTTCGAATCCGGATCTTGTCCGTCGCCTGAAGGAAAACGCACAGCTCGCCCAATGGGACCAGGCAACGCTCTATGGCGGCGGCGCCAAGGGCTATGCCGACTACCCGACGCTCGAAGAAGCAGCCTGATTAGGGCTTCCCAGCCAGATTGCGCTTTCGACAAAGAGCCCTCGCAACCCATGTTGCGGGGGCTCTCCATATCGGCTTCTGAGGCGGGTGAAACGAGCCATTCACGCAGTTTGCAGGCAACCGATCGATACAAGGCTTGCCCTTACCGCCTCATCGATCGGCGTATGCGGCTCTTCGCCGAGCACGGACACCAGCTTGTCGTTCCGCATTTGCAGCGGCACGTCCCAGAGATAGCTCATTTCGCGCAGCTCCCGCATGAATGTCACGAAGGGAGAGGCTAGCGGCACGATCCACCAGGGAAATGATTTTACCTTCACCCTGTGACCAACGACGCGCTGGACGGCCTCGATCATCTGCCTGCCGTCTCCATCCCAATGACCGCGCATATGATAGGCGGCGAAGGCCGGCAGCTGGTCGCCTTTCTCGATCAGCCGGATCATGGTTTCAGCAACATCGGGCAGATAGGCCCATTGATGGCCGACGCCGCGTTTGCCCGGATAGGTCATCGAAGTGATCAGTTTACCTGGCGTCACCATGGCTTGAGAAAACCAGCTGTTGGCGCGCGCACCCCCGAAGAAATCGCCGGCGCGAACGATGATGACAGGGGTATCGCCCTGCTCCGCCGCAGCCTTCAGACGTCGCTCCATCTGCACGCGGATGGCCCCCTTGCGGGTCTTCGGCCGTTGGGCGCTCTCTTCCGTGACAATCGGGAAAACATCGGGACCGAAATTATAGACCGTACCTGGCAGCACGATCCGTGCACCGACCGCCTTGGCGGCGGCAATGGTATTGTCGAGCATAGGCAGGACGACCTTGCCCCAATTGCGGTAGCCGGGCGGGTTGACAGCATGCACGATGACATCCGCGCCTTGCGCCGCCTTCAGAACATCATCCGCCTGCATGGCATCGCCCTGGAACCAGTCGAATTCCGGCTGGCGACGAGCCGCCTCGGCCGCATTGCGGTTCAGCGCCCGAATGCGCCAGCCGCGAAGGGCAAGCCCTTCCGCGACGGCACCGCCGATGCCGCCGGTCGCGCCGAGTATCAGGGCGGTCTTCGTGCTTTCCTTATTGTTGCTCATCGTCATCTCCATCGGTTTCGATGGCCTGACTATGCTTGGTATCGATGATAAACGAAATTGCCGAAAAATCTGCAGATGATATACATAAATGTATGACTCGAGTCGCTGAGCCAAGCTGGGATTTCTATCGCACCTTTCTTGCCGTGCTGGAGCACGGCTCACTCTCGGCTGCTGCGCGCGAACTCGGCCTGACACAGCCGACGGTCGGCCGTCACATCCTTGCCTTGGAGCAATCGGTCGGCGCGGAGCTGTTCACGCGTTCGCAACAGGGGCTGCTACCCACCGATACCGCCCTCGTTCTGAAACCCTATGCCGAGACTTTGGCGAGCACGACCGCCGCACTGTTGCGCGCAGCCTCCGCCTCGAAGGATAAGGTCAGCGGCACGGTACGCATCAGCGCGAGCGAGGTCATCGGCGCCGAAGTGCTGCCACCGATCCTTGCCAAGCTGCAGGCAGGATTTCCGGATCTGATCGTGGAGCTTTCAGCCTCCGATACGGTGGAAGATCTGCTGCAGCGCGAGGCCGATATTGCCGTACGCATGGTCGCGCCGGCGCAAGAAGCACTGCTTGCCCGGCATATCGGCATCATCTCACTCGGCCTCTTCGCCCATCGCAGCTATATCGAGCGGTATGGCAAGCCCGAAACTCTGGAGGAACTGCGTCGGCACAAACTCATCGGCTTCGATCGCCAGACAGCCTATATACGCATGATGACGAAGCGTTATCCGATGCTCGAAGGCGTCTCTTTCAGCTTTCGCTCCGATCACAGCATTGCTCTGCATAACGCCCTGCGCGCCGGCATCGGCATCGGCTTCCTTCAAATTCCCCTGGCAGGCCGCGACCCAGCCCTCGTCCAGCTGTTGCCGGAGATCGAGGTCGAGATCGACACCTGGATCGTCATGCATGAAAATCTGAAGACGTCGCCACGCTGCCGGGTGACATTCGATGCCCTGGTGATGGGTTTGCTCGATTACATTAAGGAAAACAACGTGAAGAACGGATCTTGACCATGGGAACGGCGGTGGAACTGGTGCCATACGACCCGCGATGGCCAGGGGATTTCGAGCGCATCCGCGAAAAGCTCGAACGATTGCTGGCGCCCTGTGTCATGACGATCGAACATATCGGAAGCACATCCATTCCCGGAATCGCAGCAAAACCGCTCATCGATATCGACGTCATCCTGCGCGGCGCAGCCGACGTGCCTGCTGCAACGCAGATTCTTCTCAAGCAAAATTACGAACCCCGCGGCAATCGCTATGATGATGATGTTTGGGCCTTCATGCGACGCGACGGCAGACCGCCGGAACGAATTTATCTCTGCCCGCCGAACAACCGGACCCATGAGCGCAGGGTGATCTTTCGCGATTATCTTCGGGCACATCCTGCAGAAGCGGCAGCCTACGCCACGCTGAAATTGGAGCTCGCCGAAATGCATCGACATGATGGCGATCGCTACACCGCCGAGAAACGTCACTTCGTCGACGCGATTATCGAGAAGGCAGCCGGTCAGCGGCAGATCTAGGCGCCAGGGGCAGTATCGACCGGCGGAAAATGCATCTGGCCGTCGATAACTTCCGTTTCCGGGCGGTCACCGCCGTCGGCATATTCCTCATGCCACTTGCCGCTCTCGTCCTGCCAGCTGATTTCGGCTGAATCTCCCCCGATTTGCTGTTCCGCCGCCACGATCCTGGCGGCCTCCACGGCCTCGGAATGTGTTGGAAACGCTTCCGAATAAACGTCACGGAAGCGATAAGCCCATCCACCGTCATGCGGCACGATTTCGTAAACGACCTTGACCATTCAGACCCTCCTTCTCATCTGCCAAGACCTTCAAACCGGACGTTGCCGGCAGAATCGCGTGCATCTGAGACGGTTTCGAGGATGCCGCTGCATTGTGGTTGGGCAGACCTATTCGCGCAGTATTCCATTAAACCGCGTTAACTGCAAATTTCGCCCTCTTCCTTGCAAGCTTGATGTGCGAACTCCTTGCTTTAGAGTGCAACCGTGAATCGGCGCAAAGGTGGGAAAGTGATCTTAGCGAAGTGGTTTAAGCAGGAAAGAAGCCTGCTGGTAGCATTGATAATTGCCGTTGGCGCCTATGTCGGCGAACATTCCATTCTGGAAATGGGCCAGGGCGCATCAATGATCGCAGCAGCGGCATTGATCGCGACGATCGTACTGGCCTCCATGCGCGTCGCCCATCATGCCGAGACGCTCGCCGTCAAGGTCGGCGACCCCTACGGCACGATGATCCTCACTCTTTCGGCCGTTGCCGTCGAGGTCATCATCCTCGCCATCATGATGAGCGGCGAGAGCTCGCCGACGCTGGTGCGCGACACGATCTATGCCGCCGTCATGCTCGATATCAACGGCATCCTCGGCCTAGCCGCCCTGCTCGGCGGCCTGAAACACGGCGAACAGCCCTATAATGACGATTCCAGCCGGACCTATGGCGTGATGATCCTGACTGCCATGGGCATTTCGATGATCGTGCCGGAATTCATACCGGATGCGAAATGGCACTATTATTCCGCCTTCACCATCGTTGCAATGATCGCTCTCTATGCGCTGTTCCTGCGCATGCAGGTCGGCCGGCATAGCTATTTCTTCAGCTACAGCTATCCGCGCACGGAAAAGAAGCTCGCAGCTGGGGAGGCTGAAGAGCATCATGAAGAGGAATCCACGGCAACTTCGATCGTGACAATCCTGATCG
This sequence comes from Rhizobium centroccidentale, assembly GCF_030182565.1. Classification (NCBI taxonomy): domain Bacteria; kingdom Pseudomonadati; phylum Pseudomonadota; class Alphaproteobacteria; order Hyphomicrobiales; family Rhizobiaceae; genus Rhizobium; species Rhizobium centroccidentale. Next base: position 78,395 of record NZ_JAQJCG010000002.1, on the reverse strand, counting down.
GCGTCGTGCTGATCGGTGCTTTGGCGGAGTTTATGTCAGCCTTCATGGACACCGGCCTCAAGGGCACCGGCGCTCCGCCCGCCATCGCCGCGATCGTCGTTGCCGCCATCTCGGCCGCGCCGGAAATTCTGACGGCGCTGCGCGCAGCCCTCAGAAACCGCATGCAGGCGACGGTCAACATCGCCCTTGGCGCTTCGCTCTCGACAGTCATCCTGACGGTGCCGGTCATGGAGGCGATCGCGCTCTATACCGGCCAGCCCTTCATCATGGCCATGTCGCCGGTGCAGACGGTCATGGTGATGATCACCCTGATCGTCGCCGCCATCAACCTCAACGACGGCGAAACCAACGCCATCGAGGGCATGACCCATTTCATTCTCTTCGCGACTTTCATCATGCTGACGGCGCTCGGTCTTTAATTCCGATTTCAAGGACTTGCGCCGCCAGGCGGATTCAAATTGCGAAGCGCTTGAATCATTTAATGAAGCCGAAACCGTCAGCCTGAATACGAAAAAGCCCGCCATCTCTGGCGGGCTTTCCATGTAAGCTATCGCTGGCCGCTTACTTGCAGGCGCCGCAGAAGCGCTGGATGCGGCGGCAAGCTTCCTCGAGCAGCTCTTCCGAGGTCGCATAGGAGATGCGGAAGTTCGGCCCGAGGCCGAAAGCCGAACCGTGGACAACGGCAACACCTTCCGATTCCAGCAGCTCGGAGACGAAATCCTCATCCGTCTCGATGACCTTGCCGGTCGGAGCCGTCTTGCCGATTAGGCCGGCGCAGGACGGATAGACGTAGAAGGCACCTTCCGGAACCGGGCACGAAATGCCCTTCGCCTGGTTCAGCATCGATACGACGAGATCGCGGCGACCTTCGAAGATCTTCTTGTTGCGCGGAATGAAGTCCTGCGGACCGTTCAGCGCTTCGACTGCAGCCCACTGGGCGATCGAGGTCGCGCCAGAAGTCTGCTGACCCTGGATCATATCCATCGCCTTGATGAGCTGCAGCGGGCCGGCGGCATAGCCGATACGCCAGCCGGTCATGGCATAGGCTTTCGACACGCCGTTCATCGTCAGCGTGCGGTCATAGAGGCTCGGCTCGACTTCGACCGGGGTGGCGAATTTGAAATCGCCATAGGTCAGGTGCTCGTACATGTCGTCGGTCAGGATCCAGACATGCGGATGCTTGACCAGCACGTCCGTCAGCGCCTTCAGTTCGGCATGCGAATAGGCAGCGCCCGACGGGTTGGACGGCGAGTTGAACATGAACCACTTGGTCTTCGGCGTGATCGCCTTTTCAAGATCGGCAGGCTGGAGCTTGAAGCTGTTGGCCTGCGTGGTCGCGACGAAAACCGGCGTACCGCCGCACAGCGCCACCATTTCCGGGTAGGAAACCCAGTAAGGGGTCGGGATGATGACTTCGTCGCCCGGGTTCAGCGTCGCCATGAACGCGTTGAACAGGATCTGCTTGCCGCCGGTGCCGACGATGGTCTGCTCGGGAGCATAGTCCAGATTGTTCTCGCGCTTGAACTTGGCGGCGATCGCCTTGCGCAGTTCCGGGATGCCGGCGACCGGCGTGTACTTCGTCTCGCCGCGGTTGATCGCGTCGATGGCCGCCGTCTTGATATTATCGGGCGTATCGAAATCCGGCTCACCGGCGCCGAGGCCGATCACGTCGCGTCCTTTTGCTTTCAGCTCGCGCGCTTTCTGGGAAACGGCGATGGTGGCAGAAGGCTTTACACGGGAAAGAGCGTCGGCAAGAAAGGCCATGGTGATCGGTCCTATTCGGTTGAAAATGGCAGAAAGCCTGTGGACCAGATTTCTGCGCTAAGCTCTATGTCGAATATGGACCGACGTTTCAAGCACAAAGGCGTCACAGTGGCTTTATTTCATGGCTTTCCGGGCTCCGCACGCTAGCTTTTCTTACCCGGCTAGAAGCCTGCCCACGAGACCAGGCGCCGCTTTCGCCGAGGACAGATCAAGCGTAGCCGGGCACCGTAGCCCCTCTGAACTTGAATCATCACGCGAAGCACCTGAATCGGATTCTGAAGACGGCGAAAATTTCCAATAGAGATCAAATACTTCATGAATATCCGATTCTCAGAAGGCAAGCTGCACACCTCCTTACGCGGGAAATACCTCGCCTACACGCGGGTTCGGAAGACCCGAAAAGCTTCTTTCAGCCGGAAGCGAGAACACAAAGACGTTATCGGTTCCACAACCAGCCTTGAACGGCAGTCGAACGGCCCCACCTTGCGAAAACAAGACTCTTGGGGAGGTCGAACGGATGCACAGGGCCAAAACAGGATCAGGCAGAAGCGGATTTACGATCGCTTTGATGGTCTGTGCCCTGCTCGCGGGAACACCGGTGCTCGCCGCGCCGGCACAGACCATCAAGACGCAAAAGGTTGATGTCAAAGTCGAGAAGATAGCGACAGGGCTCGAGCACCCCTGGGCGGTGGAAGTGCTACCAGATGGCGCTTACCTCGTGACCGAGCGGCCCGGCCGTATGCGTCTTGTCCGCGATGGGAAAGCCTTGGCCCCGATTTCCGGCGTGCCAGAGGTCTATGCGCGCGGCCAGGGTGGCCTGCTCGATGTCGCCCTTGATCCGAAATTCCCAAGCAACCGCACTCTCTATTTCACGGCTTCCGTGGCAGGCGATGGCGGAAGCGGCACGGCCGTCTTTCGCGCCAGACTATCGCCGGACGAAACTCGGCTGACCGATGTGAAGCGTATCTTCCTGATGAACAAGCTGTCGCGCGGCAATATCCAGTATGGGTCGCGCATTGCGATTGCCCGCGACGGCAGCCTCTTCGTCAGCCTCGGCGACCGTGGTCAACAGGACCGCGCCCAGGATTTTCAGGACGATGCCGGCTCCATTATCCATATCGAAGCCGATGGCAGCATTCCCGCCGACAATCCGTTCACGGACGGCAAAAGCGCTCTGCCGGAAATCTGGTCGAAGGGCCATCGCAACCCACAGGGCATCACTTTCGACAGCCAGACGAACAGGCTCTACACTGCAGAGCACGGCGCCCGAGGCGGCGATGAGATCAACACGCCCGAAGCTGGCAAGAACTATGGTTGGCCAGTTATTTCCTACGGCGTCAATTACAACGGCACGAAGATCGGCATCGGCACGGCAAAGCCCGGTATGGAGCAGCCCCGTTTCTATTGGGATCCATCGATCGCCCCGGGCGCCATTGTCGTCTACCACGGCAAGATGTTTCCTGAATGGAACGGCGATTTCCTCGTCACGGCACTGAAGTTCGAGCTGCTCTCACGGTTGAGCCAGGATGGCAAAGGCAAGATCACCGAACAGGAACGTATGTTTGACGGCGAATTCGGGCGCTTACGTGATATTACGGTCGCGCCAGATGGCGCGCTGCTGGTCACGACCGATGAAGACAACGGTGCGCTTCTGAGGATTTCGAGAGCCGCGAGCTAGGCTCAGCGCTCCGCTCCGGGCAGCTTTCGGCCTTGCCGCGAGCAAAAGCAGCTGCTAACGATCGCCTCATTCTTCCTCCCCTTCCCGCAGGATACAGATGTCTCGCATACAGGCGAATTTGTTGTTGTTGCTTGCCGCCGCGATCTGGGGCGGCGGTTTCGTTGCGCAATCGACAGCGATGAAGGCGATCGGACCGTTCTGGTTCATCGGCCTCAGATTTGCCGTGGCCACCATGGTCGTCCTGCCTTTCGTGTGGATGGAAAACAGAAAGGCCACGAAGCCGCTGACGTCGCGCAACTGGCTCTCCTTTTTGTTGATCGGCCTCGCTCTTTTCGGCGGAGCGGCAACGCAGCAGCTTGGCCTGCTGACGACGACGGTTACGAATTCCAGCTTCATCACCGGCCTTTATGTGGTCTTCGTTCCGCTGATCGCTGTTATCTTCCTGCGCCGCTCGCCGCATTGGGTCATCTGGCCAGCGGCATTGATGGCGCTTTGCGGCATCTACCTGCTCTCGGGCGGCTCCTTCTCGCGCCTTACCGTCGGCGATTTCCTGACCGTAATCTGCGCGCTCTTCTGGGCTGCGCAAATCACGCTTGCCGGCTCGGCCGTCAACGAAACCGGACGCCCGCTTGGTATTTCCGCCGTGCAATTTGCCGTCACTGCCGTTCTCGCTCTCGCGGTTGCCGCCGTCATCGAACCAATCAGCATCGCCGATATAAGCGCCGCACTCGGCGAGATCCTTTATGTCGGCATCTTTTCCTCGGGCCTGGCTTTCGCGCTGCAGATCATTGGCCAGCGTTATACGACCGCGCCGCAGGCGGCGATCTTCCTATCTTCGGAAGCGCTGTTCGGGGCTTCGCTCGGCGCCTTGCTGCTCGGCGAGACCATCGGCCCGCTCGGCTATGCCGGCTGCGCTTTGATGTTTGCGGCGATGCTGGCCGTGGAATTGGTGCCGGAATTGACTCGCCGACGCGACGCCACGGCATAAAAAACGCCGAAAATGCGCGCTTTTAGCCGCTTGACGGCATGCCTCGCCAAAATTTTTCGGGCGCTCGAAAATGGCCGTTCACACCAGCGAATTTGGGGAAATTTCGCCAATACTATATCGCGAGCGATGCAAAACCCTTAGAAACTTGTTTCAAAGTGGGAAAATTTGCGAATCGCCCTAACATATTCGCGTTACGGTATTGTAGCGGTTGTGCCACGTTAAAAAACTTTTGCTTGCCAATTTCCCATAAACACAGCACTCTCAATAGTGTTCGGGCATTTTTAGAGCATGGGAAGTCCTAATAGAATTGCGAGCCGGAAACGCTAATATTCCGGTCAGCCTGGTCGAGAAGCGGGTGGCAAACATCGCATTGAGATCATGCCGAGTTACGGGGACCTTTTCCTTCAAATTTCGAGAACTGCCTGCAAGCGCCCGCAAGGGCAACTAAAGTAATGCTGCCCGTGTGGATGGTGGGCAGAGAGAAAAGGACCTGAGGCATGGCCGAGACTGGCACTGTAAAGTTTTTCAATACCGATAAGGGCTTCGGTTTCATCAAACCGGACAAGGGTGGCGCAGACATCTTTGTACACATTTCTGCAGTTCAGGCTTCTGGTCTGGCAGGATTGTCGGAAAACCAGAAGGTAAGCTTCGACACGGAACCGGATCGCCGCGGCAAGGGACCGAAGGCCGTCAATCTGCAGATTGCTGGCTAAGACACCTTACGGCTTTCAAATTCGAGTTGAGGCCCGGCAGCAATGCCGGGTTTTGTCATTCAGTCTGCATTCAGTTTGCCACGTATAATTTGCCTCCCATGAAAGAGCGGGAATGACTTTTGTCCCGCTTCCGTTAGAGGATAGGCCAATGACCATACTCGGCAAAACGCTCGTCATGTCCGCCGTCGCAGCGGCATTGACGATCACTTCCATGAGCGCCGCGTCCGCCGACGAATATTGGCACCATCATAACCGTGATGGTTGGGCGCTGGGTGCTGCCGGGCTTGCAACTGGCCTGATCGTCGGCTCCGCCATCGCCAGCCAGCCGCGGTACGTCGAACCGTCCCCGGCTTATGTCGACCCGGGCTACGACGCGCCTCCTCCTGGCTACTACTATCGACCAGCACCGCGCCGCGTCTATGTCGAGCGCGACGTCAGCTATTATGCGCCAGCGCCGGCATACGGTCTGCGTCCCTGGTCATCCGCATGGATGCGTTATTGCTACGACCGCTACAGAAGCTTCGATGGCCGCACCGGCACCTATGTCGGCTTTGACGGCATGCGCCATTTCTGCACGACCGACTAATTTCAGCCGTGCCCCGAACGAAAATGCGAGGAACCACGGTGCCGCTTTCGAGCGGCGCCTGATTGATACGGAATAGGTCCCATCGGGAAGCGTTCGTCTTTCCGCCTGGATTTGCGACAGCGTGACCGCCTCTCGCTCGCTGAACGACGCGCCACGCCTCCCGCCTGGATACAACGTCTCCGATAAGAGCTCCGGCCCCATCGCGCGGGAGCTCTCATCCAAATACTGTGTGATAATGTCCTGCCATGGTCACACTGGCATTTAGGCGTATAGCCGTTGGCCGCGCGAGGAAGCTTTCCCGAGGTTGGAGAATGGGCGTCAGGAACTATTTGATCGAAGGCGTTTCTGGCGCCGGCAAGACTGCAGTCGCCACGGAGCTGCAGCGGCGCGGCCATCATGTTATCCACGGTGACCGCGAATTGGCGTACAAGGGTGATCCGGGGACGGGCGAACCTCTGGATGACTCTGCCAATGAGCCGCACACCCTGGATGTGACCTTCGGGCACAGGCATCACCTTTGGAATCTCGACAAAGTCAAATCCCTTGTCGCCGATCGAAGCCATCCGACCACCTTCTTCTGCGGCGGTTCCAGGAATTTCCATCGCTTTATCGATCTGTTCGATGGGGTCTTCCTACTCGACCTCGATCTGGAAACGCTGAATCGCCGGCTTGCCGCCAGGCCGGAAGATGAGTTTGGCGGCAAGCCTGCCGAGCGAGAGGTCATCGTGCGATTGCACGCGACGCAGGAGGACATTCCGAAGAATGCGACAAGCATCGACGCGACCGCCCCGCTCGCAAGCGTTGTCGACGATATTCTTTCCAGATGCCGCGAGAACGCGGGGCAAAAGGCCCGCCAATAACGCTTTGCCTACAGCCCGCGCAAAAAGGGATTGGCGCGACGCTCGTCGCCGATCCGGCTCCCCGGCCCGTGACCACAGATGAAGCCGACTTCATCGCCCAGCGGAAAGACTTTGTCGCGGATCGATTCTAAAAGCTGCTGGTGATTGCCGCCGGGCAGATCGGTTCTGCCGATCGAGCCGTTGAACAGCACGTCGCCGAGATGGGCAAAGCCCTGCTTCCGGTTGACATAGATGACATGGCCCGGCGCATGGCCCGGGCAATGGAAAACCTCGAATTCATGCTCGCCGAAGGAGACCTTGTCACCCTCCTTCAGGAAGCGGTCCGGCGTGACGTTGCGCACGCCGCTGATGTTGAACATCTTGGCTTTGGCTTCGATATCCTCGAGCAGGAAGCGATCATCCTCATGCGGGCCGATCACCTCGATGCCGAGCTTTTCGCGCACCTCGTCGGCACCACCGGCATGATCGATATGGCCGTGCGTCAGCCAGATGGCCTTCAGGGTAATGCCGTTCTCGCGCACCGTCTGCAGAATGATATCGACATCGCCACCCGGATCGACCACCACGCCCTCCTTCGTCTCCGGATCGAACAGGATCGTGCAGTTCTGTTCGAAAGGGGTCACCGGAATAATGCCGGCTTGGAGCATGCCCATGGAGCGCCTCGTCTGTTTGATCGTCGTGCTGCCGGTATAAAGGCAAACATCAGACAAAGCAGCCCCCGAAGTTTCAAAGTGATGGAATGCCGGCAGCCGAACCTCGAGATTCGATAGTATCCGTTTATTTCAAACGGTTATTTGGTCCTCCCATCGAACGATGACCTATTGGTGTCCGGCAAATCGGAACACTCAGGCACTCGAAACGTTGAAGATAAGTCTTTCAAGACAGAAGGAGAAAACCAATGTCCTTGAAGAGGAATCTGTTGCTGACCGGCTTTGTCCTTCTCGGCAGTGCGGGTCTCGCTCAGGCCGAGATGGCCGCAACCACCGCCACGGATATAGAAGTTCGTTCCGGGCCGGGTGCGGAATTTCCGACGGTCGGCGTCGCCACTCGCGGGTCCGAAGCAACGCTCGACGGTTGCGTCGAAGGGAGCCGCTGGTGCCGGGTTGACGTCAATGGCATGCGCGGCTGGGTCTATGCGCAATATCTGAGCGTCGAACAGAATGGCACCTCGGTCGTCGTCCAGGACCACCGGGATGATCTCGGCATCCCCACCATCACCTACGAACAGACAGATCCAGTCCAGACGGGCAGCCTACAACGCGTTCAGCCAAGTCCGAACGATCAGTTACTGGGTCCCGTCGATGAGAGCGGCACCGATGTGGTCGCCGTCACCCCGCCTGAGGAAGTCCGGACCTATATCGATGACAATCCGGTCGATACGGTTCGGTTGAATGGTGATCTGGTCGTGGGCGCCACCGTCCCGCAAAGCGTGGAGGTGCACCGCATTCCGGATTATCAATACAGCTATGTCGAGGTGAACCATCAGCCGGTTCTGGTCGATCCCGGCACGCGCAGGATCGTCTACGTCTACCGCTGATTCGCCCCGTAGGGCCGCATAAGATGGCGAAATTGACATGCGGCGGGGCGGCCGCATGTCCAAATCGCGAATTTCCCCTGAAATTATTGCGGGATTCTCCCGTTTGAGTTGCCCTTCTATTTCCAGCGATCCGTGCATGATGTAATCCTAATATCAATGAAGGATTATCGCCGCTCCCTGGCACCGATCCGGGACGCCGCGAGAGGGCATCCGGAAGCGTCTCCGGAATTATGGGAGAAGGGCAGTCATGGAAAGTCTAGGGCCTATCATTACGCAATTGATTGCCGGTGCGATCGGTGGCAACGCCGCAAGCGCCGTTTTGAAGCAGGATGGGATCAATCTCATTGCGAGAACGATCGCCGGGGCCGTGGGCGGCCTTGGCGGCGGCCTGATCCTGAACCTGATCGGCAGCGAAGCTCTGACCGGCCTCATCGCGCAAGGCATATCCTCGTTGGTCGCCGGCGGCGTGCTCTCCGCGATCGTTGGTGCCGTTCTCGGCCGCAAGTCCTAACTAGATCGGATCGCACAAGCCCGGCCGGGCAACGGTCAGGCTTGTGCGGATCAATGCGCAATTCTGCTTGGCAACAGCCGCTTTCACCGTGCATTGAGCTAGGCAAGGCGAAAGCATGCCATCGCTACGATATTTGCTGCCTTCAATGACCGGATATGTGCACTCTCCCACCCGAGAGCCCATCTAAGGCTTTCATTTTGCCCCGGGCGATCTTACCGTTTCACCAAGCATCTGATCCCTGCGTCTCCGCGTCGACGGAGCGGAAGAAAATGCAGGATGTGTTGGAGTTTTATGGGGCCGCGCTTAATTTCCTAATGAAGCAGCGCCATTTGGGCCGCACGGCATTGTGCGAAAACGGACAACGACGTAATGCGTCAATAGAGCTGACATATTTTTGCGGAAGTTTCCCGGATGCTCCATAATAGGAAAGGAAATGTCACGGTGCCACGACAGATGAGCCAGAATGCGGCAAAGACTGAGCTGCTGGCTACGCCGATGCAGAATGCGGGAAGCATCGATTTCGAGATTATCGAGCTGCTTTTCTTCGCCTACCGTGATTTTGTCTCCGATCCGGACCAGATCCTCGTCAAGAGCGGTTTCGGCCGGGCTCATCATCGTGTCGTCCATTTCGTTAACCGCGAACCCGGCATGACGGTTGCGGACCTTCTGGAAACATTGCAGATCACCAAACAGAGTTTGGCGCGGGTTCTCAAACAATTGATCGATTCGGGTTATATTCGCCAGGTCGCAGGTCCGGAGGACCGGCGGCAGCGCAAACTGTACCCGACGCAGGCAGGGCGCGATCTGGCGCTGGCGCTGGCCGAGCCGCAATCGCGCCGCATTGAAAGGGCATTCGAAGGCGCGTCGGAAGCGACGCGCGAAAGCGTGAAGCGTTTCCTGCGGGGAATGCAGACCGAGAAATGATGGCAATCCCGCCCGTGGGGCCGGTGCGGAATGCGTCAACTCAATCGATGGGTAGGACAGGATCGAGACGAACCGAATGACGACAAAAGCAGCAATCTCGGATGACGCAGCACATCTTCTGGTGGTGGATGACGACACACGGATCCGTGCCCTCCTCAACCGTTATCTTATGGAGAAAGGTTTTCGCGTCACGGCCGCCGCCGATGGCGCCGAAGCCCGCCGCAAGCTGGAAGGGCTCGATTTCGACCTCATCATCATGGATGTGATGATGCCCGGCGAATCCGGCATTGCGCTGACGTCGAGCCTGCGTGCTATCAAGAACATTCCGATCCTCATGCTGACGGCGCTGGCCGAAGCCGATTCCCGTATAGCGGGCCTTGAGGCCGGCGCGGACGACTATCTGCCAAAGCCCTTCGACCCGCGCGAGCTGGTGCTGCGCGTCAACAATATTCTTCGCCGCAACGCGCCCGCCGATTCCCCGAAGATCGAGCTCGTGATGTTTGGTCCTTATACGTTTTCGCTCACCCGTAAGGAGCTGAAGAAGGCGGCGGAGCTCATCCGGCTTACCGATCGCGAGCAGGAAATCATGCTGTTGTTTGCCAAGCGCGCCGGCGAGACGATCCCGCGCCATGAACTCATCGGCAACGATGCCGAAGTGGGCGAGCGGACGATCGACGTGCAGATCAACCGGCTGCGCCGCAAGATTGAAGATGACCCTGCCAACCCTATCTGGCTGCAGACGGTGCGTGGCATCGGCTATCGCCTGAGCATAGACTGAGATCGGCCCGCGGGATCAGATTATGGTGACATTCGATTCGATCAGACGCGACCAGGATCACACGCCATCCAACGGCCTGAGGTGGCTTTCGCGCTGGATGCGTCGCTATATCCTGCCGACCGGTCTCTATGCCCGCTCATTGCTGATCTTTATCCTGCCGATGATCATTCTGCAGGCGGTTGTCACCGTCGTCTTCATGGAGCGCCACTGGCAGATGGTGACGCAGCGGCTGTCGATGGCGACCACGCGCGACATCGCCGCCATCATCACCATCATCCAAACCTATCCGCAGGATGCTGACTATTCCGCCATCACCCAGATGGCGCGTCAGAAGCTCGACCTTAGTATATCGATCGAACCTGGGGGTGAATTACCGCCCCCGCGCGAAAAGCCCTTCTTCTCCATCCTCGATGGCATTTTGAGCGACGAGATAAAGGAACAAATCAATCTACCCTTCTGGATCGATACGGTCGGTAACTCCAGTCTGGTCGAAATCCGCGTTAAGCTGCCGGACAAGGTGCTGCGCGTCTTCGCAAAGCGCAGCCAGACCTACGCCTCGAACACCCATATCTTCATTCTATGGATGGTCGGTACGTCGCTAGTGCTAATCGGCATCGCCGTCCTATTCCTGCGCGGCCAGATCCGCCCGATCCTGGCGCTGGCTCAGGCGGCGGAGAGCTTCGGCAAGGGCCAGCGCCTGGAAAACTACTCTCCCCGCGGCGCCGACGAAATACGCCGCGCGGGCCTTGCCTTCATCCTGATGCGCGAGCGCATCGAACGGCAGATCGAACAGCGCACGGCCATGCTCTCCGGCGTCAGCCACGATCTGCGCACCGTTCTCACCCGCTTCAAGTTGCAGCTCGCCCTTGTCGGCGAAAATCCGGATCTTGTCGGCCTCAGCGAAGATGTGGAGGACATGCAAAGCATGCTCGAGGGCTATATGGCCTTCGCTCGCGGCGAGGCCGAAGAAGATGTCGGACAATTCAAGCTCAGCGATATCCTCGAGAAAGTCCGGCAGGACTTCACGCTGCATGACAAGTCCATGAGCTTCTCCATCGAAGGAGATGACGAAATCTCCGTCCGGCCGAATGCATTTACCCGCCTGGTGACGAACCTCGCCACCAATGCACGACGCTATGCCAACAGCCTCCGCGTCGAAGCGAGGCATAGCGCCAAGTGGCTGACGATCATCTTCGACGATGATGGGCCCGGCATTCCGGTCGCCGCACGGGATGATGTATTCAAACCGTTCTTCCGGCTGGATTCGGCCCGCAATCTCGACAAGTCGGGCACAGGCCTCGGCCTTGCCATTGCACGCGACATCGCCCGTAGCCATGGCGGCAATGTCACGCTCGGCGACAGCCCGCTCGGCGGCTTGCGCGCCACCATCCGCATTCCTGCCTGAGAGAGAGAGAGAGAGAGAGAGAGAGAGCATATGCCGATCGATATCGATGGCATGCACTGGTTGAACACGCCGCCGATGTGGGAAGTGAACCAGGGACGCCTGTTCGTCCAGTCCGGCAATAAGACCGATTTCTGGCAGGAAACCTATTACGGCTTCCACCGCGACGACGGTCATTTTCTCGGAATGCCCCGCCGCGGCGATTTCACCGCCGTAGTCACCTTCGTCGGGCATTATCGGGAACTTTACGATCAGGCCGGCCTGATGGTCCGCCACGATGCCAGGCACTGGATGAAATGCGGGATCGAATACACAGACGGCGGCAGGCATTTCAGCGTCGTCGTCACCAATGGCAACTCCGATTGGTCGGCCTTCCGGCTCGATCACGAGTTCGATGCCATGTCGGCACGGGTCACCCGCAACGGCGACGCCCTCTTCATCCAGTATCGCACCGACCGCATGAGCGAATGGCGCATGGCAAGGCTCGCCTGGTTCGATCCGACGCTCGATGAAGTGTTGGTCGGCCCGACCTTCTGCTCGCCGCAACGCGAAGGCTTCGAAGCAGAATTCCTCGATTTCAGCCTGACCGACCCGGTATCAAAAGATATTCACTGAGGACACGTCCTTTCGATTGCGAAAGGGGCGCCGCTCACATCATCCTTTTGCCATTCGGCACCGGATGGGTCACCGCAGCCAGAACGATCGCGCCGGACTCATCCTCGAAACCGAGCGTCAGCACTTCGGAGCGAACCGGCCCGATCTGGCGTGGCGGGAAATTGACCACGGCCAGCACTTGCCGGCCGACAAGAGTTTCCGGCGTATAGTGCACGGTGATCTGCGCGGAGGAGCGCTTGATGCCGATCTCCGGCCCGAAATCGATCCTGAGCTTGTAAGCAGGCTTGCGCGCTTCCGGAAAAGTCTCCGCTTCGATGATCGTTCCGACGCGGATATCCACCCGCTCGAAATCGCCGTAAGTGATCTCTTCCGCCATATCCTGCCTTTATAGGAAACTCAACCGGCCAGTTCCTGCGCCCGTTTGCGCGCCGCTTCGAGGGCCGCGTCGAATAGAGGCTGCATGCCATCCTCCGCCATCAGGACGCTGAGTGCCGCAGCTGTGGTGCCGCCGGGAGAGGTCACGTTCTGACGCAGGCGCGAAGCGTCGTCGGGAGACTGGTGCAACAGTTCACCAGCCCCCGCGACGGTTTCCCGTGCGAGCCGCATGGCGAGGTCCGCCTGCAGGCCAAGCTTTCGGCCCGCCTCCGCCATGCATTCCACGAGATAGAAAACATAGGCCGGGCCGCTGCCGGAAACGGCGGTTACCGAGTCGATATCGGTTTCGCCGGGCACCCATTCGACCGGACCGGATACCTTCAACAGGTTTTGAACCAGCTGCCGCTGGCGGTCGCTCACGCGTGCATTGGCAAAAGCGCCCGTCACACCGCGCCCGACCATGGCGGGCGTGTTCGGCATGGCGCGCACCATGGCCGCTTCTCCCAGATGCGTTTCCAGCGCGGAGAGCGTCTTGCCGGCCGCGATGGAGACGACGACCGTCGTCTCCCCGACAAGCGGCTTGAACGGCGGCAGAACCGCGTCCATCAGCTGCGGCTTGACGGCGATGAAGAGAACCCCCGCCGTCACGCCTTTCGGCACTTCGGTGACATGGCTTGCACCGGCATCCGCAATCATTTTCCCCATCGCTTCCGCCGGATTGGGATCGACGACGATGACCGATGATCCCGGCACGCCGTTTTTCAGCCACCCCGTCAGCAATGCCCCGCCCATATTGCCGGCGCCGATCAGAACGATCGGTCCTGAGGATGCAAATGCATTGGCGGATTGTTCGCCTGTCATGTCACGCTTCGCCTACCGTTTCGAAAAGTACGGCTTCCATGGCGCGATTTGCATCGAGCCCTGACCATACGACGAATTGGAAAGCCTGATAGTAAGCCTCGCAGGTGTCAAGCGCGTTGGAAAGCAGCACTTCCACCTGACGGTTGGTGGGCTCCGCCCCGCCCGACAAGAGAAGGGATTGGCGGAAAATGACGATGTCTTCCTGACGCCACAGATCGAAATGACCCATCAGCACCTGCCCGTTGATGCACGACAAGAGCTTGATCACCTCGTTGACGCGCGGGTCCGGAACCTTAACATCGAACGCGCAGGCTATGTGCAGCGCTTCGAATTCCTCCATCCACGAGAACGAGACGTGATAGTCGGTCCATCGCCCTTCGACGGTCATGGCGATTTCGTCCTCGCCAGACCGTTCGAACGACCAGTCGTTGTTGGCGGCGACGAATTCGATCATGTCGACCGGATTCGATTGTCGTTCGGCTTCCATTTCCATAAGGCTCATGCAGCACCTTCTTGACCGGATCGGTTGCAGTTTTCCCGTGGCTCGACACTGAAAGAACGCAAACAATTTTACTCCGGAAACATCCTCGGGATGATGTTGAACGGCTGCCAGACTAACGCTTCCACCATGCCCGGGGCTTACCAAGTCCGTTTCGAATCATCATTTAAAATCAGTGTATAGCGGCATGCCCGGCATGCCAGCCCCTGAACGGTGATTTTGGAAACGGCACTGTGGAAAGCTCTTCCGGCGTCTATTCAGAAGGGAGTCATAACCGACTCTGGCGATTGGCTTTTTTGCCTATGTCCACAGGTGGAAAACCGGACGGAAATTTTCAGAGGAAAAAGGCACGGCAAACGGGTGCCGCGCCGATCAGCAAACAGAAGTCCAGGCTTATTTGCCCTTGGAAGCGACCTTGGCTTCGAGCGCTTCGATTCTCGCCAGCAACGCCTCGTTCTCGTCGCGCGCCTTGATCGCCATTTCGCGAACAGCCTCGAATTCCTCGCGCTTGACGATATCCATGCTGTTCAGCCAGCGCTCGGCATGGGCATTGAAGGCGGTCTCGATTTCGCGGCGCACGCCTTGGGCAGCACCGGCGGCATCGGTCATCAGCTTGGCGAATTCATCGAAGATTCGGTTCGGTCCAGTGCTCATGGCAGTCTCCTTGCGGCCGTCGGCCCTCAACGGTCAGGCATCGATATGGGCCAGATAGTGCTGAGGTAGGATTTCCAAGGGGCCGATGCAAGCAAATTGAGATAGGACTGGACAACCGGACCTGCCATCTCGGCGAGATCAACAATCGACTTGACCGTTTCGACAGCGAACGCCATGTTCCGCGCACATTTTGGATATTTAGCATGATCCTGCCCCGAAATGGCATGATGCTTTCGGGAACATGCTGCAACGGGCCTGACGATCTTGCTGACTTCCGCCAATCTCGCCGCCATCCTGCCTTTTCCGGATATTGATCCGGTCGCCGTTTCTCTCGGCCCGGTTTCAGTCCATTGGTACGGGCTTGCCTATGTCGCTGGCATTCTGCTCGGCTGGTTCTATGCCAGACGGCTGGTCGATAACGGCAAGCTCTGGCTGAACGATACGGCACCGATGACGCGCCAACATCTGGACGATTTCATCCTCTGGGTCGCCTTCGGCATCGTTCTCGGGGGCCGCATCGGCTATATCCTTTTCTACGATCTCGATCCGGTGCTGGCCAATCCGATCCGCGCCATCGAAGTCTGGAACGGCGGCATGTCCTTCCACGGCGGATTAATAGGCACGACCATCGCCATGATTTTGTTCGCAAGGCGAAACAAGATTCGCGTCTGGAGCCTGTTCGATATCGTCGCGGCCGTCGCGCCGATTGGCCTGTTCTTCGGCCGCATCGCCAATTTCATCAATGGCGAGCTCTGGGGCCGCGTCACGGACGCTCCCTGGGCGATGGTCTTCTGCAGCCCGCATGTGATCGCCGCCCATAATGGCGTCTGCCCCGCAGGCTCCGACCCGCGCCACCCCAGCCAGCTTTACGAGGCTGGCATCGAAGGCATTATCCTCTTCCTCCTGCTCTTCATTTTGACCCGCTGGGCCCTAGCGTTGAAAAAGCCGGGCACGGTCAGCGGTATTTTTGTCATCGGCTATGCCTTCTCGCGTATTTTTGTCGAATTCTTCCGTCAGCCTGACGAGCAGCTCGGCTATCTGCTCGGCACGAACTGGCTGACGATGGGGATGGTGCTGTCGCTTCCGATGGTGGCGATCGGCCTTTGGGCCGTTATCCGCGCCCGTCAGGCAGCGGCAAGGCAGATGGCTTGAGGTGGAGTTCAATATCGCGTGGTCTTCATAAAGGTTGCTCCCATTTTGTCTGGGCCACGCATTAGCGAAAGCATAGAATGACAACGGCGCTCGGGGAAAAAATCAAAGCCATCATCCGCACCAACGGGCCATTGAGCATCACCGATTATTTTTCGCTGTGCCTCGCCGATCCGGTGCATGGTTATTACAAGACGCGTGAACCCTTCGGCCAATCCGGCGACTTTGTCACCGCGCCCGAAGTCAGCCAGCTATTCGGCGAGATGATCGGCGTCTTCATGGTGCATGCCTGGCAGCGGCATGGAGCCCCTGCCGAGGTGCGTCTCGTCGAAATCGGCCCGGGCCGTGGCACGATGATGTCCGACATGCTGCGCGTCATCGGCAAGCTGGCCCCGCCGCTCTATGATGCCATGACGGTCCATCTCGTCGAAACCAGCGAGCGCCTGCAGGGCTTTCAGCGCCAGACCCTCGAGCCCTACGGCGCAAAAATCTCCTGGCATACGGATTTCGGCGAGGTGCCCGAGGGTTTCACCCTGCTCGCCGCCAACGAACTCTTCGACGCCATTCCCATCCGCCAGTTTGTTCGCACCGCCAACGGTTTCCGCGAGCGCACGGTCGGCCTCGACGCCAATGACGAGCTGAGCTTCACGGCAGGCGTCGCCACGCTCGATCCTGCACTTCTTCCGGAGGGCGGACTGCCGCCGATCGGTACGATCTTTGAAATCGCGCCAGCCCGCCAGGCCGTCATGACGACGATCTGCGACAGGCTTGCCGCCCATGGCGGCACGGCGCTTGCCATCGACTACGGCCACATGGCGACAAGCTTCGGCGATACGCTGCAGGCCGTGCGCATGCACGAATACGATCCGCCGCTGGAACATCCGGGCGAAGCGGATCTCACCAGCCATGTCGATTTCCAGCATCTGGCACAGACCGCCCTCGCCTCCGGCCTGCACATCAACGGCTGCTGTCATCAGGGCGATTTCCTCGTCGGGCTCGGCCTATTGGAGCGGGCGGCGGCCCTCGGCAGAGACCAGGATGCGGCAACCCAGCAGAACATCCGTGTCGCCGTAGAAAGGCTGGCCGGCGCCGGCGAAGGCAAGATGGGAGAGCTCTTCAAGGTGCTGGCGGTTTCCAGCCCGGCTATCGATCTCCTGCCCTTTCGTGCCGTCAGCTGAGGCTTGACCACCAATCCTACGGATTGACAGTGCGCGCCGGACTGGGCCAACATCCCAGTCAAATCGAACTGCTTCGCCGCAGCTGCGTTATTCATCGCACGACAGGCTGAACCAAGACATCAAGGGACACCGCAGTTGCCGACACCACTTGCAAGCACGCTGCTGAGCGCCGCCGAAGCTGCCGGCATTCGCCATGGCTATTTCACCCGCGCCGGCGGCGTTTCCGAAGGCCTTTATCGCGGGCTGAATGTAGGCTTGGGTTCGCATGACGATCACGAGCACGTGCAGGAAAACCGCCGCCGCGTGGCCGGCTGGTTCGGTCTGCCCGTCGAACGGCTTGCTACCGTGCATCAGATCCATTCGCCCGATGTCGTGACAATCGGCGCCTATTATGATGGAAGCCGGCCGCAGGCCGATGCGATGGTCACGGCGACACCGGGCATCGCAATCGGCGTGCTCGCCGCCGATTGCGGCCCCATCCTTTTTGCCGATCCGGAAAATCGGGTCATTGGCGCCGCTCATGCCGGATGGAAGGGCGCGCTGACCGGTGTGCTGGAAAATACCATCGATGCGATGGTGGCGCTTGGCGCTAGACGTGAAACGATCATTGCCTGCCTCGGCCCGTCCATCAGCCGGGCGAGCTATGAGGTCGGCCCCGAATTCGTCGAGCGCTTCCTCGCCCATGATCCCGATTATGCCAGATATTTCACCCCTTCGGAGCGCGACGGCCATGCCATGTTCGATCTGCCGTCCCTCACGGTCGATCGCCTGCACAAGGCGGGCGTCACCGCCGAAAGCCTGAACCTATGCACCTATCCGGATCCTGAGCGCTTCTTCTCCTATCGGCGCACGACGCATGCGAAGGAGCCGGATTACGGACGGCAGATTTCCGCCATCGCTATCGGAAAGGCAGCTTGATATGGCCTTGCATTTCGAACGCAGCGAATTCGACGCTCGTCTGGCACGGCTGCTGGCGAGAATGCAGGAAGAAAAGCTCGATGCCATGCTGCTTTTCGCACAAGAGAGCATGTATTGGCTGACGGGCTACGATACGTTCGGCTTTTGCTTTTTCCAGACGCTGGTCGTCAAGGCGGATGGATCTCTGACGCTGATGACGCGCTCGGCCGATCTGCGCCAGGCGCAACTGACTTCTGTCATCAGCGACATTCGCATATGGGTCGATCGCGTCAACGCCGATCCGACGCTCGATCTCAAGGAGCTGTTGTCCGATCTCGATCTGCTCGGTGCCCGTATCGGTGTCGAGTATGACACTCACGGCATGACGGGCCGCATCGCTCGCCTGCTCGATCATCAGCTTGCAAGCTTCGGACAGATCATCGACGCCTCTTATCTTATAAGTCGACTGCGTCTGACGAAGAGCCCAGCGGAAATCGCCCATGTCGAACGTGCCGCCGCACTGGCCGACGATGCCCTCGATGCGGCGCTGTCTGTGGTCAAGGCCGGCGCGGACGAATCGGATATTCTCGCGGCCGTGCAAGGCGCCGTCTTTTCGGGTGGAGGCGATTATCCCGCCAACCCGCTCATCATCGGCTCGGATGCGGAAGCCCTGCTCTGCCGCTACAAGTCCGGCCGCCGCAAGCTCGACGCCAATGACCAGCTGACGCTCGAATGGGCCGGTGTGGATGCTCATTATCACGCCGCCATGATGCGCACCGTCGTCATCGGCACTCCCACCCATCGCCATCGCGAGCTCTATAGCGCCTGCCTGGAAACGCTGCAGGCGATCGAAACGATCCTGATGCCGGGACACACCTTCGGTGACGTCTTCGACATGCATGCGAAGATCATGGACGAGCGTGGCCTTGCCCGCCACCGGCTGAACGCATGCGGCTATTCGCTCGGCGCCCGCTTCTCGCCGTCATGGATGGAGCATGAAATGTTCCATATGGGTAATCCGCTGGAGATTCAGGAGAACATGTCGCTCTTCGTGCACATGATCATCATGGATTCCGACAGCGGTACCGCCATGACCCTCGGGCAGACCTATCTGACGACCTCGCAGGCTCCGAAAGCCCTTTCCCGCCACCCTCTCGAATTTCTTAACCGTTAGGGGCGTAAGATAGCGATCCTGGACGGTAAGACCGTCGGGAGAAAGGATCGCGTCAATGGGAGTGGTCAGGATAACGTTGACTGTCGCCGGCTTTTGCCTCGCGCTCTCCGCCTGCAATACCACGGACGCCCTGACGCCGCCCGAAGCGATAGGCGATGCCGGCTCCAGCCCTGTCACCCAGCGCGATGTCGAGCGCATGGCTTCGACACCCCAGCGCCGCCAAACCTATCAAAGCGCGCAGGAGAGTTACGGCTATCAGCAGCAGACCTCGCAGCAGGCCTATCAGCCGCAAAACTACGGCGGCAGCGGCACGCTGGACGACCAGGCCTCGGCGTTGAGATCGAACGGCACCAATCCCTATGCGTCGCGCCCGCTCGACGGGTCCCGCACTGCTTCCATCGCTCCAGCCAACAATCAGTTTTCCGAAGCCGACGAGCAGCGCGAAGCCGATCGGCGCTTGTCGGACGATCAGCAACCCCGGCAGCAGCAGCAGACTGCCGACGACCCACAGCCGGAACAACAGCAACCAGATCAACAACAGGCGTCGCTACCGCCCACGGCAGCGGCCGGCGGCAACAGCGTCCGCTTCCTGCCGATCATCGGCGCTCCCGTCGAAGCCGTCACGCCGCTGTCGCGCCAGCTCGGCGCCGACGCCCGCTCGCTCGGCCTGACGATCAAGAGCTCAAGCGATTCCAGCGCCGCCTATATCCTCAAGGGCTACCTTTCCGCCTTTGAAGACGGCCCGCAGATTTCCGTGACCTACGTTTGGGACGTGCTTGATAGTAATGGCAACCGCGTCCACCGCATCCAGGGTTCAGAAAGCGCGCCTCTGAAGCGTGGTGACCCTTGGTCAGCCGTTCCTCCAACGGTCATGCAGAAAATTGCCACCAAAACCATGTCGGATTTCAATTCCTGGCGCGAATCCAACGGTGGATAGCTAAAAGCTTTTCAGAAATATGAAAGCTAACACGCCTCTCCCTCTTGCATTCGAGAGCAAGGCGGTTAAAAGCGCGGCTATCAGGTTGGTAATAGGCGGGCCACAATGAAGGTTTTCGCAGGCAATTCGAACCGGCATCTCGCCGAAGCGATCTGCAATTATCTCAACGTTCCCTTGGGAAGAGCTAGCGTCCGTCGGTTCGCCGACCAAGAGATTTTCGTAGAGATCCAGGAAAACGTACGCGGCGAGGATGTGTTCCTGGTACAGCCGACGTCGTTTCCGACCAACGATCATCTCATGGAACTGCTGATCATGATCGATGCGATGCGCCGCTCGTCGGCACGGCGCATAACCGCAGTCATCCCCTATTTCGGTTATGCCCGCCAGGATCGTCGCGCCTCTGGGCGCACGCCGATCTCGGCAAAGCTGGTCGCCAATCTGATCACCGAGGCTGGCGCAGATCGCGTTCTGACGCTCGACCTGCACGCAGGCCAGATCCAGGGCTTCTTCGATATCCCCACGGACAATCTCTATGCGGTTCCGATCCTGACGCGCGATATCAAGGCGAATTATGATATCGGCAACGTGATGGTTGTCTCGCCCGATGTCGGCGGTGTCGTGCGCGCCCGCGCCCTGGCAAAACGTCTCGACTGTCTGTTGGCGATCGTGGACAAGCGCCGCGACCGCCCGGGTGAGTCCGAAGTGATGAACATCATCGGCGAGGTAGCCGGGAAGGATTGCATCCTGATCGACGATATCGTCGATTCCGGCGGCACGCTTTGCAATGCTGCCGAAGCACTGCTCGCACAAGGTGCGGCAAGCGTCACCGCCTACATCACCCACGGCGTTCTCTCCGGCGGCGCGGTGACCCGCGTGGCAAATTCCAAACTGAAGGAACTGGTAATTACCGATTCCATCCAGCCGACGACTGCCGTACTTTCGGCGCCGAATATCCGCGTCATCACGACGGCAACGCTGATCGGCGAAGCCATCAATCGCACCAGCCAGGAAGAATCGGTTTCAAGCCTGTTCGACTGAGCCTTGGGGCCGCCTCAGGTGGCCTTTGCTCCCGCAGGATGCGCCTGCTTCCATGCGAGCAGGCCAATGCCCAACAGCCCCGAGATGAAGACGGCCGCACCCGATCCCATGATCGAAGGCCCGATGCCGAACCACGCAAACAGCGTTGGGGACATCAGGTAGGCCAGAAGCAGGCCGGTGAAGATCGCGCACATCAATAGCCGATAGACCTGCGCCAGACGATGCGGCTCGCTGCGCGTCTGCATCAGATGCAGCATGGCAAGGTTCTCGAAGGGTCCGTTGATCGCCGCAAAGCAGGCAACGATCATCAGCCCTATCCGATCATGCATCAGCGGCAGCAGGAAAACGCCAGATCCGAAAATGAGCTTCGCCGCGATGATCCAGACCACCGGCCGGCGCGGCTTGACGCTGCCGAGGATCAGATTGGTCGTCAGATTGCCGACGCCGTAAGCCGTCATCATCAGGCTGTAGTCGGTGAGCGGGTCGGCGCTGGTTTCGCGCAAGTGCAGGATCATCCCAAGTAGGATCCCCATCGCCCAGGCGACGTTTCCCATCAGGTTGGTGAAGAGGCCGTAGAGAAGTGCCGCATGGCCACGCGCTGCGCGCCACCCGCCCAGAATGCCGTCCATGACGGCCGCCATTCCGGAGAAATCGCGACGCCGCGACGCCATCGGGAGTTTTGCCACCGCGAGCCATACGGCAACCGCCGACAATATGAAAGTAACAGCCGTGACGGTGAAGAACTGAGATTTCGGCAGGAGCCCGTTCACGAGCGCAATGAGGCTCGGACCGAGAATACGCGCCATGCGGCGGGTGGCATCGAACAAACCGTTCGTCGCATGCCGGATTTCGGCATCCACCGCAATCGTCGGCAAGGTCGCCTGCAGCGAAGGGTCGAACGTTGACGTCAGCAGCGCGATGCTTCCGGCAAGCACGATCAACAGCGGCAGGCTCATCAGATGCAGCGTTCCTGCTAGCGATAGGGCTAGCAATAGAGCCGCCCGCATCAGATCGGCCGTGATCATCGTCGTGCTATGCCGCCAGCGATCCGTGACGATCCCGCCGAACAGGCTGCCGAACAGCAGCGCGCCCGACTGCAACGCGGAAACATATCCCGCATTGCTGCCGATGAAGTCAGCCGCAATCCAGACGACTGCGACCATGTAAAATTCGGAGCCTGTAGCCGCCAGCACCTGGCCGGCCCATAATAGAGAGATCGAGCGCTGGCTCAGCGGCTTCAGGACAAACATGATCGCATTCTGATTTCGGAGTGGCTTATTTCATGACCTGCCCGTTGACTGTCACGTGACCGTCGTCGGAAAGATCGATATCCCAGCGCGAGCGTCCATCGGCATCCGTCTTGGCAAAGCCCTTGGCCATCATCAGGCCGAAGGAGAGCTGAGACAGATCCTCCTTGGTCTTTGCGGCCTCCTGGATGGCGGCAATCGTCTTGTCGAGATCTCGGGCAAGAACCGTCATCTTCATGGCGACGCGGTCCTTTTCGGTCAGCCAGCCGCGCATACTGCCCGACGCCTCGACATCATAAAGACCCGAAACGGCGCTAACCTTCGGGAAGTTGATGGTCATTGTCCCGTCAGGGAACATGGCCTTCTGCAGCTTCTCGTCCAGGGCTTTATCGCTCTCCGGGTTCTTGAAGTCGGCTTGCTGGAACACATCCGCCAGAGCGGAGAAATTCAAGTTCGGCACCTGCACCTGGATATCGGCCGTATTGGGAATGAAGGCGACATAGTCTTCGGGGATGAGGCCCGTTTCCAGGGCAAGCTTCTCGGCATTCAGCCCGAAATCGGCATTCATGGCATTGGCCGGTCCGGCTATCTTGAAGAAATAGCCCATCTTCTGCAGGCCGCCATTGCCGAATGGCGTCGTGACCGCGATATCCTTGATGGCGACTGACTCGTCGAAGGAGCCGACAATCGGCATAGCATCCATCAGCAAGGACTTGACCGCCTTGCTATCGGCATCCGAAAGCGTCTTCTCATTCTTGTGTTCGGAGACGAACTGCAGCAAGGAATTCAGTGCCTTCAAGGGCAGTTTCGTCGCCCCCATGTTGAAATCGATCGCCGCGATCTTGACTTCCCCGAGCGTTGCGTCGTCGGCCGAGATCTTGTCGTAGAGCGATTGCAGGCTGCCGTTCATCTTGAGATCGAGCCTGCCCGGCTCACCGCTGTCTGCCGACGACACGGTATAGGTAATGCTCTCGGCTGTGGCGTCATTGCTCTGGACGCTTTTATCTTCATCGGTGGTTTTTGTCGCAATGGTGATGCCGTTGCCCTTCATATCCATGGAACGCAGATAATGAAGTGCGGGATCGAACACGCCCTGAAAGGTCGATGACGCCAAGGCGTAGCGAACTTCAGTGTCGGGGCCCTTGCCAGGCTTAGACTTCGCCGTGATATCGAGGGCATTGTTGCCTTCGATATTCCAGAGGCCGCTATCGAGCGGCGTCGCCAGCATCATCAATGGCTTGAGGCCGCTCACGGCAAAATCGCTTACGTTCAGCTTGTCGAGAAGCTTCTGCACATCATAGGTGACTTCGTAGTGCGAGCTGACCGGCTTGACCGAGATCGCGCCGCTCTTGGCGATATCATCAGGCAGAAAATAAGTCAGATTGCCGTAAAGATCCTTGGCACCCTGCTCGCTGACATCAGCCGCCTGCACAAGGCCGGCCACGCCGGCAGCGAGAACAGCCGCCGTGGCAACCGCTTTGAAACGCATAATTCACCCCCAAATATGATGGAAAAGAAACGTGGAAATCTGGAAAGCGCCGACCGGCCTTTCGCGTGGAACTTTATCATCGCCCTGATACATGGGCTTGCCCTCAAACCTCAAGGCTTCTTCATCACCTGTCCGTTGACCGTCACCGTCCGGTCTTCGCCCATCGTGATATCCCAGCGGAGGCGGCCGTCCGGGTCGGTCTTGGCAAAACCCTTTGCAGCCAGCAGGCTGAAGGAAACGCTGTTCAAACGAGGCTGAGCCTTGGCGGCCTCCTGAAGTGCTGCAACCGTCTTGTCGAAGTCGCGCGCCAGGATCGTCGCCTGCAGCGAAATGCCGGAATGCGGCTTGGTCGAGCCCTTCAGCGCGCCGGAAACCTCGACGTCGTAGACATCAGACTTTGCGCTGATCTTCGGGAACTCCAGCGTTCCATAGCCATTCGGGAACATCGTGCGTTTCAGAGCCTCCCCGGAGACCGGCGTCGCCCGTGTTGCAATCGAATCGAGACCGGCATCGATGAGACCGGCAAAGTTGATATTGGGCACGCCGAGCTGAACGTCCAGCACCGCGGGCAGGAAAGGCGTAAAGGCATCAGGCACCAGACCGGCGTCGGGCGTGAACTGCTCGGCCCTAAGCTCCAGGTTGACGTTCGAAGCCTTGGTCAGACCGTCCATCTTGAAACTGTAATCGATGCGCTTGACACCGACCTTGCCCTTCTCGGTTGCCACCAGTGCGTTGTTCACTGTCACGGTCTTGCCGAGCGAACCGAAAACCGGCAGGGCCTGATGGACCAGCTGCTCGAACTTCTCGCTGCCGCTTTGCGATAGCTGCTTGGCCTTGACGTGTTGAACGAAGAAACGGATGAGCGCGCCCAGATCCTTCACCGGCAGGCTCGTGGCAGTGACGTTGGTATCGACGCTATCGGCGCTGAACGTGATGGGCGAAGCATCCGGACGCACCGTGAACTGCTCACGCAGGCGTTGCAGCGTTCCCTGCAATTGCAGGTCGACCTTGCCCGCTTCGCTGCTGTCGGTGACCGTATGGGCAAAGGAGGCACTGTCGATGGTGGCATCGATCTTGCGCCCGCTTTTCGGGCCGCTGCCGGCGCTCGAAAATTTCATGCCGCTGCTCTTGATACCCATAGACCGCATCATTTCGATGCCAGGATCGAAAATGCCGTCGAAAGAGCTGGAGGCGATCGAATAGGCGATGTCAGCGGTCGGCGAGTGCAGGGCGACATCGAGGCTATTGTCACCCGTCAGATGCCACCGTCCCTTTTCGACCGGCTGCGCAAAAAGCGAAAGCGGCTTGAAACCTGTGACCGAAAACGCGCTCGAATTGATCTTGTCGAAGAATTTCGCAAGATCGTAGGTAATCTCATATTGATCGCCGGCCGGCTTGACGGTCACGAAATCGCTGCGGGCAAGGTCCTGCGAGAGCGAATGGGTCAGGACGTTGCGGAGTTCCTTGGCGCCTTGCTCATTGACGTCGGCAGCCTGTGATGCGCCAGCAAGACCAATGGAAAAAACCGCGGCGGCGATTGCTCTGGAACGCATGCCCGACCTCTCCTTCTGGCGCCAATCGATTGGATTCGACTGTTGATGGGGCCGAGGGTATATGTCAAGGCGTTGATAGACATGATACGTCAGGCTTGTTCGTGGCAGTTGCAATGTCACCACAGGGCTTCGTATCCGGGGTGCTTGCACCTTTAGCCGCTTTGTATTATACGCCACGCGTCCGCGTAGACACCCTTGGAGGCAACGCGGATGAGGCAGGGCATGCCCTCCTCCAGTTCAATCGATACGGCGTAGGCCGACCGAATGAACTCTCCAAATAACCTCGAAAGGAATAGCTATGAGCCACGAAAGCTACGAGCTCAAGGCCGAGGCGCGCGAACGGGTTGGTAAGGGGTCCGCCCGTGAACTTCGCCGCAATGGTCTGATCCCCGCTGTCATCTATGGTGACAAGCAGGCCCCCATTTCTATCGCTCTCAACACCAATGAGGTGACGAAGCGCATCCACGCCGGCGGCTTCCTCACGACGATCGCAACGATCGACGTCGGCGGCAAGAAGATCAAGGTTCTGCCGAAGGACTACCAGCTCGATCCGGTCCGTGACTTCACGGTTCACGTCGACTTCCTGCGCGTTTCCGGCAACACGGCGGTCACCGTCGAAATCCCGGTTCACTTCGAAAACCATGAGAAGTCCCCGGGCCTCAAGGCTGGCGGCGTCCTGAACATCGTTCGCCACGAAGTCGAAGTTCATTGCCCGGCCGATGCGATCCCGGAATTCTTCACCGTTGACCTCTCCGGTCTGAAGAGCGGCGACAGCATCCACATCTCGGCCGTCAAGCTGCCGAAGAACGTGACCCCGGTCATCGCCGACCGCGACTTCACGATCGCAACGATCGTTGCTCCGGCAGCCGGTCTTGCTGAGGACGAAGCAGAAGGCGGCGAAGAAGCCAGCGCCTGATTGGCATCTTCGACCTGAAGCATTGAAACCCGCCTCCCCACGGGAGGGCGGGTTTTTTCATGTCCGGAAACAAATATTAGAGAAAGTAAAAATAAGAACGTCTTGGATCTATACTATCGTTGATTTCCATTAACCCCACAGTTTCAGCAACATTTAACGGATTCATGAAAATCTGCTCGAAAGAGTTGTAGAAAGCGGCGCCCTCCCAAATCCGCTGGTCTATAACCGGGGAGCTAACGGAACTATGAGCCATTCGGTCGAAAACCGGTTTTTCGCGATCGTTTGCGGTGCGCTGCTGGTTTTCGTGGCGCCGCTCTTCGTGCTTTTCCTTTTTCTGTCGTCCGAACGCGCCGAAAAGGAAATCAAGGATCACATAGCCGTTCTACTCGTCGCCAATGCCCAGGCCCTCGCAAAGCCGTTATGGGACCTTGATGAAGACAGCGTCACCCAGATCAGCGCGACCACCGTCGCCGAAGGCGCGATCGTCCGCGTCAATGTCCGCGATCTTTCCGGCCAGCTCGACGTCACGCAATCGACCATCCCGAAATCTTACAAGGGCAATCTGGAGTCCGTTGACCGGCCAATCATCTACAATGGCGTCGACGGTGCGAAGCGGCTTGGCACCATCACCGTCTATTATCCTCAGCTCGGCCTGTTCGACGGCCTGAAGAGCGAAGAGATCGTCTTCATCTCCATCTTCATCTTCGCCGTGTTGACGGTCTTCGGCGCGGCGCTGATCGGCAATCGCATCTTCGTCATCCAGCCGCTGATGCGGCTGACGCATGCCATCGAGGCCACACGGCGGCTCGGCTCGCGTCATCACGTCGACTGGCAGTCAAACGACGAGATGGGCCGGCTTGCCAGCAGCTTCAACGATATGCAGAGCAAGCTCCAGCGCGAGGAAAACGAACTGAAGCTGGCCCATCGGCGTGCGACGGATACCTATAATCTGACGCCCGCCATGCTTTTCTCGCTCGACAAGAACGATTGCATCGCTGCCGTCAGCGACTACTGGCTCGCTGCCACAGGCTATGATCGCGCCGAGGTGATCGGCCGCGAGTTTGCAAGCCTGATCCTGCCGGATTCACGCGTGCAATATATCGAGCGCAAACGCGGCAACCCCGATAGTGCCGCCCGCCTTGCCGTGACGGTGAAATTCCT
The DNA here is from genome assembly GCF_030182565.1 of Rhizobium centroccidentale. Classification (NCBI taxonomy): domain Bacteria; kingdom Pseudomonadati; phylum Pseudomonadota; class Alphaproteobacteria; order Hyphomicrobiales; family Rhizobiaceae; genus Rhizobium; species Rhizobium centroccidentale. The sequence continues at coordinate 50,911 of NZ_JAQJCG010000002.1, read as the reverse complement.
TTGCCAGGATGGGCGGATCATGGATGTCCTGATCCTCGAAACGACCGCGATCCAGGACGGTCTGTCGCTCTCCGTCATGACCGACGTTACCGAACTCAAGCAGTCGGAAGACCGTAATCTGCGGCAGGCGATTACCGATCACCTGACCGGCCTTCTCAACCGCCAGGGCTTCGAGAGCGCGCTGGACGCAAAGATCAATGAAGCCGATCTGCGCAAGCGCGAACTCGCCTGCCTCTTCATCGATCTCGATCGCTTCAAATGGATCAACGACAATATGGGCCATGCCGCCGGCGATGCGGCACTGCGCGAATTGGTATCGCGCCTGCAGAAATGCCTGAAGCCGGGCGACATCGCCGCCCGCCTCGGCGGCGATGAATTTGCCATGCTGCTTCTGGCCGAGAATGCGGAAGCAAGAGCGATCGACATGGCGGCTCTTATCGCCGAGGTCTTCGAGGCGCCCTTCATCGGCGATGCGCGCCTCAGCGCCAGCATCGGCATTGCGATTTATCCCAGTCAGGCCGCCAATGCAGCCGAACTGCTGCTGAAATCCGACATCGCCATGTATGCCAAGAAGCGCGATGGCAAGAACGGCGCACAAATTTTCGACAACGGCATGCTGGACGATTCCCGCCGCCGCGCCGAACTGGAGAACCATATCGAAACCGGCCTCAACGAAGACTGGTTCGAAGCCTATCTGCAGCCCGTCGTCAATATAGACGACCGCTCGATCGCCGGTTTCGAGGCGCTGATGCGCCTGCATCACCCGCAAAAAGGCATCCTGCCCCCTGGCCGCATCATCGAGGTTGCTGAAGAGACCGGATCGATCATTCGCATCGGCAATCGCATCATGGAGAAGGCTATCGCCGATTTTGCTAGCCTCTCGCGGATCGAAGGCATGCAGGACACCTATCTCGCCATCAACTTCTCGCCGCTGCAGTTCGAACAGGAATTGCCGCTGCGCATTGCGGCCCTGCTGTCGCGCCACGAAATTGCCGCCCGACGCATCGTCGTCGAAATCACCGAGGCTGTGCTCATGGATGACAATCCGGAGACGCGCATGGTGATCAACGAGATCTGCCGCTACGGCTGCCGCATTGCACTCGACGATTTCGGCACGGGTTATTCGTCACTGAGCTATATCAACCGCTTCCCCGTTGACATTATCAAGATCGACCAATCCTTCATCCGCGCCATCAACGACACCGCCTCCGATGTCAGCGCCAAAAGCCGCATGCTGGTCGAAAGCATCACCACGCTGTCGCACAAGATGAATTGCACAGTGATTGCGGAAGGCGTGGAGACCGAGGAGGAATGCGCGACCCTGCGTGCCATGGGTATCGACTATGGCCAGGGCTATCTGTTCTATCGGCCGCTACATCCAGACAATCTGATACGGACGCTGGTCGGCTCGCACCAACATCACCCTTCCCCCGTAGCACAAGCGTCATAGCGATGAGGAACCGCATGCGAAAACCGCTGCTTATGATTGCTACCGGCCTGTTTTCGCTCACGTTTTTCTCCTCCGTCCACGCCGAGACAATCCATTTCACCACCGAGGAATATCCGCCCTTCAACTATCGCGAGGGTAAGATCGTTGTCGGAGCGACCACCGACCAGGTGCGGAAGGTAATGACCGATCTCGGCGTCGACTATACGATCGACATCATGCCCTGGGCGCGAGCCTACAACCAGGCGCTGATGGAACCCATGACCTGCGTATTCGTTGCAGCTCACAACGAAGAACGCGACAAGCTCTTCAAATGGGTGCAGCCGCTGCTGATCGACCGTAACGTTTTAATCAAGCATAGCGGCTCCAGCGTTACCGCCGGCAACATCGCCGAAGCCAGAAAGTATCTCGTCGGCACCTGGCGAGAGGATTATACGGAAGCGATCCTGCGCCGGAACGACTTCCCGCGCATCGACGTCGGTAGCGACTTCAAGGCCGCGCTGAAGAAGCTGATGAGCGACCGCATCGACCTGATGCCGATCTCCGAATTCTATTTCGACAAGTTGCAGAAAGAGGGCAACGCCGTGGAGAAGGTGACCCTTCTCTCGCAACAGCCCATGGGGATCGCCTGTCACAAGGATTTCCCCAGCGACCTCTTGGACAAGATGCAGACGGCTCTGAATGCGCTGATTGCCGACGGAACGCAAAAGCGGATTTTCCTGAAGTACGGCCTGCACCTCAGCGACTGACCGCATCCCGCCTTGACTTTGTCGTCAAATCGCTGTGGTGAAGGGCATCGGCATTTTCGAAGGGCGAAGCACATGCTTCTCATCGCAGGCCTCGGCAATCCGGGCGCCAAATATCAGGGCAACCGCCACAATATCGGCTTCATGGCCGTGGATGCGATCCACCGCCGCCACAACTTTTCGCCGTGGTCGAAGAAATTCAAGGCGGAGATTGCCGAAGGCGAATTCGGCGGCCAGAAGGTGCTGCTCATCAAGCCGCAGACCTTCATGAACCTCTCGGGGGAATCCGTCGGCGAAGCCATGCGCTTCTATAAGCTGCAGCCGTCCGACCTCGTCGTCATCTACGATGAACTCGATCTGCCCGCCGGCAAGGCGCGGCTGAAGACCGGCGGCGGCCATGGCGGCCATAACGGCATCAAGTCGATCGACGCTCATTGCGGCAAGGACTATCGCCGCCTGCGCCTCGGCATCGGCCATCCCGGTGCCAAGGAGCTGGTGCACAACCACGTTCTCGGCGATTTCGCAAAAGTGGACAGGGACTGGCTGGATCCCTTGTTCGATACGCTTGCCGACAATGCCGACATGCTGGTGCGCGGCGAAGATTCGCAACTGATGAACAAGATCGCGCTTGCCCTGGGCGGCAAGGCGGAGGACGACGCGCCCAAGCCGGAGAAGAAGGCGCCAGCCAACAAATCCCATATTCATCAGGCGCGCAATCACATCAAGCCGAAGATCCCGGAAACGGGTCCCATGGCGGAGATGCTGAAGCGGATGTTCGGCAAGAAGGACGATTGAGATGTCGGAGATAGCGCCGGAAAGCGGAGCAGATATCGTCGTCCGGTCGGTCGCGATGGCGGACCTGCCGACCCTGCTTGCACTTTATCGGCACCTGAACGCGGAAGATCCGATACTGGAGCTAGGGCTGGCGGAGAGCCGCCTTACGGAAGTCCTTGCCCATCCCGGCATGACGATCTTGGCCGCCTTTGACGGCGACGAGGCCGTCTCCTCCGTGACGCTGGTCATCATTCCCAATCTCACGCGGGGCGGCGCGCCTTATGCCTTGATCGAGAATGTGGTAACCCACGCCGACCACCGTCGGCGCGGCCTTGCCGGCACGGTCATCCGCAGGGCGTTCGCAAGCGCCTGGGAGAGGAACTGCTACAAGGTCATGCTGCTAACGGGCTCGAAAAATCCGGCAACGCTGCGTTTCTATGCCAATTGCGGCTTCAAGCAGGACAAGACCGGCTTCCATATCCGCCGGCCTGCCTAGCAAATATTACCGTGCCTATTCCTCAGGCTCTGTCGTGAACATCAGCGGGAATCCAGCGCTTTTGGCAAGATCGATCGCCTCTTGCGCCTTCGTCTCGGCAATATCGCGCGCACAGACCATGACCACGCAAGTGCCGAGCTTATGCGCGGTCATCATGACGCGATAGCCGGTCTCCTCGCTCATGCGGAAGACGGCCTTCAGCACCATGATGACGAATTCCCGCGGCGTATAATCGTCGTTCACGAGAATGATCTTGTAGAGCTTCGGTCGCTCGACCTTCGGCTTGGTCTTAGTCTTCGGTTTCAGGACAACATCATTGTCACTCATCGGCATCACCGTTGACGACAGGGAAAAGAGTTTTGGGCTGGCATCTTGATTATAGTGCCGCGCACCACATCCTTCAAGAAGGGCATGGGAGGGGAACAACGAGCCGATATCCCCGCCAAACCTCTTCTGCCAGCAGAAAAGTGGCTCTTTACTTGCCCGAGACTTGACCCGCAACGGCCCTTCCCCCATAGGCACTGCAAAGATTTTCAAGATATGGGCAAGGTGCCATGGGTTTCAAATGCGGTATCGTCGGGCTGCCGAATGTCGGCAAGTCCACTCTGTTCAACGCACTGACCAAGACGGCAGCGGCGCAGGCGGCGAATTATCCGTTCTGCACGATCGAGCCGAACACGGGTGAAGTCGCGGTTCCCGATCCGCGCATGCGCAAGCTTGCCGACATCGCCAAGTCGAAGGAACTGATCCCGACGCGCATCTCTTTCGTCGATATTGCCGGCCTCGTGCGCGGCGCATCGAAGGGCGAAGGCCTCGGCAACCAGTTCCTCGCCAATATCCGCGAAGTCGATGCCATCGTGCATGTGCTGCGCTGCTTCGAAGACAGCGACATCACTCATGTCGAAGGCCGCATCAATCCGGTCGCCGATGCCGAGACGATCGAGACCGAGCTGATGCTCGCCGACCTCGAGAGCCTTGAGCGCCGCACCGAGCAGACGCGCAAGCGCGCTACCGGCAAAGACAAGGAATCCATGGCGATGCTGCCGATCATGGATGCGTCGCTCGCATTGCTTCAGGAAGGCAAGCCGGTGCGCACGCTGCTCTCGAAGCTGGATGCCGAGGAAACCCGCATCCTCAAGGGCCTGAACCTTCTGACCTCGCACCCCGTGCTCTACGTCTGCAACGTCGCCGAGGGCGATGCCGCGACCGGCAACGAGCATACGGCAGCAGTCGCTGCCATGGCCAAGGAGCAGAATTCGGAAGTCGTCATCATCTCCGCCGCCATCGAAGCGGAAGTGGCGCAGCTGCCCGACGAAGAGGCGAAGGAATTCCTCTCCGCGCTCGGCCTCGACGAAGCTGGCCTCGACCGCCTGATCCGCGCCGGCTACAAGCTCCTACACCTCATCACCTACTTCACCGTAGGCCCGAAGGAAACACGCGCCTGGACCATCGAAACGGGCACGAAGGCACCGCAGGCCGCCGGCGTTATCCATTCGGATTTCGAACGCGGCTTCATCCGTGCCAACACGATCGCCTATGACGATTACATCGCCTACAACGGTGAAACAGGCGCCAAGGAAGCCGGCAAGGCACGCGACGAAGGCAAGGAATACGTCGTTCAGGACGGCGACGTCATCCACTTCCGCTTCAATACCTGATCGCCTTTATCTTGCCGGCGCCTATCTCAACGCCGGCAATCTCATCTGCAGGCCGGCAGGCAGGCGCCGCACGATGAGGCGGCGCAGATCGGCCCAGCCGATGCCGATCACGAGCACGACCAGCCCTACAATCATCAGCACCAGGAAGCCGACCTTATCGAGACCGGCGTTGTTGTGCCGGAGGATGGCTGCCGTCGCCAAGCCCAGCGATACGAGGCCGGCAGTCACGAAAGCGCGGCGATCGATGATGAGCCCGATCAGCATCATCACCAGCACCGCCACGAGGACCGTCACCGCCTGCAGATACCCCCCAAAGAGGGCATCGGTGAGATTGGTGAAGACGATGCCGCTGCTGGCGAGCTCGAGGCGCAAAGCCAAAAGGATCGTCGAGTAAAGCAGGGCTGGCGCCGTTGCGAGATGCAGCCAGAAGGCCACGTCGGACCGGCGCGTCACTCTCTGCGGATCGCTGAGATCATAGCGCATTGCCAATATAAAGCTGCCAAGAGCGGTCACCAGCAAGATCATCATCGTCTGGATGGGATAATCCGCCGGCACATTCGAAGAGCCAGTTACCGTGCCGACGGCATAGAAGACCGCGGCGAGAAACAGGCCGAACAACGAAAACAGGAATAAGGCCAGCGACAGCGGCACGCGGTAGCGCCAGTAAAACAACGCCAGCGACAGCGGGAATGGCGCTACCAGGACGATTGCGCCGATCGTGAAATTATTGCTCAGCGTCGGTGTGGAAGTCACATAGCTCACCACCATGTAGAAAACCCAGACGACGAGCGCGACGGTCAAGAACACGGCCGGAAGCGCCAGCCGCTGTCGGCGCACCAGGATCTCGGCGAGGACGACGATGGCCAGCATGGGCGCATAACGGTTCGCCAGCCCCCATAGCCCGACAAGCAGAACGACGAGACCGATGGTGATGAGCACATCGTGAAAGCCTCGCACGAAACGCGGCGCCTCGGTGTCTTCCAGGGGGTTGGGATCATCTGGAAAACGCGGTGCCGAGAGACCCTGTCCAGTCGGCACCGCGCCAATGTTCTTGTCCGCCAGATAGGGCAGCAATCGTTCGGCCTGACTGGAGGAAATGATCCCCGCGCCTGCGGCCTGTTCCAGTGCGACTTTGAGTTCGCTCATTCTAGCTCTCATACCATCTTGCCACGACCCAAGCCTCAACATATCGCCGGCATACAATCAAGGGCTGTCGGCGGCCAATGGACAGTCATCGTCGCCCCCCTCTGTTATATCGGCCGTGAAAATGCTTGCGCCACCACAGCCGGCCATGCGATTGCCGATAAACGAGACGTGGAGGACGACAGAAGACATGACGAAATTCGTCTACGAAGACTTCCAGCCGGGACGAGAATTTCCGCTCGGCCCAAAACATGTAACGACGGCGGAGATCATCGAATTCGCCAAGGAGTTCGATCCGCAACCGATGCATCTGGACGAGGAAGCCGGCCGTGCCAGCATTCTCGGCGGCCTTGCCGCTTCCGGCTGGCACACCTCGTCCATGTTCATGCGCATGATGTGCGACTCCTATCTCCTTGCCACCGACGCACAAGGCGCGCCGGGCATCGATTTCATGGAATGGAAGAAGCCGGTTCTGGCTGGCGATACCCTGTCGGGCCGATCGATCGTCGTCGAGGCTCGTCCCATGCGCTCCCGTCCGGGTATCGGTATCGTCACGTTCCGCCATGAGGTCGAAAACCAGCGTGGCGATCTCGTCTGCCTCGGCCAGAATGCAGTGATGATCCGCATACGTGCTGACGCGGAGGTATCGGCATGAAGATGAGCGAACTCTATGCTGTCGGTGAACGTATCGAAATCGGCAGCCATACCTTCACGCCTGAGGGCATCGTCCATTTTGCCTCACGCTTCGACCCGCAAATCTTCCATATGGATGCGGAGGCGGCCAAGCACTCCTTGTTCGGCGGCCTCTGTGCCTCAGGATGGCATAGCTGCTCCATGTGGATGCGCAGCTTCGTGGATTACTGGAAGTCCGAAACGGCAAGGCTGATCGCCGAAGGCAAGACGCCGCCCACTCTCGGCCCCTCGCCCGGCTTCACGAAGCTGCAATGGCTGCGGCCGGTCTTTGCCGGCGATACCATCAGCTATGGCGTGACAATCCTCGGCAGCCGCGCCTTGGCCTCGCGCCCCGGCTGGACGCTCTACACCCTTGCTTGTGACGGAATAAACCAGGACGGCTTGCCGGCCCTGCGCTTCGAAAGCACGGTGCTTGCCTTAGAATAGCAAGCCGCGGGGCCGTTCATGACGGCCCTCGCCAATCTTCGGAATGCGGTCAGTGACCGGAAAATTCCACCAGCGTATGCACGGGCACGTCAAGCTCTTCCAGCTTCCTGCGCCCGCCAAGGTCAGGCAGATCGATGACGAAGCAGGCTGCAACCACTTCGGCGCCGATCTGGCGCAGAAGCTTCGTCGCGCCGACGGCGGTGCCGCCCGTCGCGATCAGGTCGTCGACGAGGATGACCCTCTCACCCGGATTGACCGCATCACGGTGCATCTCCATTTCGTCGACACCATATTCCAGGCTGTAGGCGATGCGGACGATGTCGTGCGGCAGCTTGCCCTTCTTGCGGATCGGCACGAAGCCGGACGACAGCTGATGCGCCACCGCGCCGCCAAGAATGAAGCCGCGCGCTTCCATGCCGGCGACCTTGTCGATCTTGGTGCCGGCGTAGGGATGCACCAGCGCATCGACGGCACGGCGGAATGCCCTGGCGTCGCCAAGCATCGTCGTGATGTCGCGGAAGATGATACCGGGCTTGGGGTAATCCGGAATGGAGCGGATGCTGGCGGCAAGCTCCGAAGCAATAGTGTTCATCAAATATAGTCTCTCAGGCTGTGATAGGGCCGGCTGCACCCTATCAATACCAGGGCGCTATACCAACAAAAAAGGCGGCCTCGCAGGGCCGCCTTTTCTTGATCATTGTCGCGATGCTCAGTGAGCGCCAGCCTTGGCATAAACGGAACGCTTGGTGAGATAGATCAAGATTGAGAAGATCAGCAGGAATACCATGACCATGAAGCCAAGGTGCTTGCGATCTTCCAGGTGCGGTTCTGAAGTCCACATCAGGAATGCGGAGACATCTCTCGCATACTGATCGACCGTCTGCGGCGCGCCGTCGTCGTAAGTCACCTGACCGTCCGAAAGCGGCTTCGGCATCGCAAAGGTCGCAGCCGCATCGAAATACGGATTGTAGTGCGAGTTCTGCGGTACGGTGAAGCCGGCCGGCGGCTCTTCATAGCCTGTTAGCAGCGAGTAGATGTAGTCCGGGCCACCTTCCTGATATTGCGTGAAGATGTCGAAGATGAACTGCGGGAAGCCGCGCTCGATTTCGCGCGCCTTGGCAAGCAGCGACATGTCAGGCGGCACGGCCCCGTTATTCGAAGCGGCGGCAGCCTCGTCATTCGGGAACGGCGAATTGAAATGGTCAGACGGAAGCGCCTTACGGGTGAACATTTCACCCTGAGGGTTCGGGCCGTCCTGCACTTCGTAATTGGCAGCGAAGGCCTTCACCTGTGCTTCCGTATAGCCGAGGTCTTCCAGCGTGCGGTAAGCCACGAGCTTCATCGAATGGCAGGCGGAACAGACTTCCGTATAGACCTTGAGGCCACGCTGCAACTGCGCCTTGTCATAATAGCCGAATGGGCCGGAGAAGGTCCAATGCTGCTCGCGCGGCTCCTTCAGCGGATAGTGCGGCGTTTCGGCTTCTGCGGCGGGCTTCGTTTCCGCAGCGATTACGGCGGCAGTCGAGAAGCCGCCGATGAGCGTCAGGGATAGAAGGCCGACAATAATCTTCTTCATCGTTTTCTTCCTCTATCGCCGGTTATGCTTGAACCGGAGCGGCAACTTTACCGCCCTGTTTCTCAAGAACCGCTTCCGTAATCGAATTTGGAATGCGCCTCGGAGTCTCGACAATGCCGAGCACCGGCATGATGACGAGGAAGAAGAGGAAGTAGAACAGCGTCGCGAACTGCGCAGCCGTGGTGTAGATGCCTTCCGCGGGCTGCGAGCCCAGCCAGCCGAGCAGGATGGCATCGGCGATGAACAGCCAGAAGAACAGCTTGTACCACGGGCGATAGACGGCCGAGCGGATCTTCGACGTATCGAGCCAGGGCAGGAAGAACAGCACGATGATTGCGCCGAACATCGTCAGAACGCCGCCGAGCTTGGAGTCGATCGGGCCGATGTTGAAGGTGATCGAGCGCAGCATCGCGTAGAATGGCAGGAAGTACCATTCCGGAACGATGTGGGCCGGCGTCTTCAGCGGGTTGGCCGGAATGTAGTTATCGGCATGGCCGAGGAAGTTCGGCAAATAGAAGACGAAGTAGGCGAAAACCAGCAGGAAGACGGAAACGCCAAGCGCATCCTTCAGCGTCGCATAGGGCGTGAAGGCAACGGTGTCGGTCTTCAGCTTGACTTCGACGCCGGTCGGGTTCGTCTGGCCGGTCACATGCAGCGCCCAGATGTGTAGGATGACGACACCCGCGATCATGAACGGCAGCAGATAATGCAGCGAGAAGAAGCGGTTGAGCGTCGGATCGTCAACGGCGAAGCCGCCGAGCAGGAAGGTCTGGATCCAGTCGCCGACCCATGGGAAGGCCGAGAAGAAGCCGGTGATGACGGTCGCACCCCAGAAGGACATCTGACCCCAGGGCAGAACGTAGCCCATGAAGGCGGTTGCCATCATCAAGAGGTAGATGATCACGCCGAGAATCCAGAGGATTTCGCGTGGCGCCTTGTAGGAGCCGTAGTAGAGGCCGCGGGCAATGTGCAGGTAGACGGCCACGAAGAAGAAAGATGCGCCGTTGGCGTGCATATAGCGCAGCAGCCAGCCATGATTGACGTCGCGGACGATCTTTTCGACCGAGTTGAACGCAATCGCAGTATTGGCCGCATAATGCATCGCCAGCACGACACCGGTCAGGATCTGCAGGACCAGCATGACCGCCAGCATGGCGCCGAACGTATAGGCATAGTTCAGGTTGCGCGGAACCGGATATGCGATGAAACTATCATAGACCATACGTGGCAGCGGAAGCCGCGCGTCGACCCATTTTTCGAGCCCCGTAGATGGCTCGTAAGACGAATGACCACTCATGATTCAGCTCCCCCTCAACCGACCTTGATCTTCTTTTCCGACGTGAACGCATATTGCGGTATGAAGAGGTTCTGCGGCGCAGGCCCATGGCGGATGCGGCCGGCGGTATCGTAGACCGAGCCATGGCAGGGACAGAACCACCCGCCATATTCACCTGCCTGGCCGAGCGGAATGCAACCCAGATGGGTGCAAACGCCGATCATGACGAGCCAGTTTTCCTTGCCCTCGCCGGCCGAACGGGCAACGTCGGTTGCCTGTGCGTCAGCCGGAAGATTGGCGTTGCGCGCGATCGGATCCTTCAGGTCCGACAGCTGCGCGCCCTTGGCATCGTCGATTTCCTTTTGCGTGCGGTTACGGATGAAGACGGGTTTGCCGCGCCATTTCACCGTCAGCGACATGCCAGGCTCGAGGCTCGACACGTCGACTTCGATGGAAGCAAGAGCAAGGGTCGATGCATCCGGGCGCATCTGATCGATAAACGGCCATGCGACCGAAACCGCACCAACGGCGCCGGCCATGCCTGTTGTCAAATAAAGGAAATCGCGGCGCGTAGGCTCGCCTGTGGATTCACTTGTCGTACTATGCTCGCTCAACGCTGCACATCCTCTTCCCGCAAACCACGGCAAAACCGTGGTACCCCTCACTAACGGCGAATCATCGCGACCATAATTCCGCCATAGATTCCTCCGTAACCCGCTGCGTTCTAAGCTTGATCGCAAATTATGTCCAGTCTTGGCAAGGGGTCAGGGCACAATGTCGCGGCAAAACTGCGCTATTGCGTCGCAAGGCTGGAGCCTGAACATTCTCAGAGCCGATGCGAAAAGTTAAACCCATGAAAAATCTGGGGATTTCTGTAGTATTTTCTTATATTGCAAGGCAAAATAGACAATGATTTCAATGCTGCATTGCGGAAGGCAACGTACTATCGGCACTTTCACCACTTCGTGGGACCTACGCTTTACTACTTAAATCCCAATGGATTTCCCCTCCGATTTATGGAGGATTGCACTCGTTGTCTTGCGCATACGAAGCAGCGAAAATGAAGTACGAGAACTTCTCATGAGACACACGATTTATTGCATCCTATGCGTTCTCGCCACACTGGCGGTCGGCATCCTAGCCGCGCGTTACGTCACCGATTCCTGGCTGCTTGCCTTTTTCGAAAGTCTGCAGACCCATGTAAGCCTGTTCGCGATCCTGCTTGCCTTGATCGCATTCGCCTTCAAGCGCCACTGGTATGCGCTCTTTCTGACTGCCGCCGGAATCATCCTGCTGGTTCACTCCGTCCTCATGCTGCAGGAATACGCTGCGTCTTCGCTCGTCGCTTCGGCTGAGGCGAGCGGCGAGCATTTCAGGTTGCTCTCCTTCAACATCGAGGACAGCAATTTCGAAAACGGCCCTCGCATCGCCGATCTCATCATCGCCTCGAAAGCCGACGTCGTCGAAATCTTCGAGGCAGGACCGATCTTTTCCGAGATGGACCGCATCTTGAAAGTCTATCCCAACCGCATCGGCTGCGGCGTGATGACCACCGATTGCGACTCCCTGCTGTTGTCGAAGAGACCGTTCCAGACCCAACTCATGCGCAGCCTCGGCAGCCTCTGGGACAATCGCTTCATTCTTGCCACCATCGACATGGACGGCCAGCCCGTGAACTTCGCCTCCGTTCATCTGAGCAAGCCTTATTTCGATGCATTCCACCAAATCGAGCTTGGCCTGCTCGCTCCGGCCCTCAATGACGTGAAAGGGCCGTTGATTCTCGCAGGAGATTTCAACGCTTCGGTCATCACGCCCGACATGCGCGATTTCCTGGCGGCAACCGGCTTTCGCCATGCCTTTCCCGAGCCCGCCACATGGCCGATTGCTGCTGGAGCCTATGGGATCACCATCGATCACGTCTTCGCCCGCGCGCCGCTTCGGCTGATATCCGTGAAACAGATCCGCGACGCCATGGGCTCGAACCATTTCGGCCTCATGACGGAGTTCAGCGTGCCTCGGCAGCAATGATCCGGCGGGTTTCAGGGTGGCTCAATCGGCATCCGCCGCAATGAAACCGCCGGACTGGCGTGCCCAGAGCTCTGAATAGAGGCCGCTGCGCGCGATCAGCTCGTCATGCGTCCCCTCCTCGATGATCTCGCCCTTATCGATGACAACAAGCCGGTCGAGCTTGGCGATGGTCGACAGCCGGTGCGCGATCGCAAGCACGGTCTTGCCCTTCATCAGCCCATCGAGATTGGACTGCAGCACGGCCTCGACTTCCGAATCCAGCGCCGACGTAGCCTCGTCGAGCACGAGAATGGGCGCGTTCTTCAGCATGACGCGCGCGATCGCAATGCGCTGGCGTTGGCCGCCTGAAAGCTTGACTCCGCGTTCGCCGACATGGGCGGCATAGGCGGTGCGCCCCTTCTGATCCTCGAGAGCGGTGATGAAGCGATCTGCCTCCGCCCGCCGGGCCGCCTCCACCATCTGCTCGTCGCTGGCGTCGGGCCGACCGAAGAGGATATTATCGCGGATGGAGCGATTGAGGAGAGCGGTGTCCTGTGTCACCATGCCAATCGCGCTAGGCAGCGACTCCTGCCTGATGGCGGCGATATCCTGTCCGTCGATCAGGATGCGGCCGCCCTCCAGATCGTAGAAGCGCAGCAACAGGTTGACGAGCGTCGTCTTGCCTGCTCCGGAGCGGCCGACGATGCCGACCTTTTCTCCCGCGCGTATGTCGAGAGAGAAATTGCCGATGATGCCGCCGCCGCGCCCATAGTGAAACGTTACATTGTCGAAACGAATTTCAGGTCCGGTGACGACCAGATCCTTGGCATCAGGCCGATCGACCAGACCGATAGGCTCGGAGATCATTTCGGCCGAATTCTGGATGGTGCCGAGATTGCGCATGATGGCATTGAACTGCGACATCATCCGGCCGAAGAGCATGTTCAGGCGCAACACCATGCTGAGCGTGAAGGCGACGCCTCCAGTCGAGATTTCACCCGCCAGCCAGAGATGAACCGCGAGCGCACCGATCGTGGTGATCATGACGCCTGACAGCAGCGCCAGCGACGAGCGCACGCCGGTCAACAATCGTGTGAACGGCATGACAGCCGCCTGGAAGCGGTCGAAACCATTGCGGATGTACTGGTCGTTCTGCTCCTCGCGCCCGAAGAGCTTCAGCGTCTGAATATTGGCGTAGGCATCGACCATGCGACCATTCAGCATCGAGGAGGCCTCGGCTGCATTGCGCGCATGCCGACGGATGCGCGGCACGAAATATCGCGCAAGCAGAGAGAAGACGCCGATCCAGACCGCGATTACCAGCGCCAGCCGCCAATCCAGCCCGCCGACCAGCGCGATGGTGGAGACCGCATAGATGATGATGAACCAGACGACCTGCAGCAGCGAGACGACGAGATCGCCCGTCGCCTGCCCCGCCGACCAGACCTTGGTGACGACACGGCCGGAGAAATCGTTCTGGAAGAATTCGACGGATTGCCTCGCCACATGCCGATAGGCCTGCCAGCGCACGAGATTGAGAAACCCCGGCACGACCACCTGTTCCTCGACCAACGCGCCGAGGCTGACGACCACGAACCGCACTACGAGTACGACGAAAACCATGCCGACCAGCGCCGCGCCATGGCCGGCAAGCAGCCCTGACCATCCCTCGCCCGGTTTCACCTTGTCAAGGATGTCGACGAGATGCCCGACAAACCAGAACAACGCCGCCTCGAGCATGGCGACCGCGCCGCCGAGTACCGCCATCGCCAGGAAGGGTCCTTTGGCCTGACCGACATAGTACCAGATGAAGGCACCGAGCGACCGCGGCGGTCGAAGATCGCCGCTGCGATAGAAAGGATCAATCCAGGTCTCGAACAGACGGAACACGGAACGGATGAGCATGCCAGCGATATAGGGAATTTCGGTGCGTCCGGAAAGTAAAGGGAGGCTGCGACAAAAGTTACATTTTCGTTAGGTTGAATAAGACGATGAGCTGGAATAGCGACCGATCCGCAATTTCATTCAAGACCGGAGAACGCGACACCTCGATATTGCCTCAGGCCTTCATCGAGAGGGATCCAAGCTTGCCATTTCCCCACACATCGACGCGACGCATCAACGGCCTCCGTCATCCGTCAGCAGCTGCCCCGCAACGAACGGTCCGATCGGGCTTCCGCCGCACAAAAATATCACTCTGTCCTGAGGGCAATCATATGAGCATGGAGTTTCTGATAACGACCCTCATCATCGTGGCGTCTCCCGGCACTGGCGCAATCTACACGCTTGCGGCCGGATTGTCGGGTGGCATAAGGGCAAGTGTGGCCGCCGCGCTCGGCTGCACACTTGGCATCATCCCGCATTTGCTCGCCGCGATAAGCGGCCTTGCCGCACTTCTGCACGCCAGCGCGATGGCATTTCAAGCCCTCAAATGGCTCGGGGTCGCCTATCTGCTTTATATGGCCTGGTCGATGTTTCGAGAACGAGGTGTTTTGCGTGTCGACGGCGCACCGACCGACAGGAGTACGCGGCAGGTGATTGGCTCGGCGATCCTGATCAACCTGCTCAATCCGAAATTGTCGATCTTCTTCTTCGCTTTCCTGCCTCAATTCGTGACGCCGGATCAGACAAGTCCGATCATGCTGATGCTGAAGCTCAGCCTGGTCTTCATGGCGCTCACCTTCATCATTTTCGCAGCCTATGGTGTGTTCGCGGCCTACCTGCGCCGCCATATCGTCTCAAATCCGACTGTTCAGTCGTGGATGCGCAGAAGCTTCGCGACCGCATTCGGAGTGCTCGCAGCGCAGCTTGCCCTTGCGAGCCGTTAGCGTGTTGCCTTCCAGACTTCTTTGTTAGATTTTGAATTTTTGGAAAATGGTCGCTTAGGAAAATAGCAGCTGGGGCGCCGTGGCGCCCCAGCTCTTCGGTTCATTATTGCGCTGCCGCCTCGACCTCTTCGTGGTCGGCGAGGAAGCCACCGGACTGCCTGCTCCAGAGCTCGGCGTAGATACCGCCCTCCTGGACCAGTTCCTGATGCGTGCCCATCTCGATGATCCGGCCCTTGTCGAGAACGACGAGACGGTCCATCTCGGTCAGCGTCGACAGGCGGTGGGCGATGGCAATCACCGTCTTGCCGTGCATCAGCGCGAAGAGGTTTTCCTGGATCGCCGCTTCCACTTCGGAATCGAGCGCCGAGGTTGCCTCGTCGAGCACCAGGATCGGCGCGTCCTTCAGAAAGACACGGGCGATCGCGACGCGCTGCCTCTGGCCGCCTGACAGTTTCACGCCTCGCTCGCCGACCTGCGCGTCGAGCCCTGTGCGGCCGTGCATATCGATCAGACCTTCGATGAAGTCCCAGGCATTGGCGCGCTTGGCCGCCTGGATGATTTCCTCGTCGGTCGCCTCCGGACGGCCGTAGGCGATGTTGTCGCGGATAGAGCGGTGCAGCAGCGATGTGTCCTGCGTCACCACGCCGATCATGGAGCGAAGGCTGTCCTGCGTGACGCCTGCGATATCGTGGCCGTCGATGGTGATGCGGCCGCTCTCCAGATCGTAGAAGCGCAGCAGCAGGTTCATCAGCGTCGTCTTGCCGGCGCCCGAACGGCCGACCAGGCCGACCTTTTCGCCCGCGCGGATATCGAGGGTCAGATCCTCCATGACACCCTTCGCCTTGCCGTAATGGAAGCGAATGTGCTCGAAGCGGATCGCACCCTGCTTGGCAACGATCGGCGATGCTGCCGGCTTGTCGACGATATCATGCGGCTTCGACATCATCTCCATGCCGTCGTAGACGGTGCCGATGTTTTCGAAGAGCGCGGAGACCTCCCACATCACCCATTGCGACATGCCGTTGACGCGCATCGCAAGGCCGATGGCAATGGCGATGGAGCCGACCGAGATCGAGCCGCTGAGCCAGAACCAGATCGACAGAGCCGAGACGATGAACAGCGCCGCGCAGTTGTTGAAATAGACCGAGGCGTGGAACAGCGTCACCTTGCGCATCTGCTTGTGCACGGTATTGAGGAATTCCTCCATGCCGGCCCTGGCATATGTCTCTTCGCGGCCCGCATGCGAGAACAGCTTCACCGTCGCGATGTTGGTATAGCTGTCGACCACGCGGCCCGTCATCATCGAGCGCGCATCGGCCTGCTGCGCGGCGATCTTGCGCAGCACCGGCACGAAATAGGCGACGATGGCGACATAGACACCGAGCCAGACCAGGATCGGAATCATCAGCCGCCAGTCGGCTGCCGCGATGACAAGGATCATCGACAGGAAGTACGTGAACACGTAGACGAAGACGTCGAGGATCTTCATGACCGTTTCGCGCACGGCAAGCGAGGTCTGCATCACCTTGGTGGCGACGCGGCCTGCAAACTCATTGGCGAAAAAAGTCATGCTGTGGCGCAGCAGGAAGCGGTGCATCTGCCAGCGCGCGATCATAGGATAGTTGCCGAGCAGCACCTGGTGCATGATGAAGCTGTCTAGGATCGCCGCAGCCGGCAAGCCGATCAGCACCATCGCGCCCATCCAGAAAAGCTTGTGCCATTCCGTCTGCAGGAAGGTCGCCTTATCCGCATGTGTCAGCCAGTCGACGATATCGCCGAGGAACTGGAACAACGCCACCTCGCCGATCGCGATCGACATGGTGAGGATGCTCATGGCGATCAGCCACGGCAGGGCCGGCTTGGAATAATGCCAGCAGAAGGCGAAGAGGCCACGCGGCGGCGTATCCGGCACCTCGCTAGGAAATGGATTTAGTCGGCGTTCGAACCAGCTAAACATGGAAATGCTCCAAAGACTCGACCCTTCGACCACCCGCTGCGCTGAAAGATCGCAGATTCATATGGTGGCCGGGCGGTAAAACGACGAGGCCATAGTGGCCGCGCAATGACTTAAAGAAGGGGGATACTTGCGAATATGCGCCTTATAGCGCTCATCAAATCCGTGGATTCACGGCACCGAGGCGCAGCATCATAAACAAGATATCCATCTGAGCCTCCTTCTTTCGCAAGTTGTAGAGCGCCCGTCTTTTAGCGCGACTTTTCCTGTTTGAAAAGCGAAATATGCCTGAAAAATGGGCTGAAACCTTCAATTCTCTTTATGGGAGACATCACAGAAATGAAGGGCGCTCGAAAAATCTGAGACAAATCCGGACGATTTCGCTAGTTGCAGCATATGACAAAACTGCGCATCGCCCTTTACCAACCCGACATTCCCGGCAACACCGGCACGATCCTGCGGCTTGCGGCCTGCCTCGGCCTCGGCGTCGACATCATCGAACCGGCCGGCTTCGACATATCTGACCGCAATCTGAAGCGCGCCGGCATGGATTACCTTGCCGCGGTCACCCTGACTAGGCACGTCAACTGGGAACGCTTCGAGGTATGGAGACAGGAAAGCGGACGGCGGCTGGTGTTGGCCTCGACGAAAGCGGCGCAGCGCTATACGGACTTTACTTACCACGACGACGATATTCTCCTCTTCGGCCGCGAAAGCGCCGGCGTGCCGGAGCATGTGCATGAAAAGGCCGATGGCCGCATCCTGATCCCCATGGTCGAGGGCCAGCGCTCCATCAATGTCGCGATGTCGGCGGCCATGATTTCGGGTGAAGCCTTGCGGCAAACGCAATGGCCGCCGCTTACCGCACCAGGGCCGCACCTGGCCTGAATGTCGCACCCGAATAGGCGTTGGCACGCCGGATAAAGTGTGAGAAGCTTCGCTCTGGAATGCTCTAACTCAGGCAGCCTTGGCGAGGTGACCCCATGTTCCAGACGGCATTCACGCTTTCCCTTACGCAGTTTGCACGTACATTGAGCCTCCCCGAACGGCTCCAGCACTCCCCTTTGCGCAACCTCGCGCTTGAGGGCCTCCGCCAGCGCAACCTCGCTCTCGATGCGCTGTTCTACGACGTCAAGGTCATCACACCCGAGGAAGCCTTCTATATCAGTGACTCGCTCGCCGCCGAAGGCGCGATCATGCTCATTCCGCCAAGCGGTCTTGGAGCACTCACACTCTGCGAAACCATCGATGAATTCGTCCTGCGCGGCGGCACCAAGGCACGGGCGCTCGCAGTCGCCGGCATCGGCGGTTCCGCGCTCGGGGCAGCCGCCTTTGCCCGCAACGTGGCCGACGCGATCGACGCACCAGTCGCAGTCGTCGTCTCCGGCTATGGCATAGCCGACGCCATCACCGAAGCCTTCGGCGGATCGTTTTTCTTCGGTCATTTGAGGGGGCTGCGGCCGCTGCTTGAAAGCTTGGACGACCTTGCCGGTCGCCCTAGGTTCGGAGCACAGGCTGAGACGGCAGCGGCTCGCAGCAGCCTCGACACGAGAACCGTGCAGGCGCTTCTTGCCGATCCCCGCCTATCCTTCCCTCTGCTGACGGGCCACTCCAAGGGAAACCTCGTGCTGTCTGCCGCACTGCATAACCTCTCGAAGCAGGATAAAGGACGAGTTGCTGAGCTGGCGCGGCATACGAAGATCGTGACGATCGGTGCGCGCATCGCGATGCCTCCGGTATTCAACGATGTCATCGATGTCATGGGCGAGTGGGACTGGTTCGGCGAGATCAATTCCCGACGGTTCATCCACGCCGATCAGCGCGTCGCGCATGCATGGCATCACACGAATACCGATTTGGGTGGCCACCTGCCGGTGACCATCACGCTGATGGAGATTCTCGCGGCATCGCCCATCGCCGAAGATCAGAAAGCTGGAGAACACCAAGCTGCAAAGCTCGGTGCCGCGACCGAACGGCCGGCGATACCAGTGACAAAGTCTCCCTCACCTTCGGCCGGCGGTAATGCGACTGCGATCGAGAAGGTCAAGAAAGCTTTCTCCGCGATGCCCATGCCAAGCACTCAGCCGCCCGCGTTCGGCCCGTCGGATGAGCCGCCACCGACCATGCCGCATTGAGCGCGTGACCAATCGCCAGCCCGCCTCCGAGAAACGGGAACACACTTCGAGAGCCAGCACCCGTCGACGCGGGTGCCATGTCGTTCAGTTCAGTCCGCCGATGGCAGGCGCCGCATGGTGAATTCGATGCGGTCGCCATCGACCTGACGCCAGCTTTCGACTTCGGTCCAATAGGCCGCTTTCGGGAATTCGTTGAACCATTCACGCGCCTTTTCGCGCGCTTCCGGGCGACTGAGACAAAAGGTCTCGCGAACGAATTCGCTCTTTCCGCCGGTCGGATGGTCCTGCCGGTAACGGAATATTCTGTTTCTCAACCCATCCAGGGGCGGCGGTCCGGGTATCCTCATGATAAAACCTCGCCTTTGAGAGAGGGAACATAATACCGCATTGTGAAATTTGCGAGTCGATTCTCCTGCGACGTTGCTGCACTGGCTGCGCCGCAATCTTGCTGATATTCCAAATCACGATACATACGGTGCGAATCGCGGGCCGCCGGCTGCTCGCACCGTCGGAGAGCGTGAATGGAACGACCCAATCTTCCCAAGGGATTACCTGAGGATATTGAAGAAAAGAAAGAGGCAGCGCGACACTGGTTCGAAGGCCTGCGCGATACGATCTGCGCGGAGTTCGAGCAGCTGGAAAACGAGCTGACCGGCCCCCTTTCCGACCAGCAACCTGGCCGCTTCGTCGCCAAGGACTGGCAGAGGGACAAGGGCCAGGGCGGCGGCGGCCGCATGTCGATGATGGAGGGCCGCGTCTTCGAGAAGGTCGGCGTCCACACCTCGACGGTCTATGGCGAATTCTCTCCCGACTTTCGCAGCCAGATTCCTGGCGCCGAGGAAGATCCGCGCTTCTGGGCTTCGGGACTGTCGCTGATTGCCCATCCCGTCAACCCGAACGTGCCGACCGTGCATATGAACACCCGCATGGTGGTGACGACGAGCCAGTGGTTCGGCGGCGGCGCCGACCTGACGCCGGTGCTCGATCGACGCCGCACCCAGGAAGATCCCGACAGCGCCCTCTTCCACCGCGCCATGCAGATCGTCTGCGACCGCCACGCCGTCGCCGACTACCAGCGCTACAAGAGCTGGTGCGACGAATATTTCTTCCTGAAGCATCGCAACGAGCCGCGCGGCATTGGCGGCATCTTCTTCGATTGGCTGCATTCGCCGGAAGAATCCGGCGGCTGGAATGCCGATTTCGCCTTCACCCGCGACGTCGGCCGCGCCTTCGCAATGGTCTATCCGCGGATCGTCCGCTCCAATTTCAACGAAACATGGTCGGAAGAAGATCGCGACGAACAATTAATTCGCCGCGGACGTTATGTGGAGTTCAATTTGCTGTACGATAGGGGTACAATATTTGGACTGAAGACGGGCGGCAACGTGGAGTCGATCCTATCGTCTCTGCCGCCGGTGGTGCGCTGGCCTTAAGATACGTCGCGCAAAAGCAGGCGGCGATTTTGCGACAACGACGCAGGGTAAGCTTCGAACTTCAAGCGCAACGAATCTGAAGGATCCCGATGCGCTTGAGACGTTCAACATTAAATGATCGGACAGTGTCCTGAAATCGGCGGGAGGAGTGCCTAAGTGATCTAATGCTCGTTTCAATCGGAGGAGGTTGTAATGGCAGCAGAGAAACAAGTCGCACAAGCTTCGAAAGAACAGAAACTTTCGCGCACAGTCGATAGTCCGGAGTTCATCATCCGACTGGCCGAGGATATGCGGACCCGGAGCGGGTCCGACCTACCCCTCTCCTGTTTCATAGAGCAGGTAAGGATGCAATTGGCAGGTAAATCTCCGAGCGATATCGCCCGTTTCGCGGCCGATCGTTCGGCCAGGCAGCCGCCAATCACCCGATATCAATCGTCGGATTGCTTCAAATCCTGGGCAATGCCGGATTGATGTCCGGAAGAGCCGCCGGCAAGCGGGAGACTTGCCGGACGGCAGAAACCTTTTCTCGTTCGTTGCGTTTAGGCCTTCAGGTCGTTTTTGGGCGAGAAGCCGTTGAAAGATGAGGAGGAAGATATGCGACTGTTCGAATGTGGTACGCTCGTGCCCGGTTGCGCCTGGCACACCCGCGCCAAGGATGACGCCGAGGTGGTCCGTCGCGCCGTCGAGCACATGCGCGAAGCGCATGGCGAAACCATCATCCGCGAAAACATGGTCGACAATATCAAGGCCCGGATTCGCGACGAAGCCAACGCGGCCTGATTGGCGGACAGGGCAGTCAGCGCCAATTAGGCCTCATTATCAGGCATTGGCCAAATCCTTGAGTCGGGCGAGTAGGCTCGCCCGGTTCATCGTAAAATTCCCGTCGAGCCATTCCTGCTCAAGTTTACCAAGAAGCTCGCCCACGCGCGGTCCCGCATCGACCCCCGCAGCAAGCGCATCCGCGCCATTGAGCGGAAAAGTGGGCTTCTTCCAGTTTGCCACCCGTTTCAGCAATTTCCCGAGCCGAGCTACGCGCGCCATCTCCTCGAAATCGCCCTCCGCCTTACTGCGGGCAACGGCTAGCGCCAGCTTCAGGCGAACCGCGATGCCGGTCGGATCATGGCGATAAAGCAGGCGATCGAAGGCCGCGTCCGAAATATCGTCCTTGACGATTGGCGCATTCGCCCAGGCTTGCAGATAAGCCCCTTCCGCTTTCGAGAGGCGCAGGCGCTCGGCAAGTTTGGCGAGCCTTGCCGCATCGGGCGGCACAATGGCCGCAAGACGAAGCAGAGGTTCCGGCGGCCAACCGAGAGCCTGTTCGGCGGCAATCAGCCCGGGAATAGCATCGATCCCCCATTTCTCGGTTTCCGGCAGCACCTCGGTCAAAATACCAATCTGGCGCATCCAGAGTAGCGCCCTGCCCGGATCCGGCGCCGCCAGCAGCTTCTTAATTTCGGACCAGACACGCTCGGCTGAGAGGATTGATATCTTCGACTTTGCGGCGGCACAGGCGCGCAAGCCGTCCGCATCAGGACGGCCGCTGCCGTAATAGGCAAAGAAACGGAAGAAGCGCAGGATGCGCAAATGATCCTCGGCAATCCGCGTCGCCGCATCGCCGATGAAGCGAATGTTGCGGCGTTCCAGATCGTCAAGCCCGCCGACGAGATCCACGACCTCGCCATCGGCGGATGCATAGAGCGCATTGATCGTCAGGTCTCGGCGCTCGGCATCGGCCTGCCAATCCCGGCTGAAGGCCACTACGGCGCGCCGCCCATCCGTTTCAACATCACGCCGCAAGGTGGTGATTTCGAACGGTTTTCCATCGATGACTAAGGTAACCGTGCCATGCGCAATGCCGGTCGGCACCGCCTTGATCCCCGCCGCCTCTGCTCTTTCCACGACCGTTTCCGGCAGGAGGGTCGTCGCTATGTCGATATCGGCAACGGGCAGCCCCATCAGACTGTTGCGGACGGCACCACCGACCACGCGCCCCTCGCCGCCATCGGCATCGAGCAGCGCCAGCACCCGCTGCAATGCCTCGTCGCGAAACCAGGCCTCATCGGCAACGGACGTCATGTATAGAGCCTTTCATAAAGCGTTCGGACGATACCCGCGGTAATGCCCCAGATCATGCGCTGTCCATAGGGCATGCGGTAGAAATGGCGTTCACTTCCCTGCCAGAGCATCGTGTCGGTCACATGATGGTCGGGGTCCATCAGGAAGGAGAGCGGCACCTCGAAGGCGTCTTCCACCTCCGTCGGATTGAGAGCCAGATGAAAGCCCGGCTTCACCACGGCGAGAATGGGCGTGATGCGAAAGCCGGTAGCCGCCAGATAATGCGGCAGCCGCGCCACCGGCTCGATGAAGATGTCGGCGAGCCCGATTTCCTCGCCAGCTTCACGCACCGCCGCCATTTCCGGCGACGCGTCTTCCGGATCGATGGCCCCGCCCGGAAAGGCGATCTGGCCGGAATGCTTGCGGAGCGTCGATGTCCGGAGGGTAAAAATGACCCTGGCATCGTCGCCGCTGTCGACAACAGGCACGAGCACGGCGGCATCCTTGAGCTTCAGGTCCGCAACCTGCGATATGGTCTCGGGATTGAGGAGATGATCGCCATGATCGCGCCAGGCAAGCTCCACCGGCCCACCACTCTGATGGAGGGCGCGACGGCGGAATTCATCCGCGGAATAGAGGGGAAATTCATTCATCGAGTAAGCGCATCCAGTTCGGCAACCGGCATGACGGGAAAGATAGAGCTGCCAGAACGCACGCAGAAGATCTCCCGCCCGGCAATCACGACGGGCTCACCAAGCTCGATGAGATCGTACATGACCGCACGCGTCACCAGAGCCTCGAGCCGCCCGCGGACATGCAGATAAGGCTTCAGCTCGTCGTTCTCGCCGCGTATGACGAAGCGGATCGGATGGTCCCTGCCCGCCTCGACGACATCACCGACATTCGTGCGGAAGGTCAGCACCCGTCTGCCCTCACGCTCCGTCACGCTCATCTCGACGGCCACGAACGGCGCGTCGACGACGCGAATGCCCACCTTTTCCACAGGCGTGACGAGATAGGTCTTTCCATCCTCGTCCTTGCGCAGCACTGTGGAAAACAGCCGCACTAAAGGCGCGCGGCCGATCGGTGTGCCGAGATAGAACCAGGTGCCATCGGCGCGGATCTCCATGTCGATATCGCCGCAGAATGGCGGATTCCAGCGATCGACTGGCGGCAGGCCCTTCTTGGAGCCGCCGCTATCGCCGGCCGCGCGCGAAATCAGCGCCGCGAGGCTTGCGGCGTCGCCCGTTGTCCTGATTTCCTCGGTTGCCATTCTTCTGTCCCGGTTGGTCGTTAGTCAGGAATATGACAGTTCTCACGAGATAGTCATTTGAAACGTGCTTGTCAGCGGTCTTGCTGGCGATAAGTTGTATTGATTATGAGGCAAATGTGTAACGACTGCGAATCGCGCGCACCGTTTTTCTGCCATTGGAGACGCAAATGGGCATGATCAAATCGACCGAAACGAGCCTCGATGAGCAGGCCATCATCGCCTCGGCCGAAAAGGCACTGGGCGATATCGCCACCATTCGCCAGGAGGTATCGAAGGTCATTTTCGGCCAGGAAAGCGTCGTGGAAAACACGCTGCTGGCCGTGCTTGCCGGCGGTCATGCCCTGCTGGTCGGCGTGCCGGGCCTTGCCAAGACGAAGCTCGTGACCACGCTCGGCGCAGCCCTCGGCCTTGCCTCCAATCGCGTTCAGTTCACACCGGACCTCATGCCCTCGGATATTCTCGGCTCCGAAGTTATGGACCAGGATGAAACCGGCCGCCGTTCTTTCCGGTTCGTCAAGGGTCCGGTTTTCGCGCAATTGCTGATGGCCGACGAAATCAACCGCGCCTCGCCGCGCACGCAATCGGCTCTGCTGCAGTCCATGCAGGAATATCACGTCACCATCGCCGGCCAGCGTTATGACCTACCCGCTCCTTTCCACGTTCTCGCAACGCAGAACCCGCTCGAGCAGGAAGGCACCTACCCGCTGCCGGAAGCCCAGCTCGACCGTTTCCTGCTGCAGGTCGATGTCGATTATCCCGAACTTGCCGACGAGCGCCGCATCCTGCTCGAAACCACAGGCTTGAGCGAAGTAACGCCGCAGGCTGTCATCGACGCCGAACGCTTGCTGGAAATCCAGCAGCTCATCCGCCAGATGCCCGTCAGCGACGGCGTCGTCGATGCGATCCTGTCGCTGGTGCGCTCTGCCCGCCCGGGCCAGGGCAATGCCTCCACAGACAAGCACGTCGCCTGGGGTCCAGGCCCGCGTGCCGGCCAGGCGATGATGCTCTGCGCTCGTGCCCGCGCCCTTTACGAGGGCCGGCTTGCCCCGTCGATCGACGACATTCATGCACTTGCCGAGCCAGTATTGGAACACCGCATGGCGCTGACTTTTGCAGCCCGCGCCGAAGGCATGTCCGTGCGCGATGTCATTTCAGGGCTGGTCAAGCAGTCGAAGTCGTAACCCGGATGTCGAGGAGAGTATAGCGCGTGGCATCCATCGGACAGACCGTCAGACCGACCTCAGGCAATGATGCCCTCTCCCGAGCCCGCAGCCGCGCCGCCCTCGTGCCGGATTGCCTCGTCGAAGCCAAGCGCATCGCCAACACGGTCATTGCCGGATGGCACGGCCGGCGCAAGCGCGGCATCGGCGAGAATTTCTGGCAGTTCCGCCCCTATACGGAAGGTGAAAGCCTGTCGCGCATCGACTGGCGGCGCTCGGCTCGCGACGATCATACCTATATCCGAGATCATGAATGGGAAGCCGCGCATACGATCTGGCTCTGGGCCGATCTGTCGCCATCCATGATGTATAAATCGACCTTTGGCCATGTGTCCAAGGAGGGCCGCGCGCTCGTCCTGATGCTGGCGCTGGCGGAAATTCTATCCCGCTCGGGCGAGCGTATCGGCTGCCCCGGCATCATGGAACCGGTTTCGACCCGCAATGCCGCCGAGCGCCTGGCCGCAGCGCTGGTGCACACGCCGCTCGAAGGCGGCCTGCCGCAGACGGCGATGATCCGCGGCTGGAGCGATATCGTGCTGATCGGCGATTTTCTCGACGATGCCGATAGCGTCATGGGCAGGATCGGACCCTTGGCCCGCCGCGGCTTGCGCGGTCATGTGATCGAGGTTGCCGACCCCGCCGAAGAACTCTTTCCCTATAGTGGACGCACCGAATTCAGCGATCCCGAAACGGGCTCGAAGCTGATCGCCGGCCGCGCGGAAAATCTGCGTGATGATTATCGGCGCGCCTATCTCGCGCGGCGCGAAAATCTCGGCCAATCGCTGCGTCAGCTCGACTGGACCTTTGTCAGCCATCGCACAGATCGGCTGGCTTCCGAAGCCCTGGTCGCCGTGCATATGTATCTCTCAGGCATGCCCGCGAGGGTCGCGTCTGGAGGCCAGCCATGAGCGGTCTCTCCTTCGCATTTGCATCGCCAGCCATCCTGGCAGCGCTCATTCTGCTTCCTGCGATCTGGTGGCTGCTGCGCCTGACGCCGCCACAGCCGCGAACGGAAGTGTTCCCGCCGCTGCGCATCCTGGCGAGCATTCTCAAACGTGAGGAAACGCCGGCGCGCAGCCCATGGTGGCTGACGCTGCTGCGCATGCTGCTTGCGGCTCTGGTCATCCTTGCCATCGCCAATCCCATGTTCAATCCGCGCACCAACACGCTCTCGAGCGGCGGCCCGCTGGTGCTGATGATCGATAATAGCTGGGCGAGCGTCTCCGACTGGGAACGCCGTGTGCGCACGGCCGACGCGCTGATTGATGATGCCGACGCCAAGGGCATTCCCGTTTCGATCGCCTTCACCGCCGAGCAGGGCAACGATGCGACACCGAGTGCGGCGACAACTGCCCGAGACAAGCTGCATGCGATGAACCCGAGGCCGCTGGTGCCGGATCGGCAACGCGCGGCTGATGCGGTGAAAGCGGCGCTCAATGGCAGCAAGCCCGGCACCGTCGCCTTCATCTCCGACGGTATCGAGAGCAGGGAAAAAGACGATATCGTCAGCCGGCTTGCCGCGCTGCAGCCAAGCGAGCTGCGGCTGATCGAGGGCGACGGCCACGATATCATAGCACTCACCGGCGCAGCCAATACCGCCAGCAACATGACCGTCACGGCCACACGGCTGAACGGCAGCGGCCCGATGCGCCTTGGGCTCACCGCGCAGGACAACCAGGGACGACCGATCGCCGCCGGTTCGCTTGATTTCGCCGGCGGGCAGACGGTTGCGACCGGCTCCATCGCCGCGCCCTTCGAAATGCGCAATGATTTCGCCCGCATCAGCATCGACCGCCAGGCAAGTGCGGGCAGCGTCTATCTGCTCGACGACGGTTTTCGCCGCCGACGCGTGGCACTCCTCTCCGGACAAGCCGCCGACGAATTCCAGCCGATCCTGTCGCCGCTCTATTATATCCAGCGCGCCCTTCAGCCCTATGCCGATCTGACGCAGCCCAACAGCGCCGATCTGGCGAAGTCGATCCCGCAATTGCTTGCGGGCAATCCCTCCGTCATCATCATGGCCGATGTCGGCCGCCTGCCGCAGGAAACCTACGCGCCGCTGCAAAAGTGGATCGAAAATGGCGGCACGCTCGTCCGCTTTGCCGGTCCTCGCCTTGCCGCGGCACCCGCCGACGATCCTTTGGTTCCGGTCACATTGCGGCAGGGCGAACGTACATTCGGCGGCGCTCTTTCCTGGGCCGAGCCGCAACCACTTGCCGATTTTCCATCGTTCGGCCCCTTCGCCGGCATGCCGAAGCCGACTGATGTCCTGATCAAGCGGCAAGTTCTGGCCGAGCCGACACCGGATCTCGCCGAGCGCACCTGGGCAAGCCTTGCCGACGGCACGCCGCTCGTCACAGAAAAGCAGATGCAGGCCGGCCGCATCGTCCTCTTCCATGTCAGCGCCGAGCCGCAATGGTCCGATCTGCCGATATCTGGCAATTTCGTCGAGATGCTGCGCCGTATCGTCCAGCTGTCGCGCGCCGGCGGCGTCGCGTCGGGCCAAGTGGCTGCCAAGGCAAGCGAAGCAATGCCACCCTACCGGCTTCTGACCGCCAAGGGCGTGTTGACCAGCGAGATCGGCAGTGCCCGCCCGCTGGAGCCAAGCAACAAGGGAGCCGCAGTCGCAAGTTTCGACAACCCGCCCGGCCTCTATGGTTCCGAAGAGGGCTTCAGCGCGCTCAATACCCTTCCGAGCGGCGCAGCGCTCAAGCCGCTGGATACCTCGGCAGCGGGGGCGGTCGCACGAGAAGGCCTGATCGGCGGCGAGGCCTGGTCCGCGAAGCCGATCCTCTTCACCCTCGCCTTCCTCCTGCTGCTGGCCGACAGCATCATCGTCCTGTTCATGAACGGCGCCTTCCCGCGCCTGGGCAGATCGGCCAAGACGATTGCGGGCGGCGCGGCAATGCTGCTGTTGGCCGCCTCGCTCGCCATGTTCCTTCATCCAGCAAATGCTCTGGCCGACGATTCCAAACCGGGCGACGACGCCATCTTCTCGCGGCTGGACAAGACGCATCTCGCCTTTGTCGTCACCGGCGAAACGGATGTCGATCACATTTCGGAGCGGGGGCTTGCAGGCCTCTCCGACTATCTCACCTATCGAACAACGCTCGAACCCGGCCCGCCGGTCGGTGTGGATCTTGCAAAGGATGAACTCGCTTTCTATCCGCTGATCTACTGGCCGATTTCTGCAACGGCGCCGATGCCGTCCAACGACGCCATCAATCGCATCGACGCCTATATGCGCAACGGCGGAACGGTGCTCTTCGACACGCGTGACGCCATCGACACGATGGGCGACACTTCGTCGCCGAGTCCGAACGGCCAGCGGCTGCAGCAAATTCTTGCCAATCTCGACATCCCGCCCCTGGAGCCGGTGCCCGCGGGCCATGTGCTGACCAAGTCCTTCTACCTCCTGTCGAGCTTCCCCGGCCGCTATGCCGACAGCCCGCTCTGGGTGGAAGCGCGTCAGGATGCGCGTCGCGATGCGAATGCGGTCGCCACCTCCGACGGAGTGACGCCGATCATGATCACGGGCAATGATTTTGCCGGCGCCTGGGCCGTCGGCGACAATGGCTCGCCGCTGCTGCCGACCGTCCCTCCGGACGAAACCCAGCGCGAATATGCCTACCGCACGGGCGTCAACATCATGATGTACATGCTGACCGGAAATTATAAGTCCGATCAGGTCCACGTTCCCGATATCCTGCAGCGCTTGGGGCAATAAAATGAATATCGGTTTTGCCCCCTTCCTCCCCTGGCCCGTGCTTGCCGCTTTGGCGGTGCTGACGCTCGCCGTCGCGGCGCTGGCGATCTACAGACGCCTGCGCGGCGGCTGGATACGCGCCCTGGCGGGCATCGCTCTGCTTGCGGCACTCGCCAACCCGGTGCTGATGCAGGAAGATCGCGATCAACTGTCGACGATCGTTCCCGTCGTCGTCGACCGCAGCTTGAGCCAGCAGACGCCGGAACGTACCAAAATGACGGACGAAGCCCTGGCGATGCTCAAGGATCGGCTGGCGCAATTCCCCCGCATCGAGCCACGCATTGTGGAATTCCGCGATCCGGCGGAATCGGAATCACCGTCGACCCGGCTTTTTTCCGCCCTGTCTTCGTCGATCGCCGACGTGCCGCCCGCCCGCATCGGCGGTGCCATTTTCCTGACCGACGGCCAGATCCACGACATTCCCGGCATCAATCAGCAGCTCGGCTTCGACGCGCCCGTCCACGGGCTGATCACAGGCAAGCCGGATGAATTCGATCGCCGCATAGAGATCGTGCGCGCACCCCGCTTCGGCATCGTCAACGATGAGCAGCAGCTGGTCTTTCGGGTCGTCGACGACGGCAAGAGCCCAGGCGGGACCGCAGCAGTCACGGTCAAGATGAATGGCGACGAGATCGCCACCTTTCAGGCCACACCCGGCCAGGACACGCCCTTCAGCTTCAAGGTACCGCGCGCCGGAAACAACGTCCTCGAATTCGCAGTCGCCGAAGTACCTGGCGAAGTCACCGGCATCAACAATCAGACGGTCCAGCTGATCGAAGGCATCCGCCAGAACATGCGCGTTCTCCTCGTTTCGGGTGAACCGCATGCCGGCGAGCGCGCCTGGCGCAACCTGTTGAAATCGGACGCCTCGGTCGATCTCGTGCACTTCACCATCCTGCGTCCGCCGGACAAGCAGGACGGCACACCGATCAACGAATTGTCGCTGATCGCCTTCCCGACGCGCGAGCTTTTCGTCGACAAGATCAGCTCTTTCGACCTGATCATTTTCGATCGCTATCAGGACCGTCAAAACGTCCTGCCGACGATCTATTATGATTACATGGCGCAATATGTCGAAAACGGCGGCGCCTTACTGGTCGCGGCCGGGCCCGAACATGCCGGCGGCAGTTCGATCGCGCTGACGCCGCTTGCCTCGGTGCTGCCGGCCGAGCCGACGGGTCAGATGATCGAAAAAGCCTTCTATCCACGCCTGTCGGACCAGGGCAAGAAACACCCCGTCACGCGCGGGCTGGATGGCTCCGAAACCGAGCCCCCGCATTGGGGCCGCTGGTTCCGCAGCGTCGATGTCGAAAGACCTCAAGGCCAGACCGTGATGGTCGGTGCCGATAACAGTCCCCTGCTGGTGCTGAACCGCGTCGGCCAGGGCCGTGTCGCCATGCTGCTCTCCGATGAGGGCTGGCTCTGGGCGCGCGGTTTCGAGGGTGGCGGCCCGCATGTGTCGCTTTACCGCCGCATTGCCCATTGGCTGCTCAAGGAGCCGGCGCTGGAAGAAGAAGCTCTGACGGCCAATGCCGCCGGGCGCACGCTGCAGGTAACGCGCCAGACGATCGGCAACGATCCCGGCCCCGCCACGATCAAAACGCCATCAGGCAAGACGGACACCCTGCCGCTGAAGCAGACGCAGCCGGGCCTTTATCAGGCGGAGAAGCATATGGGCGAGATCGGGCTCTACCAGATCGCCAGCGGCGATCTGTCGACGCTGGTCCATATCGGCGCCATCGATGCTCCGGAATTCAAGGCGATGATCTCCACCACCGAAACACTGAAACCGCTCGCACAGAAGACCAAGGGTCTCGTCACCCGCGTCGCCAGCGCAAATGGCGGCGTGACGGTGCCGCAGGTCCTGCCGGTGCGCGGCGCGGTGCGCGTTGCCGACGGCCAGCGCCTGACCATCCGCATGACCGACGAAACCGTATTGAAGGGGATCAATACCCTGCCCTTGTTTGCAGGCTTTGCCGGTCTCGCCGCCCTTCTTTTTGCTTTCTCCGCCACATGGTGGCGCGAAGGACGGTGACTATGAAGATCGATGTGACCGATACACCATCGGAAAGCGAGCTCGCGGCTATCAGCGAGGGATTGACGGCGTTCAACACCGCTGATGTCGGCCCGTCCGGCCGGCAATCCCTCTCCGTTCTGATCCGCGATGATGCGGGCAAGACCATCGGCGGCATATCCGGCTACACCGCCTGGGGGTGGCTGTTCACACAATGGCTTTTCGTGCCGGAAAGCCTGCGCGGCCAGGGCATGGCCGGAAAGCTCTTGGAGGCGGCGGAAGCTGAAGCCAGCGCGCGTGGCTGTTTCGGCGCATGGATCGATACCTTTAATCCGCAGGCGCTGAAAGCCTATCAGCGGCAGGGCTATGCCATCTTCGGCGAACTGCCGGATTTCCCCGTTGGCCGCAGCCGGTTCTTTCTGCAGAAGAGACTGTCGCCCCGCTGATATTAGGCATGGTAATTTTTCGTTGATAGCGCCTTAGACAGCGATCGCGGTGAGCTGCATGACATCATCCAGATCTTCATCGTCTTCGGCTTCCATAGCCGCAGCGGAATCATCACGCCAGATGATCGAACCCTGCAGCCGCGCATGCGTGTCCCCAGCAATCGGCACGACCAGCACCCGGTTGGGATCGACCGGCCCCGGGAAGGTCAGTGCATTGTAGGCGACCTTTTCGAAACCGAGTGGGCAATAATAGGGCGGATCGCCGATGAGGATGACGGCTTCCGATCCCTTGCGCTGCGCAGCCGCCACCGCGATCCGCACGAGCTCGCGGCCGATTCCCTTGTTCTTGTGCGAAGGGCGGACGGCAAGCGGGCCAAGCAGATGTCCCTTGACCGATCCTGCCAGCACCGGCGTCATCCGCACGGAGGCGATCGTCTCGCCATCATCGGTGCAGATGAAGGATAGCGACCGGTCGTGCGGCCCCTGTTCGCGAATGCGAGCAGCAGCGCGGGTAAACCGCCCCGGACCGAAAGCTTCTTCGTTGATGAGTTCGATAGCAGCGTCGTGCGACGCATCCTCAGTGAGGTAGACCAGATCGTGCTTGTACATTAGCCCAAAAAACCAGTAGACGGACGATATTGTTCCCGAAAGCGCTCATCGAGCGTTCAAGATCATCGGCGTCGTCGCAGGCTTCTGGTTACTTTCATGACAAGGGGTCCTTAAAGTGTGAAAAGCCGGATAGCAGGAAATATCCGGCGCGTCCAATGCAAAATGTATCCTGCCGTTCATTCATGCAAGATCTCGATCTCGACACCACCCGATCAGCCCGCGAGGGGCACCTATGACGCAGTGTTCATCATTTGCCGTCTCGAAATCCGGAGCGCATACCGTATCTCTAGAGTTATAGTTTCGGCAGTTTTCCGGAAGGATGAAGCAATGGGTATGTTGGTTAACGGCGTCTGGCATGACGTCTGGTATGATACCAAAGAGACGAAGGGTCATTTTAAGCGCGCTGCATCGCAGTTTCGAAACTGGGTGACCGCGGATGGCAGCGCCGGCCCGACAGGCACCGGCGGCTTCAAGGCAGAGGCCGGACGCTATCATCTTTACGTGTCACTCGCCTGCCCCTGGGCGCATCGAACCCTGATCTTCCGCAAGCTGAAGAAGCTGGAGGAGCTGATCTCCGTTTCGATCGTCGACCCGCTGATGGTTGAAAACGGCTGGGAATTCAAAGGCACAGACGGCGGCACCATCGACCATCTCTTTGGCGCAACAAAACTCTGGGAGGTCTATGTCAAGGCCGATCCGCATTATTCCGGCCGAGTTACCGTTCCCGTTCTTTGGGACAAGCAGATCGGCACGATCGTCAACAACGAATCGGCCGAAATCATCCGCATGTTCAACACGGCCTTTGACGGCCTGACCGGTTCCACGGCGGATTTCTATCCCGCCGATCTGCGGGCCGATATCGATGCATTGAACGAGCGCGTCTACGATACCGTCAACAACGGCGTCTACAAGGCAGGCTTTGCGACGACGCAGGAAGCCTACCAGGAAAACGCACTCCGCCTCTTCGAAACCCTCGACATGCTCGATGAGCGCCTGGCAACACAGCGCTACCTGTTCGGAGACCGCTTGACGGAAGCCGACTGGCGGCTGTTTACGACGCTTATCCGCTTCGATGCCGTCTATGTCGGCCATTTCAAATGCAATATCCGCCGCATCGCCGATTATGCCAACCTCTCGGCCTATCTCCGGGATCTCTATCAGATCGGCGGCGTTGCCGAGACGGTGAACATCGGGCACATCAAGAACCACTATTATCGCAGCCACAAGACAATCAATCCGACAGGCATCGTGCCGATCGGGCCGGAACTGGATTTCGATCGCCCGCATGGGCGCGAGCGGCTGGCAAAGGCTGCCTGACCCAGGCGTCGGAGGCTACCAATAGCTGGAGGGAGCCTCCGCTCCTTCCAATTCCTTCAGCCGGCGATAGGTTGCCTTTGTCGTGCCTGGCGGCAGCGCATCGACGGGAAAGAAGCCGCTTTCGACGATTTCGCGATCGGGCTTGCGCGGCGAGGTCTGGGTGACCTCGGCGCGATAGAAGACGACGTGATCGCGTTTGCTGGTATGATTGTTGAAATAGACGTGGAAGAGCTGCGGCTTGCCCGAGATCACCAGATTGCCTTCCTCGCGCAGCTCCTTCTCAAGCGCCTGCTCCACAGTCTCATGGCGTTCGACGCCGCCGCCGGGCATATGCCACCCGGCGATATAGGAATGCCGAACCAGAAAAATCCGCCCTTCGCCATCGAAGCAGGCGGCGCGCACGCCGATCGTCATGCTGCGGGTCAGCACGAAATAGACATGCAACGCGCGGCCGAACAGACGCACAGCCAAACCCTGCCTTTCATCGCGTCGATTGTCTTCACTCATGCCTGAACCCCGGCATGGTGATCTGCAATCGGATCGAGGATGTATTTGTTTTGACAACAGAGTGGGCTATGTCTCATCCCATGTTCAAGCTCGCGCATATTTCCGATGTTCACCTTGGTCCACTGCCACGTCTTTCGATCAGAGAACTCGCCTCCAAACGCATTACCGGATTTGTGAACTGGCACCGGAACCGGCGCAAGCATCTTTTTGGCGATACGCTCGATGTCCTTCTTGACGACATCAAGGCGAAACAGGCCGATCATCTGGCCGTAACCGGCGATCTCGTCAATCTGGCAAGCGGCATGGAGATCGAGACAGCGGCTGCATGGCTGAAGACGGTTGGCGATCCCCTCCACACATCAGTCGTTCCCGGCAATCACGATGCCTACGTGCCCGGCGCCTACGAAAAGGCCATGCGCTCCTGGTATCCCTATGTCCGCGGCGATGAGGCTCCCGCCGAATGGCAGGAGGACAAACGCATTTTCCCCTATCTGCGCGTCCGAGGTCAGGTCGCCATTGTGGGATGCTCCACAGCCGTCGCCACCCCACCCTTTGCCGCAAGCGGTTTTTACTCCTCACGCCAGGCCCGCGAGACGGTGAACATCCTGCGCGCAGCCGGAGATGCCGGACTCTTTCGTGTCGTTATGATCCATCACCCGCCGATTCGCGGCGCGACCAGCTTCTACAAGCGGATGATCGGCATTCGCCGTTTTGCCGCCGTCATCTCGACCGGGGGCGCTGAACTTGTCCTGCATGGCCACACACATCTCAACACCTTGCACTGGCTGCGCGGCCACATGGGCCGGGTTCCGGTCGTTGGGATCGCCTCAGCATCGCAAGGGGTGGGCGGATTGAAGCCGCGCGCTGCCTATAATCTTTTCACCATCGCCGGCCGGCCGGGCGCCTGGGAACTGAAAGCGGAGCGTTACAGCCTCAGCGACAATGGCAGCGGCGTCGATCCCGAAGGCTACGATATTCTGGCGACATGGTGAAGCTTTCAGCATTGTCGCGCGCATCGTTTCGGTAGCGTTTTCTAAGATACGGAGCTACAATCGAAGCATTGGAATCCGGAAATATGGGACGGATTTTGAGGTCGTGACAAGGAACACCGCATGCCAGCTTTCGGAGCCTGTATCCACCGGGGTTGCTGCTTCCTGGAAGGCTCTGGCCAGCGCCGGGACAGTATCGGCCGATACATTGTGGGATCACCGCGGTAAGAACGACAGTCAAACGCGCGGGTGCTTTTGAAGACTTGCGAAACGGCAGGAAAATGGTTCATACCAGTACAGGACGATTATTCCGCTCGCATCACCTTTCTTACAGGGAAGGCCTTCGATTGCGGAAGCAAATTGCCGATCTGACAACCTCCAACGCCTTCCTGGAACGATCATGCCAACGCCGGTAGCAGCCATCGATATCAGACGCGATCTGGTCGGCCTTCTTCCGAAGCTTCGCCGCTTTGCAGTGACGCTGACCGGCGATCTCACCGAGGCAGACGAACTTGTCCAAAACGTCTGTCAGCGCGGCATAGCCAAGTTCCATCTCTGGAACAGTGGCGGCAAGCTGGAAAGCTGGCTCTATACCATGGCCCGGCACCAATGGGTCGATGAGGCACGGCGCCACAAGCTGCGCACCGCCGGCAAGGGCAATGCCCTTGAACAGGGTGATCCGGCATCGCAAACCCATTTAAATCCGGTGGAAGCCGGTGAAGCGCACCGCCTCGTCACATCTTTGCCAGAAGGTCTTGCCAGTGTCTTCCTGCTGGTCGATGTCGAAGGACACAGCTACAAGCAGGCGGCCGATGTTCTCGGCATCCCGTTGTCGGCGGTGACATCAAGGCTCTCCAGCGCACGCCTTTACCTCGCCTCCCAGGGTCATAGCCGCTCGCCCCGAAGGTTTTAAGCATTGCAAGACATGAAGAAAACGCCGCTCGAAATCCGCTTGTCCGCCTTCATGGATGGCGAGACGAGCCGCGAAGAAAAAGAAGAGCTGGAAAAGCTCATCGCCTCAGATCCGAACGCGCGACGTATTTTCGATGAGCTGAGGCATGGCTCCGACGTCGGCCGCAAGGCTTTCGATGAGGTTCTGAAGGAGCCGGTGCCTCTGGCGCTCGTTCGCTCCATCAAGAGCACTCAGCCTCCGAAGACCCGAGAGCCATCTCCACGCATTACCAGGCATTCGCTGAAACTGGCACCGACGGGCAGGCAATCATTGGCCGCGGCCCTTATCCTGTTCGCCGTCGGCGGCGGCATCGGTTATCTTTTCGGTATGCAGCCCGCTGACGTCCCGGCGAGCGCTCCGCCGACCCCGTCACAGCTTATGACGCGCAACTGGCTGGATGATATTGCCGCCTACCACCGCATCTATGCGCGCCAGCCGCAGCATATGGTTGAGTTGCAGGCAAGCCAGTTGGACGAGATCGCCAAGTGGCTGGCGAGCACCGCCGGCGTCAAATTCAACTTTCCGGATCTCGCTGCTGATGGTCTCGTCTTCCAGGGCGCGCGTATGTCCGTCGCCGCCGGTAAACCTGTCGGCCAGCTGATCTACAAGAACCTCGATGGCGATGTCGTCGCCATCTGCTTTACCAAGACGGACGGCATCGCCGACGACGATTTTAACGAAACCATCAAGGACGATATCAGCATCGTATCCTGGCATCGCAACGGCACCACCTATGCGGTCGTCGGCCCCTCCTCGAATGCGATGCTCGATCAGATCGCCAATCGGGTATCCTCGGAGATCTGACTGATATCCCATCCGTTTTGCCGCTTGCAGCTACCAGCCGGTCGATGGATAATAAGGCGCGGTAATCGTGTGGGGTCCGATAGTCTTGCTGGAGTTTCAACATGTCCGACGTTCTGCTGACCATTCCTGAAATCGACAGGCGTATTGCGGCAATCAGGGAAAATCTTCGCGAACTGATTGAGCAGGCAACAGCCTTTTCCGGCGCCGCCGACGAAGAGCGGGCGTCCGAGCGGATAGCCGAACAGGAAGAAGAGCTCGAGCGTCTGACGAAGCGACGCGATGAACTTGCCAAAGGCCAGGCCTGAGCAAAATTCACCATTGAAACATATATATCCTCGGACGACCTCGACGCGAGCCGTGTAAAGGACGCTATTCGCTCATCTATGTCGAACGATCCCGATACAATTGCTGCTGACATCGGCACCGATACACGCTATGTAGGTTGCAGCGACCAATGAGGAGAGCACTCTGATGAAAAATCGCGGCACAGGAAGCCACCGCTGAAAAGCAGTGCCGTGAAGGGCTGCTTTATCGGCCCGACCATCAGATTGATATCTTCGCCCGTGGAGGGCACTCATGTTTCGTCGCTTCGAAGAGCTTGTCGATCCATTTCAGGATCATGACCAGCCGCAACCGGCATCCAAGGCCTGGCGCTATCTTCTAAACAACCTTCGCCCGTTTCGCACAGTCATGGCAATCAGCCTTGGCCTGACTGCCATCGGCGCCGTCATCGAGATCTGGCTCATCGGCTAT
Organism: Rhizobium centroccidentale; assembly: GCF_030182565.1. Lineage (NCBI taxonomy): Bacteria > Pseudomonadati > Pseudomonadota > Alphaproteobacteria > Hyphomicrobiales > Rhizobiaceae > Rhizobium > Rhizobium centroccidentale. Next base: position 13,614 of record NZ_JAQJCG010000002.1, on the reverse strand, counting down.
TCCAGTCGGCTGGTGGATAATCTCGCCGCTGCCCGACGAGATGATTTCTGGACATCCGAAGGAGCTGGACTGCTGGCCGCCGCCGCCCTCGTCCTGATCGGCCGGCCTCTTGCCGGCTATCTTCGCGAAAGTCTGGATGATATCGCGTTCCGGCCGAATGCCGAGACACTGTTCCGCTGGCGCGCCCATCGTCACGTCCTTCGGCAATCCGTCGGCTGGTTTCGCCAGGATTTTTCCGGGCGTATCGCCAGCCAGGTGCGCGACATAGGCACGGCCGCAACGGGCGCGGCCTATCAGGTCCTGCACACGCTCTCCTTTGTCACGATCTATGTGGCCGGCTCGCTCTGGCTGATGGCCTCGATCGACCCGCGCCTCATCTGGCCCCTATTGATCTGGCTTCTCTGTTATCTCGCACTGATGGCCTATGTCATCCCTCGCCTGCAGAAGGCCTCCGCGCAATATCAGGGAGCCTATGCCGAACTGACGGGAATGCTGGTGGACAGCTATGCCAATATTGACCTCATCAAGCTTTTTGCCGATGCCAGGGCGGAAGACAAGGAAGCCCGTCGTCGTTTCGCTCAAACGCGCGAAACATTCGTTTGGGTGCAGAGGCTGGAAGTGCTTGTCAATTCGAGCATGCTGTTCCTCGGCAGCTTCCTTATCGTCGCACTCGTCGGCTATGCGGTCGTGCTCTGGCAGTCCGGCGGCGCACCGCTAGGACTGATCGCGGCATCGCTCGCCTTAAGCTTCCGTATAACCGGCATGGCCGAATGGATGCTGGATGCGGTGTCGTCGCTCTTTGCCCATCTCGGCGCCATGCGGCAGTCACTGATGACCGTCTCGCAGCCCCTTGCGATTACCGATGCGCCGGACGCCGAGCCGCTTGCCGTCACCAAGGGCGAGATCGCCTTCCGGCAAATCACGCATCACTACGGCAAGGAAGATGGCGGGCTCGACGGCGTTTCGCTTCGAATTGCGGCGGGCCAGAAGGTCGGCCTTGTCGGTCGCTCCGGCACCGGCAAATCGACGCTGGTCAATCTGCTGCTTCGTTTCTTCGATCCGGAGGGTGGCATCATCGAAATCGACGGGCAGGATATTCGGCAGGTGACGCAGGATAGTCTGCGCCGGCAGATTGCCGTGGTCGGCCAGGAGGCATCGCTCCTTCACCGCTCCATCCGCGATAACATCGCCCATGGCAATCCCAGCTTTTCGGAGGATGCAATTCTCGCTGCGGCCGACAAGGCTGCCGCCAGCGATTTCATCGCGGGCCTGCGGGATCAGGAAGGAAGAACCGGCTTCGACGCTCACGCCGGCGAACGCGGCGTCCAGCTCTCCGGCGGTCAGCGGCAGCGCGTCGCGATTGCCCGTGCTATCCTGAAGGATGCGCCGATCCTGGTGCTCGATGAAGCAACCTCCGCCCTCGATTCCGAAGTCGAAGCCGAAATCCAGGATACGCTCTACGGCATCATGCAAGACAAGACGGTAATTGCCATTGCCCATCGCCTGTCGACCATCGCGCGCATGGACCGCATTGTCGTGCTCGACCATGGCCGCATCGTCGAGGACGGCACGCATACGGAGCTGATCGCCCGGAACGGCATCTACGCAACGCTGTGGTCGCACCAATCCGGCGGCTTCATCGAAGACGACGAGCCGTCAGCCGACTAATGCGCAATAAAAGCAGTCCCCTCGAAAACGAGGGGACTTTCAAATCAGAGCTGCGATGAAGCGGGAGCCTTACGCCGCCTTGATAGCGAGCACGCGGTTCGCCGCCGAGACGATCGCCTCGAGAGACGCGGCGACGATATTGGTGTTGATGCCGGCACCGAAAAGCTTGCCGCCCGGATAGGAAACCTCAACATAGGAGATCGCCGAGGCGTTGGAGCCGTGCTGGAGCGAATGCTCGGAGTAATCCTCGACCGACATCGGGATGCCGAGATAGATCGAGAGCGCATTGATGAATCCGTCGATCGGGCCGTTACCCCTGCCCTCGATGCGCTTCACTTCGCCCTTGTCGGTGATTTCGGCCGCGACGATGCGCTGCCCCTTATGTTCGGGATCGGCGAAAGTGTGGTGGTCGACAAAGCGGATCCGCGCGTCCGGCTGCGTCACATAGCGCTCGATGAAATGCTCGTAGATGCGCTTCGACGGCAATTCCTTGCCTTCCTCGTCGGTGATGCGCTGGATCTCCTCGCGATATTCCACCTGGAGATTGCGCGGCAGGTTCAAGCCGTAGTCCTGCTGCATGATATAAGCGATGCCGCCCTTGCCGGACTGCGAGTTGATGCGGATGATCGCCTCATAAGTGCGGCCGACATCCTGCGGGTCGATCGGCAGGTAAGGCACTTCCCACACGGGGTCGTTGGCGACCTTCGCGGCCTTCATGCCCTTGTTGATCGCATCCTGATGCGAACCGGAGAAGGCCGTATAGACTAGTTCGCCGACGTAAGGGTGACGCTCGCCGATTGCCATCTGGTTGGAATATTCGAAGACTTCCTTCATGCGCTCGATATTCGAGCAATCCAGCTCCGGATCGACGCCCTGCGTGAACATGTTCAATGCCATGGTGACAACGTCGACATTGCCGGTGCGCTCGCCATTGCCGAACAAGGTGCCCTCGACGCGGTCGGCGCCGGCCATCAGCGCCAGCTCGGCAGCAGCAATGCCCGTGCCACGGTCATTATGCGGGTGCAGAGAGATGATCAGGTTTTCGCGGTTATCGAGATTGCGGCACATCCATTCGATCTGGTCGGCATAGATGTTCGGCGTCGCCATTTCGACCGTCGACGGCAGGTTGATGATCAGCTTGTTATCAGCCGTCGGCTTCACGACGTCGATGACAGCGTTGCAGATTTCCAGCGCCACATCGAGCTCGGTGCCGGTGAAGCTCTCCGGCGAATATTCGAAGCGATAGCCGCCGCCAGCCTTGGCCGCCATATCGGTGATCATCTTGGCCGCATCAACGGCGATCTGCTTGATGCCCTGCACGTCCTTGGCAAACACCACGCGGCGCTGCAATTCGCTGGTGGAATTGTAGAAATGCACGATCGGCTTGTTGGCGCCTTCCAGCGCCTCGAAGGTGCGGGTGATCAATTCCGGGCGGCACTGGACGAGAACCTGCAGCGACACGTCGGCTGGCACATTGCCCTGTTCGATACACCAGCGGGCAAAGTCGAAGTCGGTCTGCGAAGCCGAGGGGAAGCCGATCTCGATTTCCTTGAAGCCCATGTCCAGCAGCAGCTGAAACATGCGCGCCTTGCGGTCATGACCCATCGGATCGACGAGTGCCTGATTGCCGTCGCGCAGGTCCACCGAGCACCAGACCGGTGCCTTGGTGATGGTCTTGGACGGCCAGGTCCGGTCGGGAATATTGATCTGCGGATAAGCGCGGTACTTTACCGTCGCTTCGGGCATGCCTTTTGGGGAATGGCTGTTCGCGGCCATGGTCTCGTCTCTTCCTTTCCCGTCATTTTATCCCGCGTCTTAGCCGATCGGATGCGGCTTGGCGATGATAAATGCGGACCCTTTGCGGGTAAGCTGTCGATTTTAGGGTAAGTCGCGAGGAGCGATGGCCAGCGGGCTTTTCGGCCGCCGGGCGCTCCTCAAAGGACCCGGCAACCGCGCGTAAGGCCGAGGAGGAGAAGCGAAGTAAGGGCGCGCGTATTGTCACGCAGGGCAACGCGCCCACGTGCAATCTGTTCGGAAATCTTTGCGCCAGTCAGCTTCATGGCCGCGCTTATAGCCGCCGGATCAAAAAGAAGCAACCCCTCGCCTACTTCTTCAGCATCTGCACGCCGCGCGACAGGGCCAGCATCAGCCCGCCGGCGATCAGCCCCCAGAAGGCTCCGGAGATGCCGCCGAAGGAAACACCCGATGCGGTCACCAGAAACGTGATGGCGGCGGCTTCGCGCGATTCCGGCTGCTGGAAGGCGTTCAAGGTGGAATTGGAGAGCGCGCCGACCAGCGCCAGGCCGGCCACCGCCTCGATGAGAATAGGCGGCGCGAGCGCCACGAAAGCCGTAACCGCGCTCGCCAGCAATCCGAAGACGATATAGCCAAGTCCGGCAACGATAGCCGCCCAATAACGCCGCTTGGGATCGGCATGGGCATCCTGTCCGGCGCACATGGCCGCCGTGATCGCCGCGAGATTGACGGCATGACCGCCGAAGGGAACGGCAAGCAGCGAGAACACGCCGGTCACGGCAAACAGCGGACCCGGCTTCGGATCGTAATCATGCACCTTCAACACCGCGATGCCGGGAATGTTCTGCGACGCCATCGTGACGACGAACAGCGGCAACGCGATAGACACGATGCCGGCAAGCGTGAAGACCGGCTTCACGAATTCGGCCGTCGGCAGCAGCGAATGTTCGAGCGAGGAAAAGGCGCCATCCGGTATCTTCACGCCGAAGGCCAGCACCAGGGCAAAGGCCGCAAGCGCAGCCGGCACCGCCCATAGCCGCTTGAACGACCCGACGACGATCCAGGCAAGGATGATCGGCAGGCCGAAGGCAGGATTGAAGGCGATCGCCTTCACCGGCGCAAAGCAGAGGCCGAGCAGAACGCCGGCCAGCATGGCATTGGCAAGCGGCGCCGGGATCGAGGCAACGGCACGACCGAAAGGCCGGAACAGCCCGGCAACGACAATCAATATGCCACAAATGAAAAATGCACCAACAGCCGCCGGGAAGCCGCCCTCGATCGCTCCGGCGCTCGCCAGCAGTGCGGCTCCTGGCGTCGACCAGGCAATGCTGATCGGAAGCCTCGTCGCCACGCTGAGCACGATCGCGCAGAGACCCATCGCAACAGAAAGCGCCGTCAGACCGGAGGCAGCCTGCGCATCCGTGGCGCCCACCACCTGCAGGCCGTGGAAGACCACGGCGAAGGAACTGGCAAAGCCGACGAAAGCCGTAAGGCACCCCATGAACAGGCTTTGAACGGAAAAATCTTTGAGCATGGCGATGGAGACTCGAAGAGCGCAGAAGGATCGATTGAACCCGCATGGAGCATCACAAGCATCGGGCGTGCAAGTGCTGTTTTCGCGCGAAATGACAGTCCCGCTGCATAATCACTCGCGGATTATATCCTCCTCAAGGACAATCATGTATAAACGCGCACATTGACTCTCTTGTTTATGCACGTTAATGCAAATTTATGAGCAATCCACTCCCCTTGTCCCGCCGGGACGTCATCGAAGCGCGGCTTGCAGAGGGCCGGCAGATCGTTGCCGCATCTCTGGCTGCCGAATTCAACGTGTCTGAGGATGCCGTGCGCCGCGACCTGCGGGCCCTTGCCGCTGAGGGCAAATGCCGCCGCGTCTATGGCGGCGCGCTTCCCCTGTTGACACTTTCCCAGCCCATGGCCGCGCGCGTCGGACAGGAATCCGGCCGTAAGAAAACCTTGGCCAAAGCCGCCATTGCGATGGTCGAGCCGGGCGAATTCCTGTTTTTCGACAGCGGCAGCACCAATCTCGCGATGGTCGATCTTCTGCCGAAGGACCTGGACGTGACCATCGCGACGAATTCCATTGATATCGCCAGCGCCATCATGAAGCGCGGCGATATCCCGCTCGTCCTGATCGGCGGCGCAGTAGATCCCGTCGTCGGCGGCAGCGTCGATGCGTCCGCCGTTGCGGCCATCGAAGCCATGAACATCGATCGCTGCTTCCTGGGCGTCTGCGCAGTTTCGGCGAGAAACGGCATCAGCGTGTACGAACATGCGGACGCGATCTTCAAACGAACGCTGCTCAAGAGAAGCGCGGCACGTATCGCGTTGATCACCTCGGAGAAGTTTCACGAACGCGCGCCGCACCGCATCGGTGGCGCCGACGATATCGACTGGCTCGTTGTCGAGGATGACTTGCCTGCCGCAGACGAAAAAACGGCCGCCGACGCCGGCTTCTCGCTCGTCAAAGCAAGCGACGTCGCCGCATCCTCCTGATCTCGAAAGACAAGAAATGACCATGCAATCCACAGATCGGCCGGAAACCCGGCTGGCGACACGACTTGCTTTTCTCGTCGGGGGCTTCGCCCTCGCCTGCTGGGCGCCCCTCGTCCCCTTCGCCAAAGCTCGCCTTGGGGTCGATGACGGCGTGCTGGGCATGCTGCTGCTGTGTCTCGGCCTCGGCTCGGTAGCGGCAATGCTTGCGACCGGCATATTGAGCGCGCGATATGGCAGCAAGCCAATCATCATCGCGGGCGGTTTCGGTCTTGCACTTGTCTTGCCGACCTTGGCCGTAGCCAGCACGCCGTTTACCCTCGGCCTTGCACTGGCGACATTCGGTGCCTGTCTCGGCTCCCTCGACGTCGCCATGAACATTCACGCCGTCGAAGTAGAGAAAGGCGCGGATCGACCCTTGATGTCGGGCTTCCATGCCCTGTTCAGCATAGGCGGCTTCATCGGCTCCCTGCTCGTCACTTTGCTCCTGTCCGTCCAGGCCGGTCCCGTCGCCGCCACGCTTCTAAGCTCGGCTGTCATGGTCATCGCCATGATCGTCGCATGGCCGCGGCTGCTTCGAACTGTCCAATCGGAGGACGCTCCCCTCTTCGTCATGCCACGCGGTTTCGTGCTGCTGCTGGCAGCTCTTGCGGCAATCACCTTTCTCGTCGAAGGCGCGATCCTCGACTGGAGCGCCCTGCTGCTGACAACGCAGGCCCGGGTCGACGCAAGCCATGGCGGCCTCGGCTACATGCTGTTTGCAATCGCGATGACGATCGGCCGCCTGGCCGGCGACGCCATCACCGCAAAGATCGGGGACAGAGCGATCATGCTGTGGGGCGGCCTGATCGCAGTCGCGGGCTTTGTCGTCCTCCTCATCAGTCCGATTTCGATCCTTGCGATGGGCGGTTTCCTGCTAATCGGCCTTGGCGCCTCCAACATCGTCCCGGTGCTGTTTCGCAAGGGCGGTTCGCAGAAGGTGATGCCTGCAGGCCTGGCCGTCGCAGCCATCACCATGACAGGGTATGCAGGCGTGCTTGTCGGCCCCGCAGGCGTCGGCTTCGTCGCCGATCATGTAGGCCTGCCCGGCGCCTTCTGGATGCTCGCTCTATTGCTCTGCGTCGCACCTCTCTGCGCCAGCATCGTTACTCGCAATCACGAACAGGAACAGGGAGAGGCAAATGCGGATCGCTCATACCGCTCTATGGACGCCTAATCTCGATGCGGCCGCGGCTTTCTGGGAGACCTATTTCGGCGCGACCGTCGGCGAACCCTATCGAAGCCAGCGTCGGCCTGGCTTCATCTCCCGCTTCGTTTCCTTGCCTGGAAGCAACGACCAGATCGAATTGATGACCGGCCCCTGGCTTCCCCGCGAGCCGCAGAGTGAACGCATCGGCTGGGACCACATTGCCATATCGCTCGGCAGCAAAGCTGCCGTTGATGCGCTGGCCGAACGATGCAAGGCGGATAACTGCTTGAAATCAACGCCGCGCACCACAGGCGACGGCTTCTATGAGGCTGTCATCACCATGCCCGAGGGAACACCGGTGGAGATCACCATATAGGGGGCGCACTCCGCTTGTAACTTGCGCTTTCGAGTTCGCCGCTCCCGGAAACGTTGCAACTCCCGAGTGGCGAAGGCTGGCGGCGGAGATTTCTGCCGCCAGCTTTGGGCTTTCGATCAAAACTGCTTCATCGCAAAACGCCCCCGCCAGCCTTCCGGCAAGCGAGGGCGCTCAATTCAATCGGGAAAACCCGTCAGATCAGATTTCTGCCTGCGAGGTCACGATGCGCGAGACCAGACCGTAAGCCTTGGCTTCCTCGGCAGAGAGCCAGTAATCGCGATCCGTATCCTTGGCGATCTTTTCGATCGGCTGGCCGGTGGCTTCCGAGAAAATCTTGTTCAGGCGCTCGTTCATCTTGATGATCTCGCGTGCCTGGATCTCGATATCGGAGGCCATGCCGCGTGTGCCGCCGGACGGTTGGTGCAGCAGGAAGCGCGTGTTCGGCAGGCAAATGCGGCGCTCCTTGGGAGCGGAGACATAGATCAGCGCTCCGGCGGAGGCGACCCAGCCCGTACCGATCATCCAGACCTTCGGCTTGATGAACTTGATCATGTCGTGGATGGAATCGCCGGACTCGACGTGACCGCCGGGCGAATTCACATAAATGCGGATATCGTCGTCACTGGCGGCGGCAAGCGCCACGAGCTGGGAGCAGACCTTCTGCGCCAGTTCCTGCGTGATGCCGCCATAGATGAAGATCGAACGCGACTTGAAAAGATTCGCCTCCGCGTCCTTGCCCAAGGGCTGCTCGGTCTTCTTGTCTTCCTGTTCGTCTTCGTCGTTCATTCAACTCTCCAGCATGATGCGTCGTTCACCGCACATAGTGCGACTCAATGCGTAAAACAATGCCGGAAAAAGACAAGGCGGGAATAGCGGCTGACAACATGGTGTTATGTTTGGGGATTACCGAAATGTAACTTGAATGGCTTTGAAAAGCCGAGATTCGATCCTACGTCAGGTCAGCGCGGTTAGAAATCGCGCCCCGAATTTGCAGCACGGATAGCCAAGGAGGCCATCATGTCGCCAGAAGAACGTCAATTGCTTGCCTCTCTCTTCGATCGCGTGCGCGGTGCCGCCAGCACGCCGCGCGACGCCGATGCGGAGGCCTTCATCAACCAGTCGGTCCGCGACCAGCCCTATGCCCCCTATTTCCTGGCGCAGGCCGTTATCATGCAGGAACAGGGCATGAAAGCTGCGGCTGATCGCATCCAGCAGCTCGAAGCCCGCGTGCACGAGCTCGAGCAGCAGAGCGCCGATAATTACCAGCAAGGGCAGAGCGGCGGTTTCCTGGGGGGGATCGGCTCGCTCTTCGGCGGCGGCCAGCAGCAGCGCGCCGCAGCTCCCCAGGGTGGCAACCCGCAGCAGCAGGGCCGGCTCTATGACGATTATGCCCGCAATGCGCCTCAGACCGGCCCCTGGGCTGGCCAGCCGCAACCACAGCCGTCTGGGCCTTGGAGCCAGCAGGCAGCAGCGCCTTCAGCCGGCGGCAGCTTCCTGCGAGGCGCGCTTGGCACGGCGGCTGGTGTGGCCGGCGGCGTGATGCTGGCGGAATCGCTCTCCAGCCTCTTCAGCCCACATCTGGGCGGAACTGGCGGCGGCCTTTTTGGCGGAAGTGCCGGTAGTGGCCTCTTCGGGGGCACGGCGGCCAATGCCGCCGAACAGCCGGTGCAGGAAACGATCATCAACAACAACTATTTCGGCAATGACGATAATAGCGATCAGAATGATCAAAGCGCGGCCGATTACGCCCAGGATGCTGCCCAAGACGCTCAGGACGACGATTATGATGACTCGTCCTATGACAATGGCGACGACAACTCGTTTGCCTGAGTCACAGTCTCATCGCATCTAGCAGAAAAGCCGCCATCTTCGGATGGCGGCTTTTTCATTCAGCCTCGGCCGCGATAGGGCTGCACACCCTGGTCCGGTAGCCAGACACCTTCCGGCGGCTTGCCGGTCTGCCAGAAAACGTCGATCGGAATGCCGCCGCGCGGATACCAGTAGGCACCGATGCGCAGCCACTTCGGCTGCAGCAGATCCACCAGGCGCTTAGCGATGTAGATCGAGCAATCCTCATGGAATGCGCCGTGATTGCGGAAGGAATGCAGGAAGAGCTTCAGCGACTTCGATTCGACCAGCCATTCGTTCGGAATGTAGTCGATGACGATATGGGCGAAATCCGGCTGTCCCGTCATCGGGCAGAGCGAGGTGAATTCGGGCGCGGTGAAGCGCACGACATAATCGGTGCCGGCATGGCCGGATGGCACCTTTTCCAGAACGGCCTCTTCCGGATTGCTGGCCGTTTCCGTCTGGTTGCCGAGCATCGACAGGCCGGACACATCGGTCTTTGGCATCTCAGGTCTCCTTGATCACTTTGACGCGGATACCATGGGCCTTCTCGCCCTCCGGCTCCACATGAATGGTTATTTCGGCGCCCGCATGGATCGCCCGTATGGCATCTTCAAGGCGGTCGCAGATTCGATGGGCCTCTCGCACCGGCATGGCGGCGGGCACGACCATGTGAAAATCGACGAAGGTCACCGCCCCTGCCCTGCGCGTCTTCAGATCGTGCACGCCGAGCGAACCCTCAGCACTCCCCGCGATCGCACTCTTGATAGTCTCCTCCTCTTCCGGCAGGACAGCCTTGTCCATAAGCCCATCGATCGAAGTGGAGATGACCTTCCAGCCCTGGTAGAGAATGTTGATGGCAACGAGAATGGCAAGTACGGGGTCGAAGATCGGCTGGCCGGTACCGAGCGCCAGCAACAAGCCGATGAGCACGCCGATCGAGGTATAGACATCCGACATGATATGCTGGCCGTCCGCCGTCAGTGCCGGTGAGCGGTGCGTCCTTCCGGCGCGGATCAGCGTCAGAGCCCACGCGCCGTTTATGACGCCGGCGACGAAGTTGATGGCGAGGCCGAGCAAAGGCGCCTGCATCGGCTGCGGATTGCCGAGGTGCCCGATCGCTTCCTGCACGATCATCAAAGCGGCAACGACGATCATCACCCCTTCGGTAACGGCGGAGAGATATTCCGCCTTGTGATGCCCGAAGGGGTGATCGTGATCGGCCGGCTTCTGCGCGTAACGGATGACGAAAAAGGCGATGAAAGCGGCAACGACATTGACCAGCGATTCAAGTCCATCGGACAAAAGCGCCACGGAGCCCGTCAGCCACCAGGCCAGCATCTTCAGTCCCATGACGCCGAGCGACAGCGGAATGCCCCAAAGGGCAAGCCGCCTGATCGTATCGTTTCCTTGACTGTTCATGCCCGTCTCCAAATGTCCGCACGCCTGCTTATGCGAATGAATTGCAAAAAAGGCGCCGTTGAAATGCAAAACCGCCCGCGCGAATTTTCGCGCAGGCGGTTCATTGACGCTCCATATGACGCACGATGCGAAGTTTGTCAAAGGAGATGGCCGCTTTCGCACGACAATTCATCCTTAACCTGGGGATCGAAACAAACGCAGTTTCCGCAGTCCATGTGCCAAACATGAGGAAGATGTTTCCCAAACCGCCGTTCCATGACAATCGAAAGCCGATAATGCGCTCGCCTGTGGAAAATCGTCCTGGTAGTTTGGCTTGCCATCCAGCACTAAGCTGTGCTTCAGCCTAGTGTGCAAGGGTCGGCGATACCGGCCGATACGCCGCCTAATGAAAATCATGGTTGAACATGCCCGCTCCTGAAAAGACTGCCGATGCTATACCGTCCATCGCCGACGCTCCCGCGGGTGTGTCGGATCATCTGGTTACAGCCGGGGCATTTTCGGAGGTGGAGCGTGACGCCGTCTATCGCGCCATCGAGACGCGGCGCGACGTGCGTGACCAGTTCCGGCCCGATCCCCTGCCCGACGATCTTGTCCGGCGCTTGCTCAAGGCGGCTCATTCGGCGCCGTCGGTCGGTTTCATGCAGCCGTGGAATTTCATTCTGATCCGTCAGAGCGAGACGCGCGAGCGCGTGTGGCAGGCCTTCCATCAGGCCAATGAGGAGGCCTGCGCAATGTTCGAAGGCGATCGCCGCAGCCAATATCAACGGCTGAAGCTGGAAGGCATCCGCAAGGCGCCCCTCAGCATCTGCATCACCTGCGACACCAAGCGCGGCGGCCCGGTCGTGCTCGGCCGCACGCATAATCCGGATACCGATGTCTATTCGACCGTCTGCGCGGTACAGAACCTCTGGCTTGCCGCACGGGCCGAAGGCGTTGGTGTCGGCTGGGTCAGCATCTTCCATGAGGATGCCATCAAGGCCATCCTCGGTATACCCGAGCATGTGAAGATCGTCGCATGGCTCTGTGTCGGCTATGTCGACGAGCTCTACGACATGCCGGAACTCGCCGTGAAGGGATGGCGGGATCGCCTGCCGCTCGACAAGCTGGTCTTCGAGGAAGGCTGGCAGGATTGCGAGGATATGTGACGGTGGCTGCTCTGCGGCAATCCTCGACGAACCAAAGTGTTACGACCTGAACGTCACAAACGAGATCACGTTTCCGTCCGGATCGCGCACGTGAAAATCCGTGCCGCCCCATGCCTGCTTGGTGAGCGGCTGTGCAAACTCCACGCCCCTCGCCTTGAACTCCTCGAACAATCCCTGGACATTCGAAACCTCGATCGAAGCGAGGATCAACGACTTCTCCTTTGCAGCCGCCGCCGCAAAGTAAGGCTCATAGACAAGCCGCAAGTGAACCCAGATGCCATCGCGCGACACCGCGCCATAGAACGGCGGTGCTCCATGCAGGAACTCCTCAGAGAAACCCAGCCTCTCCCTGAAGAAGGCCGCACTCGCGGTGACATCCCGCACGAAAAGGATCGGAACGATGCTCTTGAAAACCGGCGGTTCCGCTGTCATGGCCGGCATCTTCGGCGCGTCCGCTGCGACGGACTTCAATTCCGCCCAGCTATTATGGCCCGCTTCGACCGCAACGATCTCCTGCGCCAACGATAGGGGGAAGTTCATCGCCAGGATCTCGCGATCCGTCAGCTCCTTGAAACGATCGAGCATTCGGACTCTTCCGCCAATGGAATAGTCGCGCTCACGGTGCCAGCGCATCAAGAGCTTGGCTTGTTTACGGTAGGTGTCGAGGGTTGGCATGGGCAGACTCCTGCTGAGGATATCAGCGGGCAGGCCTAGCCCTTTCGGCGCGATGCCGATGTGCCCCACAGGAACGGCGCAAAGATTAGGATACAACCTGAAGCAAGTCAAACCGCCTCAAGGCAGGGCATGGCGTGCTACAAAGCGTTCATCGTCATTATGCAGCCTCATGGACATTCGCAGCATCCAGGGCAAGGATGTCCAAAGGCCGGAGATCAATCCTGCTTGCCTCAGCCCGGCAGCCGTCCAGGTGTTGCATCCCATCAGCGCATTGAAATAACCCCGCGCTTCGAAGAACGCATCGTTTGGCCCATAGTTGCTGCCAGGCAGGGGTATCGGATTGCTATCGGAGCGATCAAAGCTGGCGAGAACGAATTGCTTGAGCCGCTCAAGACCTTCGGCATCGATGTCGATGACCGTCACGGCAGGCGCGTCCAGCGGGATATCGCCTGCGAGCTCCGCATGAATGACGGAACGGTCGAGCGCAAAGCTCTTCAACACGGGACCCGCCTTCAAATCTGCCCATGTCCGCGTCTCCGTATAGAAGCTCCGTCCGCCCCAGCCGAAAATGAGATAGCGCAGGTTGGGATTATCAAGATCGAGCCCGGCCGTTCGCAGGAAGGCGAAACGGGTGAGGAGATCGCCATCGACGGGAATGGCAATGTCCGTATGGATGTGGTTGCTGAGCATGAGGATTTGCCGCGAGGGCTCGCTGCGCGCAGCCGATCCATCATGCCAGAGCGGCCGTGGCACGATGATGCCGAGACCGACGAAGAGCGCGACGGCAAGAACGACATAGAGAATGCCCTTGAATATCCTTGGAATCACCGACTGAAAGCTCCCGCCCGCCAACAATCAGTCTCTTCAGCGGTTTGTTGGCTCTTTCAAGGCATAAAAATAGCCCCATGCTCCTTTTCCGAGTGTGAATTGACCCCCGAAAGTTGGACACCCAACTTCGGGGGTTTTGCATGTCCAAATACAGCAGCGCATTCAAGCGAGAAGTCATTGAGTATTACGGCAAT